>NZ_JAULSE010000011.1:0-225505 GCF_030518245.1 Rhizobium sp. CBN3
ACCCTGACGCCAACAAGCGACCATCCGAACGCACCGCGCAATCGTCTGACGATCGATTACATCGGCAAACCAAGACCGGCCAGAAACGCGCCAGCTTCAAAAGCTTCACAAACTCTCAGGAGGAGGCTCTCTGGAATGTCGGCGCTTGCCTCTCTGAGCCTCATCGTCGCCCAAACGAAAGGGGAGGCAGAGAACCGCCGCATCCACCAAAGTCCCGCTCTCGCCTCAATCTTGCCGCAATCGTTATAACATAACTGTAATGTTATTACATTGCAGGATCAGCCATGCCGCGAAACCCCGATCGCCTTCCCATCAGCCTCATGGGACAATCGGCCTTATTGAGGGTAGTCGGCATCACATTGGTCATTGCCGTCCTCTGGCTCGCCATCCACTGGGCGGTGTTGCTGCCATGACGCCATTGATCCGTCTCGACGATCTCACCATCGCCTATGACCGCCACCCGGCCGTCCATCATGTCTCCGGCGCCTTCGCCGCCGGCAGCCTGACGGCGATTGCCGGGCCGAACGGGGCGGGCAAGTCGACGCTGCTGAAGGCGATCATGGGTGAGCTTCGGCCGGCCGAAGGCAGGATCGAGCATCGGCTTGGCCGGGCGGAATTCGGCTATCTCCCGCAGGCGGCCGAGATCGATCGCCGCTTTCCGATCTCGGTCATCGACACCGTCATGCTCGGCGTCTGGAAGACGAGGGGAGCCTTTGGCCGCGTCGGGCCCGCCGACCTGGAGAGGGCAGGCGAGGCGCTTGCCGCCGTCGGCCTCGACGGCTTCGGCCGGCGCCATGTCGGAACGCTCTCAGCCGGCCAGTTCCAGCGCGTGCTCTTTGCGCGCCTGCTGCTACAGGACGCCGGCGTCATTCTGCTCGACGAGCCTTTTACCGCGATCGATGCCCGCACGACCCGGGATCTCGTCGAACTCGTCCTCCGCTGGCATGGCGAGGGCCGCACCGTCATCGCCGTGCTGCACGATTTCGAGCTCGTCCGCGCGCATTTCCCGCAAACCCTGCTCCTGGCCCGCGAGCTTGTCGGGTGGGGGGCGACCGCCGAGGTCATGTCCTCCGCCAATCTGATGAAGGCCCGCGCCATGGCCGAGCGCTGGGACGAGGATGCCGCCGCCTGCGAAGCTGAAGAGGCGCCGGCGGCATGACGGCCTACGATCTCTTTCTCGCGCCCTTCGCCGATTTCGGTTTCATGCGCCGCGCCCTTGTCGCCTGCCTCTGCCTCGGGCTGGGCTCCGGGCCGATCGGCGTCTTCCTGATGCTGAGGCGCATGAGCCTGATGGGCGACGCCATGAGCCATGCGGTGCTGCCCGGGGCGGCGTTCGGTTATCTCGTCGCCGGCTCGCTATCGCTGACGGCAATGGGCCTCGGCGGCCTTGTCGCCGGCCTGTCGGTGGCGCTGCTCTCGGGCGCCGTCAGCCGCATGACCGTGCTGCGGGAAGATGCGAGCTTCGCCAGCTTCTATCTCGCGTCGCTGGCGCTCGGCGTGCTGATCGTCTCGCTGCGCGGCTCGAACATCGATTTGCTGCACGTGCTCTTCGGCACCATCCTGGCGATCGATGCGCCGGCACTTTACCAGATCGGCGCGATCACCTCGCTGACGCTCGTCGTCCTCGCCGCCGTCTACCGGCCGCTGGTGGCCGAATGCTTCGATCCCGGTTTTCTCAGAGCCGTCGGCGGACGTGGGCCGGTCTACCATGTCCTTTTCCTGCTGCTCGTGGTGCTGAACCTTGTCGCCAGCTTCCAGGCGCTCGGCACGCTGATGGCGGTCGGCCTGATGATGCTGCCGGCCGCCGTCGCCCAGCTCTGGTCGCGCAGCCTGCCCGTGATGATGCTGATTGCGACCGCGACCGGCGCCGCCTCCGGTTATCTCGGCCTGATCGCCTCCTACCATCTCGAACTCGCCTCCGGCCCAACGATCATCATGACGGCGGCCCTCATCTACGCCTTCTCAATCCTTTTCGCGCCCTCCGGCATCGCCCGGCGCCTCTTTCCCCGCCCGCATCTGAAGGGCTGACTTCAAGGAGACTTCGATGATATCGCGCAGACTGCTTCTCGCCGCCGCTGCACTTCCCGCACTGGTGCTCTCGGCGGCACCCGCCTCGGCCGAAACGCTGAAGGTTGTGGCGTCCTTCACCGTGCTTGCCGATGTCGTCAAAGAGGTCGGCGGCGAGCATGTGAAGGTGACGAGCCTCGTCGGTCCGAACGGCGATCCCCACGAATTCGAACCGTCGCCCGCCGACGCGAAGAATTTGAAGGCGGCTGAAGTCACCTTTGTCAGCGGCGAAGGGCTGGAAGGCTGGATGGACCGGCTGATCAGCGCCTCGGGCTATAAGGGCAAGCCGGTTACGGTTTCCGAAGGCGTCGTCACCCGCACCATGGAAGAGGATGGTTCTGAGATCACCGACCCGCATGTCTGGAACAGCCCCGTTAACGTCAAGGTCTGGGTCGCCAACATCGAAAAGGCGCTGTCGGCGGCCGATCCCGCCGATGCCGCCGCCTTCAAGGCCAATGCCGAGAAATATTCAAAGACGCTCGATGAGCTCAACGCATACGCCCATTCGAAATTCGACAAGATTCCCGACGACCGCCGCAAGGTCCTGACCAGCCACGATGCCTTCGGTTATTTCGGCCGCGAATATAATGTCAGCTTCCTTGCGCCGCTCGGTCTTTCCACCGAGAGCGAAGCGTCCGCCGCCGACGTCGCCAAGCTGATTGAGCAGATCAAGAGCGAGCGTGTGAAGGCCTATTTCTTCGAGAATTCCAACGATCCGCGCCTGGTCAAGCAGGTCGCCAAGGCAACCGGCGCCGAACCCGGTGGCGAGCTCTATGTCGAATCGCTCTCCGATGCCAAGGGCCCGGCGCCGACCTATGAGAAGATGTTCCGCTACAATGTCGATCAGCTCGCCGCCGCCATGGCGAAATCGAGCTAAGGATAGGGGGTTCGTGTGCCGCTGCGCTAGCGGCGCTCGACACCCTTTGCCGCGAGGATGTCGTCAACCGAGGTCGAGGTCAGAAACTCCGAGAGCCGCCTGGCGGCTTCTGCATCCCGCAGATCGGCGCTGACGCCGATGGCGAAGTCGATGTAACTTTGCAGTTCTGCCGGAAATCGGCCGGCGAGCACGACTTCGGGAGCGGCGGCGAGAATCGAAGTCACTGGAACGACGGCCAGCTCGGCTTTCGCCTGGCAGACGGCCGACGCCGTCTGCCCTCCAGGTACGGCCACGAGCTTCGGCTTTACCTCATCGGCTATTCCCAGCCGATCCAGCAAAGCGGAGAAGTAGCCGCCGCTGGTTCCGTCACTGGCGTAAGCGATCGTTTCGGCGCTTTTCAATGCGTGTATGAATGCGTCGACGGATCTTATGTCCAGTGGCCGGCTGCCCGCCTTTGCCGCCACACCCATCCCGACTCGGCCAAACCAGACCTGGCTCCCTGCCTTGACCTTTCCCGTGGCAGTCAGATCCTGCACCATGGACGGATTGATGATGACGAGGTCGAAAGCTTCTCCGGCTTCGATCTGCTTCTTGACTGTCGGATTGACTTCCCGCCTGACCGCAACGGTCAATCCCGTGGCAGTTTCGAACCGGGGAATGAGAGCAAGGACGGCGGGCCGGACCGCGATAGCGCCAAAAAGCTGGATCTGCTGATGCATGGCCCAACCTGAAATCGGTGGAACGATCGCCTTACGATACGGATACCAGCTGCATTCCGCAACTGCCGGCCGTTCTCACAGATTGAGGTCGAAGACCAGGATGCCGGCAAGGCCGCCGTCCGTCGAGGAAACGATACGCTCGCCGACGGTCACATGTTCGGGATGGACGAGATAGGCATCCCGCGCTTCGGCGCTTTCGAAGGTCACGGCAAAACCATCGACGAAGCCGGCATGCAGGCCTTCGGGCGAAACATTCGGCCCGTATTTGATATCCAATATGCCGGGGATGACCTGTTTCAATGCGACGATCGCGTCGAACAGCGATTGCTTGTCGTCCATCGTCATCGCCGTCTTCAGCCGCAGGAACACGCAGTGCAGGATCATTATGGTCCTCCCGATTTTCTTGAGAGGAGAATAGCGGCCAAAGCGGGGAGGGCAATGAGATTTATTTTTGACGCCGGTCGTTGGCCGAGCGCCGGAGGAGGGCGGGGCCTACATCTGGTCGGTCGCCGCCATGTCACGATTATAGATCTTGCGGACGAGCTCGCCGGCGTGAGCACGGGCTTCGTCCTTCTGAGCCGGCGTCATCGGCCGACAGGTGTTCCTGAGGTTGGAGCGGTCGAGCACGGTGGCCGCACCCGAATTGGTGATGACGAGGTGCCAGCTGCAGGAGGCGACCCTGTCGACGACCACCGCGCCATGGCATCCGGAAGACAGGCAGAAAGCCACGGTCTGCTGTGCGGCATGATCGCCCTTCTGTGCCAGCGCCAGCGCCGTCGGGAATTCCTCGGCCCATCGCTCACAATGCTTCACCCCAGGCATGCACGACCTCATGACCGGATGGATGTCACCGGCCTGAAGCGGCGAAACGAAAAAAGCGCCGACCGAGAGGGCGAGCAGAAGCTTGAGCATCGGATTTTCCTTGTGCAAGCAATGAGAGGCGCACATCGCGGGCCGTTGGTCAATGGGCATCCATGAAAGGGCAGGGAATTACCCCAACAGTAGTCAAATGCGCCTCTCAGGTGGTGTTATCGAGAACGCTTTCGCGTCCCTCCGAGTGAAATCGGACACCCGCTGATTCTGCAGTTTAAGGAGGCACCGCTTGTCGCGCCGGAGGTGGAGCTGTGGAGGTCGCAAGGTGAGCGAGTACTAACGCTTTGACTTTGTCGCCCTGACACCTGCCATGCTGGTCGAAAGCTGAGCCTTGCCGGTGCAGGTTGGATACCGAGCGCAGCTAAAAAAACGACCATAACGCCCGGATCGTTCAAGCAGCCATCCATCTTTGCATTGCGGACATGCCGGATAGCTGGCAGCGCATGCACACCGAGCCTCGGCCGATCCGTCCAGACGACGGGGAAGGCTCGCACCACAGGACGAGCAGGCAGGTAGCAGATTTCCGCAGTGCTCGACATGTTCGCAGCGATACCATGTTCGACCATCCTGCCCCCGCACGTCCAATAGCCGGCCACCACACTCCCCGCATGCGTGCGCAGCCTGTTCTGCGCCCGACTGGGCCGCGATGCCATATTCGGGATCCTTGCTGAGTTCGGTGACAAAAGAGGATGGTCGCGAGTTCGAGGCTATGATCGTCAAGGTATGACGGGCCCTTGTCATGGCGACATACATCACCCGCCGCTCTTCCGCATTCTCGAACAGCTCTTCTTCCGGCGAGACCAAGGCGAGCAACGGGTCATCGACAATCTCGGAAGGAAATCCCATCCGACCGCTGTCTGCGTTCAAGAGGACCACGTGATCGGCCTCAAGGCCCTTCGACGCATGGATCGTCTTGAAACTGAGGCGTAGTTGGGGAAACCTGCGCCGCAGGTCCCTCATGTGCGGCTCGAGAAATCGGTACCGCCCGAGCAGCAAAACGCTCGCGGTACCTGCAGGTCCAAGCTTGGCGGACAGTCCGGTAAGAACCTCGCGGAGCTTTTTCTCATCCTCGTTCTTCGGCGCCATCACGATCTTGATGGCCGCCTCGGTTGCTTTCCCTGCTGGAACAATCTGTTTGGAGATCTGGGCCGGGTTCTTTAGCACGAAGGTTTTGGATGCGAATGCAATCTGGTCGATCGATCGAAAGGTGCGGCCAAGATCGACCGTCCTGTGCACGCCGGTTTCCCCGTTGAAGCTCCCGCCAAATTCATCGCCGAAGTGGCGCATCAGATGAATGTCGGACCCTGCAAAGCGGAAAATCGATTGCCAGTCGTCGCCCACGGCAAAGACGCGCACGTCTGGGCGCTGGGCTTTCAGCGCCTTCACCAACCTGGCACGGCTTTGCGAGATATCCTGGAACTCGTCGACGAGGATGTGGCGGAACGGGCTGACATATCGATCCGTTTCGGCGTAGTGAGCGGCTCGCAGAATCATGTCTTCGAAGTCGATCCTTCCACCCAGCCGCTTTTGATATTCTGCGAAAACAGGTTCAAACACAGCAAGAAACGCCTTGGCGCGCCCACCGAGCGTCAATCGCTCGGACTTGTCGTCACAATCGGCGAGGCTGTAACCACCACCCTTGAACTTGCGCAGAAACGTTCCGAGCAGTTGCGAGAAGCTGTCGATCTGGTTCAGTTCAACAACCCGATCGAAGATCGTATCGGCGGGGCGAGGCTTTAACGTTACATGCGGGGCAAGTTTCTCTGCCAAGCCGGTGAGCAGACGCCCCTCCTGCCGCTCGTAGCTGTAGGTTTCGACGAGCCGGGTTTGATGTTCGGCGTGAACCTGGCGCTTCCAGGCCATGCCTGCCAGATATTCATCACGATTGACGAAGGGTGCCGTGATCAGCCGCTCGCTGCCATCCGGCATTTTCTGACGCCGCACACCAAAATGCTCGATATAGATGCCGCTATCAGTCAGCCGAAAGTCCGGGCAATAGTCGCGGCGTCCGGTCTCATGTATTTTGTGCTCGTAATTGGGTTCGTACTCGTACTCGATGCCGTTTTCGTAAAGCCAGTTGGCGATTTGCAGTTCTTCGTAGCTCTTGACCTTTTCGCCCTGCAACGTGCGTAGATCCTGCTTCTCCATATGGCTGTAAAAATCGTGCTTCGTCTTGAAGTCCCATTCGGTCTTTGGCTCGACCAGAAAGTGCGCGAACCACCGGATGATTGCACTGGAGACTTCGGACAACGCGTGAACGAGATCCTTCAGGATCTGTTTGATCAAGTTCGTGAATTTCACGTCGTCGGTGGCGTGATCGGCCAACGGTGGCTTCGACCCTTCGACCATGCCGATGATGTCATAGGCAATCGCGTGGAAAGTTCGCGCCACGATCGCCACGCCCGAGCGCGCTTCGACCCGTTCTGACATCTCCTCAGCGGCATTCTTTGCAAATGCCAGCAGCAGAATTTCGTCCGGGTGGCGGATCCCAGCCTTGACGAGATAGGCAGCCTTGGCAGTGATGACACTGGTTTTTCCTGATCCGGCACCGGCTAGCACCAGCGTTGCGTCCTCGTCTACGACGACGGAAAGGCGCTGTTCCGGCGTCAGCGGTTTGCTCTCGATCGTGTCGAAAAAGTCCTTCCAGCGCTCGAGCTCGGCAGTGAGAAAGGTGACGATCGCATTCGTTCTCATTGCGCCAGGATCAGCAACGAACCTCCTGATAAGCGCGATGCGCTCGGCTGCCTCGGGCCCAATGGCATCTGGCTGCAGCTTCGATAGCAGCGAGACGTCAATGGCTCTCGCTTCGCTCAAAAGGGGAGCAATCTCGCAGGCGGCCGGATAGCGCTCTGGCTCCGTCAGTTTGACGATTGCCGTGTGAAGTCGACGCAAGCGATCTGCTTCGCGCTCGAGCGCCGAGAGGTTGAACGCGATCCACGCGGCTTTGACGTGTTCAGCAAATGCCTGTGCATCAGAATGTCCTACGCCACGAATGACGATGTCGTCGCGCTCCGTAGCGGTGACACTCATGGTCGCACCAAGCATCCCCCGCCGAACGAATGGTGCTGACGATATTGCTTCCAGGGATACCGATGTGATCAATCCTCGGCGTGTAAGCCGCAGATGATCTCCGCCAAGTTCCACGAGTCGAAACGTCGTCCCGAACGGGTTCGCAAGCAGTCCAAACAATGGGCGTTGTTGCAATCGAACCAATATCGCGGCCCTTTTTATCGTGCGCCGGCGCA
The DNA here is from genome assembly GCF_030518245.1 of Rhizobium sp. CBN3. Classification (NCBI taxonomy): domain Bacteria; kingdom Pseudomonadati; phylum Pseudomonadota; class Alphaproteobacteria; order Hyphomicrobiales; family Rhizobiaceae; genus Rhizobium; species Rhizobium sp. CBN3. The sequence goes on from NZ_JAULSE010000011.1 coordinate 7,782, forward strand.
ACTTGGCTATACCGGCGCCAATGACTCGACCAATACATCATGATTAGTAAAGATGACGCGCACGAGCCGAAAGCTAGCGGCCGAAGCGCCTGCGTCGAAGAGCGACCTCCCAGTCAGAGGCACACCCTTCCTATTGCACTGTAGTGACGGATCGGGTCAGAGCGCTGAGACCGATCGCCTTCCCTCACGCCCGTTTCGTCAGCGGAAACCGGTCGCGAAGCAGCCGCAGCACCGAGTCCGACGGCATCGGCGGGCCGAAAAGATAGCTCTGCCCGTAGCTGCAGCCCATTTTGGCAAGCTCGATCGCGTCCTCGTTGGATTCGATCCCTTCGGCCACCACCTTCATCTCGAGCTCGCGCGCCATCGATATCACCGATCTGAGCACGGTCGCCTTCTTGTCGCTGCTGTCGCGCACCAGCGCCTTGTCGAGCTTGATCGTGTCGAAGGGGAAGCGGGTGAGATAGGCAAGCGAGGAATAGCCGGTGCCGAAATCGTCGAGCGCCAGCCCGATGCCGGCTTCCTTCAGCTTCTGCAGCACCAGGCGGGCCTGCTCCGGATTTTCCATCACCATGGATTCCGTCAGTTCAAGCTTCAGCCGCGACGGCGTGCAATGCGTCTTGGCGAGAACCGAACGCACGTCGTCATAAAGCTCATTGTTCAGCAGCTGCACGCTCGACAGGTTGATCGACACGAAGATCGGCAGTTCGCCGGTCTGGTTCTGCCAGCTCATCAGGTCGTTGGTCGCCTGTTCGAGCGCGAACATGCCGAGCGCCCCGATGATGTCGGAGGCCTCGGCAAGCGGAATGAATTCCGATGGCGGGATATTGCCGCGCTTGGGATGTTCCCAGCGCATCAGCGCCTCGAAGCCGGCGACCTCGACGTCCTCGAGCCGGGCGATCGGCTGGTAGACCATCGACAGTTCCTTCCGTTCGATGGCGCGGCGCAGATCGGTTTCGAGCTGCAGCCGGTCGGTGCCGAAGTCGCGGAAGGCCGGCTGGAACGGTTCGACGCGGTTGCCGCCGGCCCGTTTTGCCCGATACATCGCAAGCTCGGCGTCGCTGAGCAGCCCGCTGGCGCTCTCCTGCCGGTCGACCCAGGAAGCGAGCCCGATCGAGGCCGTCAGGATGATCTCACGACTGGCGAAATTGATCGGCACCATGATCGCCTTGCTCACAGCATCGGCAAAATCGGCGACCTTGGCCGGATTGTGCTCGGACACCAGGATGAGGCCGAACTGGTCGCCGGCAAGCCGCGCCAGTGTGTCCTGCGGCTTCATCAGACGGCGCAGGCGCCGCGTCAGTGCGATGAGGATATTGTCGCCGGCGGCCACTCCGAGGGAATCATTGACCAGCTTGTAGCGGTCGATGTCGATCACCATGACAGTCGGGCGCAGCGTCTCGCCGGCCGGAGCCAGCGCCAGCACCGACTGCAGCCGGTCGAGGAAGACCTGTCGGTTCGGCAGGCCGGTCAGATTGTCGTGCAGCGCATCGTGCAGCAGCCGCTCGACGGAATTCTTCTGCTCGGTGACGTCGACGATTGTGCCGACGCAGCGGATGATCTCGCCGTTGGAGCCGAGCACCGGCCGGGCGCGGATCAAGAGCCAATGGAAATGCCCGTCCTCGGCGCGGATGCGGAATTCGTGGTTCAGCCGGCCGCGGCGGTGTTCGAGCAGCACGTCTAGCGTGGCGCGGAAGCGGTCGCGGTCGTCGGGATGCAGCCGCGGCAGCCAGTTGCGCGCCGCTCCGTGCATGGTGCCGGGGGAGAGGCCGAGCTTGACCGAGACGTCGGGAATGGTGACGACGCGGTCGCGCGCCACGTCCCAGTCCCACACCATGTCGCCGGAGCCGGTCAGGGCCAGCGACTGCCGCTCGAGGTCGGAAAACAGCCCTTGCTGGAAGGCGCCGCCGGCAAAGGCGTGCTGCATGACGGTGAAGCCGATCAGCAGCACGATCAGCACCAGGCCGCCGCCGAGCGCCGGCTGGATGATGTCGTTGTCGAGCCGGCCGGTGACCGTCAGCCACGCCCCGAACAGCCAGACGAGCGTCAGCGCCCAGGCCGGCACCAGCAGAATGGCGCGGTCGTAGCGGTTGAAGCCGAGATAGATGATCAAAAGCAGGCCGGTCGCCGCCGTTAGCGCAAAGGAAAGCCGCGCAATGCCGGCGGCGATCGACGGATCGTAGATCGCCACGCCGAAGAGCAGGGCCAGGCCGAGCACCCAGGCGAGTGTGGCGTAGCCGAGATGCGCGTGCCAGCGGTTGAGGTTCAGATAGGTGAAGAGGAAGATGACGAAACTCGAGGCGAGCGCCACCTCGGCGCAGGCCCGCCATATTCGCTGGTCGGCCGAGGCGACGCTGATCAGCTTGCCGAGGAAACCGAAGTCGACGCAGATATAGCCGAGCACCGCCCAGGCAAGTGCGGCGGTTGCCGGCAGCATCGACGTGCCCTTGACGACGAAGAGGATAGTCAGGAACACGGCGAGCAGGCCGGCAATACCGAGCACGATGCCGCGATAGAGCGTGAAGGCGTTGATCGTATCCTTGTAGGCGTTCGGTTCCCAGAGATAGATCTGCGGCAACTCCGGCGTCGACAGTTCGGCGACGAAGGTGATGACGGCGCCGGGATTGAGCGTGATGCGGAAGACGTCGGCTTCGTCGCTCGGCTGCCGATCGAGCGCAAAACCTTCGCTCGGGGTGATGGCGCTGATGCGCTGCGAGCCGAGATCGGGCCAGAACAGCTTGGAATTGACCAGGCGGAAATGCGGCGCGACGATGACGCGCTCCAGCTGTTCCTCGGAGACGTTGGCGAGCGCAAACACCGCCCAGTCGCCCTGATGGTTCTCCGAGCTCGCCCGGACCTCGATGCGCCGGCGGATGCCGTCGGCCCCGGCGGCTGTCGACACCTGGAAGGCCTCGCCTTGGTTGGCGTAGATCTCGGTCGTCGCCGTCAGATCGAGCGCGGTATCGTCACGGGAAATCTTCACCGGTTCGGCCGCCTGGGCAACGCCCGCCGAAAGGGCGAAGACCGCCAGGAAAAGGGCTGCGATCACCGCGATCACTCGTCCGGACGGTGACTTGGGCAGCATGCTGTTTCTGGTCATCGGCTGTCGGTTTTCCTGCCTTTATCCGGTATCGGTGGCGAGCCGTGAGAACATCACGTGATCGTGCCACTGACCGTTGATCTTCAAATATCCGCGCAGATAACCTTCCCGCTGAAACCCGGCCTTTTCAAGCAGACGCATGCTGCGCGCGTTATCTGGAATACAGGCTGCTTCAATACGGTGCAACTCAAGCCCGGAGAAGATGTAAGGAATAACCAACTGAAGGGCAGCGTACATATGCCCCTGGCCGGCATGACGTTCGCCCATCCAGTAGCCGATCATGCAGCTTTGTGCCGCACCGCGCCTGATATAGCCGATGGTGATGCCGCCGACGAGCGTCCGGTTTTCCTTGAGGAAGATGAACAGCGGGATCGCCTGTCCGGAGGCATATTCCTGCTTGCCGCGGATGACGCGGGCGCGATAGGCGCCCTCCGTCAGCTCGTCGCGCCGCCAGGTCGGCTCCCAGGGTTCCAGGAATTTGCGGCTTTCGGCGCGCAGCCGGTGCCACTGGTTGAAATCCTGGTAGCGCGGCAGGCGCAAGAGGTATTTCTCATTCTCCAGCTCCACCGCATCCGGCTGCCGCGACAGGAACCGAAACACCGATTTTGGCATCGATCACTCCCGGCAGACGGACGTCGGCTCAGCTGGCCTGCATCGTCTTCGGCGCGGGGACCGAAAGCGAGGCGATGATGTCTTCCATCGGCGCGAGTTGTTCCAGCGGCCCGATCGCCGAAAGCGTCGGCACCGTGTCGTAGAACAGCCGGCCGGCGAGGTCGGTCAGCCGTTCGATGGTGATGCCCTCCAGCCGTTCCATCATCTCCGGATTGGAGATCGGCCGGCCGTAGAGCATCATCTGCCGTGCGATCTGGCCGGCGCGGGCGGCCGGGCTCTCCTGGCCCATCAGCAGCTGGGCGCGGATCTGGGCGCGGGCGCGTTCGATCTCCTTCTGTTGGATCTCGTTGGCCGACTTGTGCAGCTCGTCGATGATCACAGGCACCAGCTCCGGCAGGTTTTCGCCGCCGGTGGCGGCATGAATGCCGAAGATGCCGGTATCGGAGAAACCCCAATGGAAGGCATAGACGGAATAACAGAGGCCCCGGAATTCGCGCACTTCCTGGAATAGCCTGGAGGACATGCCGCCGCCGAGGATATTGGCGAGGATCTGCGAGCAGTAGAAGTCGCGGGCGTGATAGGGCTTGCCCTCGAAGCCGAGCAGGATCTGCGCATCCATCAGGTCGCGCGGTTCGCGCACGCTGCCGCCGATATAACGCGCCGCTTCCATCACCGGCGGCGCCGAAGGCTGCGTCGGCAGGCTGGCGAAACGTTGCTCGACCATGCGCAGGAATTCTTCATGCTCGACGGCGCCGGTCGCCACCACGAACATCCGGTCGGTCGTATAGTTGCGGCCGAGATAGGTGCGGATCTGCTGCGGCGTGAAGGAGACGACGGTCTGCGGCGTGCCGAGAATGGCGCGACCGAGCGTCTGGTCGCGATAGGCAGCCTCGGAGAAACGGTCGAATACGACGTCGTCGGGCGTGTCGTTGGCGGCGTTGATCTCCTGCAGGATCACCTGCTTCTCACGCTCCAGCTCCTCCTCCTCGAAGGCCGATTCCGTCAGGATGTCGGCGAGGATGTCGACGGCGAGCGGTACATGGTCCTTGAGCACGCGGGCATAATAGGAGGTCGTCTCCGTCGAGGTTGCGGCGTTGACCTCGCCGCCGACATCCTCGATCTCTTCGGCGATCTGGCGGGCCGTGCGGCGCGCCGTGCCCTTGAAGGCCATGTGTTCGAGCAGGTGGGCGATGCCGTGCTCGTCTTCCGTCTCGTTGCGCGATCCCGATTTGATCCAGACTCCGAGCGCAACGCTTTCCAGGTGCGGCATGGTTTCTGTGACTACTGTCAGCCCGGATTTGAGCCGGGTGCACTCAACTGTCATTGGCTATCTTTCTGCGCCTGCTGTCGTCTCGCTGCGGGCGTGCTGGCCGATAAAGGTTTCAACGGCTTTCAGCTCCGGTTTGATGATCTGGAAGCGCTCCTCCCTTTGCATCAGACCAGCAAGCCACGTCGGAAGCGCCGGGTCAATACCGCTGGCCGATTTTACGGCGACCGGGAATTTCGCCGGATGCGCGGTCGCAAGCGTCACCATCGGCGTATTCGGCTTCTCGTTCTTGGCCGCGACGAAGGCACCGATCGCCGAATGCGGATCGAGGAGATAGCCTGTCTCGGCATGGGTCTTGCGGATCGTCTCGGCCACCTGCCGCTCGCTGGCGCGGCCGGCGCGGAAGTCGCGGCGGATCGCCTTCAGCGCCTCAGGAGCGATCTCGAAGCCCTTGGATTGCTTGAGGCTTTCCATCGCCGCGCGCACCTTCGAGGCGTCGCGCCCATAGGCTTCGAACAGCAGCCGCTCGAAGTTCGACGAGATCTGGATATCCATCGACGGCGAGCTCGTCGCCTTGACCGCCTTCATGTCGTAGCGGCCGGTCTTCAGCGTCCGTGCGAGAATGTCGTTCTCGTTGGTGGCGATGACGAGCCGGTCGATCGGCAGGCCCATGCGCTTGGCGCAGTAGCCGGCGAAGATGTCGCCGAAATTGCCCGTCGGCACCGTGAACGAGACCTTGCGGTCCGGGCCGCCGAGCGTCACCGCCGTCGTGAAATAATAGACGATCTGGGCCATGATCCGGGCCCAGTTGATCGAGTTGACGCCGGAGAGACGGACCCTGTCGCGGAAGGCCGCGTCGTTGAACATCGCCTTCACCAGATTCTGGCAGTCGTCGAAATTGCCCTCGACGGCGAGCGCATGCACATTTGACGAGGTCGAGGTGGTCATCTGCCGCTGCTGCACCGGCGAGACCTTGCCGTGCGGGAAGAGGATGAAGATATCGGTGCGCTCGCGCCCGGCAAAGGCGTCGATCGCCGCCCCGCCGGTATCGCCCGAGGTGGCGCCGACGATCGTCGCCCGCTCGCCGCGCTTTTCCAGCGCATAATCCATCAGCCGGGCGAGCAGCTGCATCGCCACGTCCTTGAAGGCGAGCGTCGTGCCGTGGAAGAGCTCCATGACGAAGCTGTTCGGCCCGGTCTGGACGAGCGGCGCGATCGCCGGATGGCGGAAGGTGCCGTAGGCCTCGTCGATCATTGCCCGGAAGGTCGCCTCGGGGATCTCGCCATTGGTGAAGGGCGAAAGAATGGTGAAGGCGATCTCCTGATAGCTCTTGCCCCTGAGCGCACGGATCTGCTTTTTGGAGAAGTGCGGCCATTCACGCGGAACATAAAGCCCGCCGTCGCGCGCCAGCCCCGTCAAGAGGGCGTCGCAAAAGCCGAGGGAAGGGGCCTCGCCGCGGGTCGAGATATAGTCCACGTTCGTCATCCTTGATCTATCGCTGGAAGAAATCCGGCCGGGCGCGGCCGTGGCTTGCTTTGCCGGAAACCGAGAAGGCGCGGCGCTGCGGACATATGATCGCCGTTATCTTGTTGAAGTTGCCCGCATCCGGCGGCGAAAAGTGCATCAAAACGGCGCGTACCCAATCGATTTTTGTTTGAGCCGCTGATATAGACCATCGCAAACCGTCGTGAAAGGCCTCACGCAAAAGACATGGGGCCTCCAAGAAACGCTTGTGCAAGGGGTGGAATATCGTGCTCGGCAAGGTCTCGCGTCTCATCGTCTCCGCTTCTCTTGCCGCCCTGCTCGCCGGCTGCAATTCGCTCGGCATGGGCGGCGACAGCAAATCGGAGGCTGCGCCCACCCAGCCGAACGGCAACGCCCAGATCATGCCGCTGGCGCCCGCCAACCCCTCGTCGAACAATCCGTCGATCGGCACGGCCACGACCGCCCAGGGCGCCGTCGCCCCGGTCGTCCAGGGCGCCTGCCCGCAGATCTTCATGCGCGATCAGGATGCGATCTTCCGCACTTATGCCAAGGGGAAGAAGGACGATCCGCAGCAGATCGCCGTCCAGGCCTCCTTCGGCGATTACACCCGTCAGTGCATGCTGAACGACACCAATCTGACGATGACGGTCGTCGCCCAGCTGCGCCTGATCACCGGCCCGGCCGGCGCTCCCGGCCCGGTGACGCTGCCGATCCGCGTCAGCGTCCTCGACGGCGAGAACGTGCTCTACTCCGAGGTCACCAAGTTCCCGACCGAAATCCCGGCGGGCTCGCCGGGCACGCAGGTCATCTTCCGCAAGGAAGGCATCAAGATGCCGGTCGGCGCCGGCGCCCTGGTGCGCGTCAACGTCGGCTTCGACACCCAGCCGGCCAAGGGCAAGAAAAGCAGCTGAGCCGATATCGGCCCGTTTCCAGGGGCCTGGATGCTGACTTCCCTCATTCCTGTGCTTGTCACAGGAATCCAGCCACGGCGCGTCGGCGCCGTGAATAACTCACTTGTTGTTGAGGAAAGAGTCTTCCGCGCCCAAGGACTTGGGCGCACTGGATTCCTGTGACAAGCACAGGAATGAGGGAAGAGAGGGTATTGCCTGAAGACCTAAAGCACGCCTTCCCACGCCGCGAGCGCGGCAACCACGCCCGGCAGGTCGTTCATCCGCGAGATCACCGTTTCGGCGCCGGCATCGGTCAGTTTGTCGGCATGAGCGGGGTAGCTGTGCGAGGCGCCGGTGAAGCCGATGACGCGCATGCCGGCGGCGCGGGCCGCGTGCACGCCGTGGACGGAATCCTCGACCACCACCGTCTTGTCGGGAGAGATGCCCATGCGGCTTGCGCCGTGCAGGAAGATGTCCGGCTTCGGCTTGACGCGGTCGGCGCCGAGATCCTTGGCGGAGAAAATGTTGGGTGCAAATAGCGGCTTCAGGCCCACTTTGCCCAGCATCATGTCGAGCCGCTTCGTGCTGGAATTCGAGCAGATGCAGCGCTTCATCGGCAACCTGGAGACGGCGAATTCGACGCCCGGGATCGCCTTGACGTCATTCGCCAGCCTGATGTCGAGCAGCTTTTCGGACTTATCGAGCAGCGAGGCCGAAAGCGGGATGCTGGCCTCGCGCTCGACCTGCAGCAGGATGTTGTGCCAGGTCATGCCGGCGAAACGCTCGCCCATCTCCTCGACGCCGATCGGATATCCGGCATCCGTCAGCAGCGCGGATTCGACTTCGGCCGCGATAATTTCGGAATCGACGAGAACACCGTCGCAGTCGAAAATGATGAGATCGAAGCCGTCCATATGTTCGCGCCTTGCTGGAAATCTGGTCTTGTCCGGGGATGCTGCGGCTTTACACGATGGCCGGGCAAAGCTCAACCTGATCTCAAGCATGGCTGCGATGCGGCAAGCGACCGGCTCGTGGTCGCTGCTGGATGGTGATACTGGAGGGGCAGGGCTCGTCGAAGTTCAAGAAGACGAGCCCGATCCGGTTATTGTTCCGGTACAAGGATCTTCTTCTTAGTGGTGCTCATGACCGGCTTTTCGCCGGGCACGTGCGACATGGTGCGGGTCGTGCTATCCAGACTGTCGCCGTTGACACTGGTCTTGGTGCGGGACTTGCTGAACGTGCCCTTGTCGACGGCCTGGGCCTTGGTCTGCGCCTTCAGCTTGTCGCCATTATCGTTGATATGAGTCTTGCTTTGCGCCTTTCCGTCGACTGTGGCCGCACTTCCGCCCGATCCGATCGACGATGTCGTGCCGCCATCGGTCTGACAGACGCCCGCCGTTCCGACCGAGCTGGCGGATGTGCCTCCGGCCGAAGCGCTCCCCGCCGTTCCGACGGTGCCGGCCGCATTACACTCCTCCGCAAGCACGGCCGGGCTCGATGCGAGGAGCGCGATCGAGGCGGCTGCAATAAGGTTGATAGGTTTCATTGTCATCTCCTATTTGTTCGGCTTGGTAATGGAGCAGGTTCCATCGGACCGTTTCGTGATGACGGTGCCGTCCGGCCGGGTCACGCTTGCCGTCGAGAAGCTGTCGACGCTTCCCGATCCCGCCGAGGAGCCAGCCGAGGCGGATGACGAAGTGGAGCCGGTCGAACCGCTGCCCGTCGTGGTCGACGAGGACACGTGCCCGTTGCCGGCCGTGACGGTGGTTGACGTGTCTCCCGCTTGAGACTGGACGATCGTGCATGTCGTTCCGTCGTCGAGCTTGATCTCTTCGGCCATTGTCGGGCCGGCGATCAGAACCAGCGAAGCCGTCAGTGCGATTGTGGAAAACCGGGTCATTGGTTTATCTCCAAAGGTTTGGCCGGCGCCTGTAAAGGCGCCGGCCGAGATCATCATTTGCAATCCTCGGTGCCGGCGGCACCTTTCTTGACCTGGCCAGGTGCGCAGCCTTTCTTGCCCTTGTTGTCGTGCGAGCTGCCTGCCGCGCTGCTGCCGGTGCCGACCGTGCTGCCGGTCTTGTCTCCATCCGCAGACGAAGCGCCGGTTCCGACACTCGATGCCGAATTTGCATCGCCCGAACCTGCGGCGGAACCGCCCGTGCCCACGCTGCTGCTGGAGGTGCCGCCGCCGGCCGACGAGCCACCGGTGCCAAGCGTAGAGGCGGAACCGGATCCAGAGCCCGAGCCCGCGGCCGAGCCGCCGGTACCGACCGTGCTGCTCGAGGTGCCGCCGCCAGCCGACGAGCCGCCGGTGCCGAGTGTCGAGGACGAGCCTGAATTGCAGTTGGTCGCACCAGCCGGGCAGGTGCCGCCGGCAGAGCTGCCACCAGTACCGACGGTGCTGCTCGCAGTTCCGCCGCCGGCCGTCGAACCGCCGGTGCCGACTGTGCTCGAAGACTGGGCGAAGCCGGACGCCGCCGTGCCGGCCAGAAGGGCCGCCGCCAATGCCAGATGTGTTACCTTCATCATAGGATATTCCTCCGATTGTTGGTCAGTTGCCGTCGCGTCCTCAGTGGATGGACGACTGTTTGACAAACGACGGTTTTAACCGGCTGTTCCTGTCGTGGGACCTCAGTCGGACAGGTGTCGGACCTTGGGCTGATTTCGTGGGGAGGGAGCGGTAAGCGCCGGGGAGCGCCGATTTGCGGAGGCATCGGAAACCGCCGGTCGGCACGGCAGGCACAACCGATCAGCCCTGAAGCGGCAGCGGCCGGCCCCGTCCTTCGAGGCCCCTTCGGGGCACCTCAGGATGAGGCCGGAGAGAGGTCGCGCCCCGAGGCTGCCGCTTGCGAGACACCCAGGGACAAGGCCGAACGGAGAGCGGCCAGCCGCACGGCAGACCGATCAGCTCTCATCCTACCACCACGCGGCACCCCGATCAGCTCCCATCATGCCGGCCACATGGCACTCCGATCAGCCCTCTCCTGCCAGCCACACGGCACCCCGATCAGCCCTCATCCTGAGGTGCGCAGGCGAAGCCGGAGCCTCGAAGGACGGGGGCGGGTGGGTGCAACGTGTCGGCACAGAACCGCGACAAGCTACATCTCGACCGGAAACAGCTTCAGAAACTGCCGGTCGCCTTCCGGTGAGAAGAGGATCGACCGGCTTTCGGCGGTGCGCCGGGCCCAGCCCTTGTCGAGAAAGCTTGAAAGCAGCGCCTTGCCAAGGCTGCCGGCAAGATGGGCGCGTCTTTCGCTCCAGTCGAGGCAGGAGCGGCAGAGCGGGCGGCGTGAGGATCTGAGATTGCCGACGTCGATGCCGATGCCGGCGAGATCGCTCTCGCCCTTTTCCGTCAGTGCCAGACCCTCTCCGACCGCCTCGATCGCGCCTGAGGCGATCAGGCTGTCGAGCATGCGCACGCCGTAATCGCCTGCCAGATGATCGTAGCAGATGCGCGCCTTGCGCAGCGCCGGTTCCTTCGGACCGGGCCGGTGGCGCAGATGCCCGCGTCCGGCGGCAAAGCCCATCATGCTTTCGATCAGCCGGGCGACGGCCTCGTCGGCCAGCGTGAAATAGCGGTGGCGCCCCTGCTTGCGCTGGGTAAGCAGGCCGCCGGCTTCGAGTTTGGCCAGATGCGTGCTTGCCGTCTGCAGCGTGATGCCGCCGACGCCGGCAAGCTCGGTCGCCGTCAGCGCCCGGCCGCCGGTCAGCGCCGCCAGCATGTTGGCCCGCGCCGGATCGCCGATCAGCGCGCCGATCTGGGCTATGTCTGGTCCTTCCTTCATAGTTCGATCGTAACCGAAGCATCGCCGTCCGGCAATGTGCGAAAACCGGGAAGCACAAAGGAGAACCCGATGATCACCTGCTTCATCCGCTATGAGATCGACCCGTTCAAGAAGGAGGCCTTTACCGAATACGCCCGCAACTGGGGCCAGGCGATCCCGAGCAATGGCGCCGACCTGATCGGCTATTTCGCCCCGCATGAGGGCTCGGCGACGACGGCATACGGCGTCTATAACATCGAAAGCCTCGCCGCCTACGAAGCCTATCGCGCCAGGCTGGCCGCCGATCCGCTCGGCCGTGAGAATTACGAAATCGCCCGTCGCGAACGCTTCATCCTGAAGGAGGATCGCATCTTCCTGAAAAACGTCTCCGCCCCTCACGCCAAGCTGGTGCTGCCATGATCGCCGTTATCTTCGAGGTCGTGCCCTATATGGGCGAACGCCACAAATATCTCGATCTCGCCGGTGAATTGCGCACCGAGCTCGAAACGATCGACGGCTTCATATCGATCGAACGTTTCGAGAGCCTGACCAATCGCGGCAAGCTGCTGTCGCTCTCCTTCTTCCGCGACGAGGCGGCGGTCAAGGAATGGCGCAACCGCGAGGCCCACCGGGCTGCCCAGCAGGCCGGCCGCGGCGGCGTCTTCGCCGATTACCGGCTGCGGATCGCCAGTGTCGTGCGCGATTACGGCATGTTCGAACGCGACGAGGCGCCGGCCGATAGCCGCAAGGTTCATGACGCGGCCTGATTCGAGAGGCGAGGGCCGCTGAACACTTGAAGGACATACGGATTGTATCGACCCGAATGAGTCTTTACCAGAGATGCTGGTGTTGTTGACAAAGTGCGTTTCAGCGAAGGTATCTGCGCATCCATGTGACGGACAGGAGCGAAGCAGGTGGAGAAGCCGGAGGATTTTTGGGCACAGCTATCGGATGAAGGAACAGGATACTCGGTCATCATCGAAGATGACGGAGCCAAGGGCTATGCATATCTCTTGGATTCCGAGGGAGGGATTGTCAGCGATGTCTGGTTGTACAATCGCGGTCCTGCACCCGAGGCGGTGGATTGGAGCGACCCTTCAAAACTGCCTTTTTCAAATCCGGCAGAATTCGTAAGCAATGTCGATTTCAGGCCGATAGCAAGCGCCTCCGAGCTACTGGTTCAGTGGCAGCAATCTGCCGATCGGCTGATTGAGGCGCAGCTATGGGTACGTGGACAACTATTCGCGATACTGCAACAGGGGGTTGCGCCTGGGAGGTCACGGCTCGCCGCGAAGGACGGCCCTTTGGCGAGGGTGTTGGAACTTTAGCCAGAGTGAGAGTGAACTCATTCAGCCGTCAGGCAGGCAACGATGCGGCCAGCCGAGCCGGCCGCCGCCACAATAAATTCCCGAAATCGGCCGGCGCTTCAGGCTTTGGTAACTAAGTTGGGTAACCATAACGGAGAGTTAAGCGTAAAGCGTATGAGTGAGTATCAGAATGGCGTCAGTTTTTCCGCTTGCCGACCTCAAGGCCTCCGTCAAGGCGGACTCCTGGGTTGACACGATCATCAAGGGCGACTGCGTGAGCGCCCTTGAAGCCTTACCCAACCACTCCGTCGACGTGATCTTCGCCGACCCGCCCTATAATCTCCAGCTCGGCGGAACGCTGCATCGTCCCGACCAGTCGCTGGTCGATGCGGTCGATGACGAATGGGATCAGTTCGCCTCCTTCGAGGCCTATGACGCTTTCACCCGCGCCTGGCTGCTCGCCTGCCGCCGGGTGCTGAAGCCGACCGGCTCGATCTGGGTGATCGGCTCCTATCACAATATCTTCCGCGTCGGCGCCACGCTGCAGGATCTGAACTTCTGGATCCTCAACGACATCATCTGGCGCAAGACCAATCCGATGCCGAATTTCAAGGGCCGTCGTTTCCAGAACGCCCATGAGACGATGATCTGGGCAAGTCCGAATGCCAAGGCCAAGGGCTATACCTTCAACTACGATGCGATGAAGGCTGCCAATGACGACGTGCAGATGCGTTCCGACTGGCTGTTCCCGATCTGCAACGGCAATGAGCGGCTGAAGGGCGAGGACGGCAAGAAGGTGCATCCGACGCAGAAGCCGGAAGCGCTGCTTGCCCGCGTCATCATGGCCTCGACCAAGCCGGGCGATATCGTGCTCGATCCCTTCTTCGGCTCGGGAACGACGGGTGCGGTCGCCAAGCGCCTCGGCCGCCACTTCGTCGGCATCGAACGCGAGCAGGATTATATCGATGCGGCCGCAGCCCGCATCGCCGCCGTCGAGCCGCTCGGCAAGGCGGAGCTGACCGTCATGACCGGCAAGAAGGCCGAGCTTCGGGTCGCCTTCAACGTGCTTGTTGAAAGCGGTCTGATCAAGCCCGGCCAGGTGCTGACTGACGCAAAGCGCCGCTACAGCGCAATCGTGCGCGCCGACGGCACCGTGGCCTCCGGCGGCGAGGCCGGCTCCATTCATCGTCTCGGCGCCAAGGTGCAGGGTCTCGATGCATGCAACGGATGGACCTTCTGGCATTTCGAAGACGGGCAGTCCCTGCGCCCGATCGACGATTTGAGGTCCGTCATCCGCAGTGATCTGGCCAAGGTGGAGTGAGCAGCACCTTCGCGGGATCGAAATACCTTCTTCCGGTTTCCTCCAGTTGCGGAAGAAGGCCAAGGCGCCCGGGGTTCCGACCTCGGGCGTCTTCTATTTGTAGATCGTCGACCTCATTCGATTGGGCTGCGACCGGAAAGGAGGCGTTGCTGAGCTTCCTCTATGTCTTTCATGGGAATGCAGCGAGCCGCCCAGGAGTAATTGATTGCTACCCCGTCAAAGCCGGGCTTTCCCAATATGGCGTCAGACCTATTCACCGTCCATTGAAGGAGAGAGCCTCGCCCGATGATCCGCTTCTGACAGCCAAATCGCACACAGGCAAACGCGCGGGATTCGGAGCTCGGGAAACAGCTGAATCCTAGGCCACGGAGTTTCATTACCATCGCGGCTTCGTTTCCGTGCACTTCTGTAGCCAGCTTCTGCACGAATGCTTTGTAGTCATTGAGGGCGAGTGGCAATGGAGCGAGTTCGTCGTTGCGGCCGTTGTCAGCTTGGGCATCGGTCCAGCTGCCTGCGTAGGCCAGAAGGACGAGCGCGAGAAAGCGTGATGTTCTACGCTTCAATTTATTCGTCATCACATTGCCCTATCGCTCTGCTTCTACGTGGTTAAAGACCCGTCAGGTGGCTTCTGGTCGATGTCGAGCGCGTGCCAGGACCCGGCGGCTGCGGACGCAAACAGCTGCGCACTTGATTAGAACTTCTCCAGTCAGAATTCCTGATAATCGGTTACCTCGACACGGGTAATCCGGCCATCTTCATTGAAGGTGATCGTCTCCTCGCCCTCGCGCACCAGCGGCTTGCCGGTCCGGCTGTGGGTGGCGCGGAGCGACCAGACGGCGCGACCGGACAGCGGCGTCAGCCGCTCGACCAGTGAATTTTCGGCCGTCTGATCGGGATAGTCGTCGAAATAGCGCCGGAAGGCTGCCATGATCTCGGGTCGCCCGGAAAGGCTGCCGACGCCGTTCGAGACATAGGTCGCATCCTCGGCGAAGTAGCCCTCGATTGCGGGAAAATCGAGCGCGTTGATCGCGGCGTGGAAGCGTTCGATTTCCTCTGGCGGGTCAAAGGCCATCGATGTCAGACCTTCAAGCCATGGGCGGCAAGATCGCTGCGCAGCTTTTCCGTGCCCGAAAACAGCACCGCGTTCCAGCCGAAAGCCTTCGCACCTTCGACATTGGCCGGCGCGTCGTCGATGAAGATTGTCGCCTTAGGGTCAAGGCCGAAGCTCTTCGTATGCGTCTCATAGATCGCGATGTCAGGCTTGATCAGGCCGACATCGCCGGAAACGGTGACGCCGCGCGGCTTCGTCAGGAACGGGAAACGCACCTGCGCCTCGCGGAAGGTGTCGGAGGCGAAGTTGGTGAGCATCGTCACGTCGCGGCCTTCCTCGATCAGTCCTTCCATGATCGCGACGCTCTCCTCATAGGCGTGCGGCACCATCTCGTGCCAGTATTTGCGGAAGGCGCGGATATGCTCCTCGCGCGTCGGATGCGCTTCGATCAGCAGCGCTTCGGCCTCCGCCCAGGTGCGGCCGCGGTCCTGCTCGACGTTCCAGTCATGGGTGCAGATATTGGCGAAGAACCAGTTGCGCTCGGCCTCGTCGGGAATGAGGCGCGCGAAGGGAAGATGCGGGTCGTAATGAATAAGGACTTTGCCGATGTCGAAAACGATATGCTTTATTTCGGTGGTCATGTTTATGCCCTGGATGTTTTGAACGCGAGAGGAATAGCCGCAGCGATCGCTTTTTTCATGACGGTCGGCAAGGCCTGCGCTTCAAGATTTGTAACCGGCTCCCACCATCCGTCATTGGTGTCGACAGGGCTGGGGACGGCCGCCCGCCAGATCGCCAGCCTGAGCTCGAAATGAGTGAAGACATGGGTGACGGTGCCGCTAGCCTGCCAGGCGGCGGCGAAAGGAGCGGCCGTGACGGAGGTCTCGCCATCGAGGCGCGCCGTCCACGTCGTCGTCGGCACCTCGGTCATGCCGCCAAGCAGGCCGCTTTCGGCGCGCCGCCGAAGCAGGATCTCGCCCTCTCCAGTCACCGCGATAAAGGCCGCGCCATGGCGCACCGGCTTTTCCTTCTTCGCCGCCTTGACCGGAAAGAGCTCGGGATCGGACAATTTCAGCGCCTGGCAGGCGTCTCGGAACGGACAGAGCGAACAGGCCGGCCGCTTCGGCGTACAGATCGTCGCCCCGAGATCCATCATCGCCTGGGCGAAATCGCCGGGCCGGCCCGACGGCGTCAGCAGCGCCACCTTTGCCTTCATCAGCGGCTTGGCGGCCGGGAGCGGCGCTTCGATCGCGTAAAGCCTTGAAATCACCCGCTCGACATTGCCGTCCATGACAGCGGCCTGCCGGTTGAAGGCGATCGCCGCGACGGCTGCTGCCGTATAATCGCCGATCCCGGGAAGCGACTTCAGTCCCTCTTCGGTGTCGGGAAAGACGCCGCCATATTCCCTAGCCACCGCCTCAGCGCATTTCTTCAGATTGCGGGCCCGCGCGTAATAGCCGAGCC
The DNA here is from genome assembly GCF_030518245.1 of Rhizobium sp. CBN3. NCBI lineage: Bacteria > Pseudomonadati > Pseudomonadota > Alphaproteobacteria > Hyphomicrobiales > Rhizobiaceae > Rhizobium > Rhizobium sp. CBN3. The sequence continues at coordinate 24,040 of NZ_JAULSE010000011.1, forward strand.
CCGCCCAGGCTGCCATCACCGCGTCGTTTTCGGCGGCGGCCAGATCGGTCACTTCGGGCCAGCGCTCGAGAAACTTCTCGAAATAGGGTTTGACCGCCTGCACCGTCGTCTGCTGCAGCATCACCTCGGAGAGCCAGACGCGATAGGGATCGGGTCTGACGCCGCGCGCCGCCATGCCGGGCGAGACGCGCCAGGGCAGGTCGCGGTGATGCCGGTCGTACCAGTCGAGCAGGGGGGTGGCGGAGCGCGTGTCGAGTGTTGTGATCGTCATGATTTGCCGGGATCGGGGGAAGTGCCTATACTTGGCGAAGCAATGCCGCGCGATCAAGTCGGTCTCGCCAATTGGCGGCGGCACCCAAGGTTTTCGATGAGTTATCCACGCAAAGGTGCAAAACAGATTTCCGAGCTGGCGAACGGGCTGATCGATCCCGTCCTTGCGCGGCGCGCCGGCATCAACACGGCGCTGCTCGGCTCCTGGAGCGAAATCGCCGGCGAGGATTTCGCCGATTGCACCCGGCCGGAGAAGATCGCCTGGGCCCGCGGCGGCGGCGATGACGGCAGCTTCCGCCCCGGCGTGCTGACGATCGCCTGCGAAGGCGCGCGCGCGCTTTTCCTCACCCATGCCCAGGGCGAACTCATCCAGCGCATCAACAGCTTCTTCGGCTTCGCCGCCGTCCACCAGATCCGGATCGTCCAGAAACCAGTCTCGCAAGCCGTGCGCCGCTCCCGCCCGCCCGCGCCGCTGAAGGGCGAGGCCGCCCGCAAGCTCGAAGGAATGATGGAACGGATCGAGGGCGACAAGCTCCGCCAGGCGATTGAGCGATTGGGGACTGCGGTGATGGGTAAGCGGGGACGATGAACTGCGCTAAATGTTAGACTTCACTTGAAGTGCTTCACGAGTGTATTACACTGTAATCATCTGATCGGAGCAACACGATGCGCAGCAGTAAACCCATTACAGTCACGCTCGGCAGCCAGCAGAAAAGCTTGGACGCGCGGCTGCAATCGGGTGCCTATAGCTCAGCAAGCGAGGTTATCCGCGCTGCTTTGCGCGCGCTCGATCGGGAAGAAGATGCGATCGACGAAATAATGCGTCGGAAGATTCGTGAGGCGATCGACGATCCGGGTTCGGATATCGATGCCGGTACGGTTTTTGAACGGCTCGAACGTCTGCATGCCGAACGGCTGAAGGCTGGGCGCGGCGGCGTTGAAAGTCGCGTTTCGCCCCAAGGCCGAGAAGGATCTGTTCAATATTTATGAGTTCATTGCTGCCGACAATCTTCCGGCGGCGATCGAATTCATCCGTCGGCTGAGACAATTCTGTCATCAGCTGGAAGACATGCCGGACAGGGGATCGCCGCGCGAGGATTTTGCGCCGGGTGTTCGCATTCTGGTTTTCGAGCGGCGTGTGAACATTGCTTACCGGATCGCCAAGGATCAAGTACAGGTGCTGAGGCTGTTCTACGCCGGGCGGAACACACGTTCGGCCTTCCATCGAAACTGATAATCGCACATTTCCCATGCAAGGTCGGCTCTCGGTCCCATCACGGTCACAATTCTTTGAAGGAAGTTGGTGATCCGTGGCTTGTGAGCGGCCACCAGCCGTTATATCGCACAGTCATGCCGTCAATCTCATTAGTTATGGGGAATCCATGCAGATGTCCGAAATGCAACTGACGAAACGCCGCCTCTTGGGTGGGATCGCCATCGCCGCAGCTGCCGCAGCGCTTGCCGCCTGCAACGACAGCAAGGACGCTGCCGATGCATCGTCTTCCGGCAAGACCATGGCCGACGGCACGAATGTCGATACCATGCAGACGGCAGCCACTTCGGGAACGGACATGCCGCAGTCCGACGGCGATGTCGATATGGCCGAGGTGCTGAAGCCCGGCGCGCTGCCGGAGATGGCGCTTGGCAAGGCCGACGCGCCGGTCAAGATCGTCGAATATATGTCGATGACCTGCCCGCATTGCGCCCATTTCCACAACACCACCTTCGACGCCATCAAGCAGAAATACGTCGATACCGGCAAGGTGCAGTTCATCATCCGCGAATTCCCCTTCGATCCGCGTGCTGCCGCTGCCTTCATGCTCGCCCGCTGCAGTTCCTCCAATCCGGAGCAGTTGAGCACGCCGGAACAGTATTTCCCGATGGTTTCGATGCTGTTCAAGCAGCAGCAGGTCTGGGCCGCCGCCGATGACGGCCGCGCCGCATTGCTGCAGATGTCGAAGCTTGCCGGATTTACTGAGGATAGCTTCACGAAATGCTTGACGAACCAGAAGCTTCTGGATGAAGTGAACGCCACGCGGGAAAGGGGATCCAAGGATTTCGGCGTCAACGCCACGCCAACGTTCCTCATCAATGGCAAGCGCTATTCTGGAGACATGCCGGTTGACACCATGTCGAAGCTCATCGACAGCCTCATCTGAACCGGATCGTTCGACCATAACGGGCGACGGCGAAAGCTGTGCGCCCGTTTTTGGTTTTCAGAGCAGTTTGCGGGCGTGGCCCCCTCATCCGCCCTACGGGCACTCATCGGGGTCGAGCCGCGGGTCTCGACCCGTCCTTCGGACCCCCGCTGGGGAGAAGAGGGAATCGAGACGTCGCGGCACATCCCCTTCGCCCCAGCGGGGAGAAGGTGGCCCGAAGGGTCGGATGAGGGAGCTTCCTGCCGTGGATCTTTCCGCATGAAGTTCAACAAGCTGCGCCTGGTCGGCTTCAAATCCTTCGTCGAGCCGACGGAATTCATCATCGAGCGGGGGCTGACCGGCGTCGTCGGGCCGAACGGCTGCGGCAAGTCCAATCTCGTCGAGGCGCTGCGCTGGGTAATGGGCGAGAATTCCTACAAGAACATGCGCGCCTCCGGCATGGACGACGTGATCTTTTCCGGCTCCGGAAACCGCCCCGCCCGCAACACGGCGGAGGTGGCGCTCTATCTCGATAATGGCGAGCGCACCGCGCCTGCCGCCTTCAACGACAGCGACGAAATCCAGGTCACCCGCCGCATCGAGCGCGAGCAGGGCTCGCTCTATCGCATCAACGGCAAGGAAAGCCGCGCCAAGGACGTGCAGCTGCTGTTTGCTGACGCTTCCACCGGCGCGCGCTCGCCCTCGATGGTTGGCCAGGGGCGCATCGGCGAGCTGATCCAGGCAAAGCCGCAGGCCCGCCGCCAGCTGTTGGAAGAGGCGGCCGGCATTTCGGGCCTGCACTCGCGCCGCCATGAGGCCGAGCTGCGGCTGCGCGCCGCCGAAACCAATCTCGAGCGCCTCGACGACGTCACCTCACAGCTCGAAAGCCAGATCGAGAGCCTGAAGCGCCAGGCCCGCCAGGCCAACCGCTTCAAGACGCTTTCGGCCGATATCCGCGCCCGCGAGGCAATGCTGCTGCATATCCGCTGGGTGCAGGCCAAGGAGGCCGAGGCCGAGGCCGACAGCGCCCTCAACCAGGCAACCGTTATCGTCGCCGAAAAGGCGCAGATCCAGATGGAGGCCGCCAAGCAGCAGGGCATCGCCAGCCTGAAGCTGCCGGAACTGCGCGAGGGCGAAGCCCGTGCCGCCGCCGCCCTGCAGCGCCTGCAGATCGCCAGGAGCCAGCTGGAAGAGGACGCCGGCCGCATCCTGCGCCGCCGCGACGAACTCACCCGCCGTCTCGCCCAGCTTGCCGAGGATATCCGCCGCGAGGAGCGGCTGGTCGCCGATAATGCCGTCATCCTCGCCAAGCTCGACGCCGAAGAGGCCGAAATTTCCGAGATCCTCGCCGATTCCGGCCGGTTTGCCGAGGAAACCCGCGAGGCTTTCGAAGGCGCGGCGGCAAAACTTGCCGACAGCGAGCGCATCTTCACGCAGCTGACGGCCGAGCGGGCGGAAGCCGCCGCCGGCCGCAACCAGCTGGAGCGCGCCATTCGCGATCTGGCCGACCGCCGCATGCGCCTCGAACGCCAGATGCACGAGGCAAACCAGGAACTGTCCGCCATTGGCGAAAAAATATCAGGCCTGGCCGACCCGGACGAAAAACGCGCCATCGTCGAAGCCGGCGAAATCGCCCTTGCCGATGCCGAAGCCGCCGCCCAGACGGTCGAGCAGGCGCTGGCCGCCGCCCGCCAGGCCGAGGCACTGTCGCGCGCGCCGGTCGATCAGGCCCGCTCCGGCCTGAATGCGCTGGAAACCGAAGCCCGCACCATTTCCCGCATGCTCGCTGCCGGTGCGGCCGCCGGCAAGTTTCCGCCGGTTGCCGAGGAGCTGAAGGTCGATCGCGGCTTCGAGACGGCGCTCGGTGCCGCACTCGGCGACGATCTGGAATCGCCGCTCGATGCCGAGGCGCCGGCCCACTGGTCGGACAATGGCGACGGCGCCGGCGATCCGGCGCTGCCCGAAGGCACCGTGCCGCTCATCGCCCATATCAGCGCGCCATCAGCTCTCACCCGCCGCCTGCGCCAGATCGGCCTGGTCGGGGAAGGGGAGGCGCGCTCGCTGATGGCGGCGCTGAAGCCCGGCCAGCGGCTGGTGACGAAAGAGGGCGCCGTCTATCGCTGGGACGGCCATGTCACCGGTGCCGACGCCCCGAGCGCTGCCGCGCTGCGCCTTGCCCAGAAGAACCGTCTGGCCGAACTCGAAAGCGAAGCGGCAATTGCCCGCGACGTGCTTGCCGAGGCCGAGGAGCGGCAGGCCGCCGCCGCCGAAGCGATCCGTGTCGAGGAGCGCAGGCTCGCGGAAGCCCGCGACATGAGCCGGCTGGCGGCGCGTCATCTCGGCGAAGCGCGCGAGGCGCTGGCTGCCGCCGAGCGGGCCTCCGGCGATCTCATCCGTCGCCGCGACGTCGTCAGCGAAGCTGCGAGCCAGCTGGGCGCGCAACTGGAAGAAATCGGCGTCCAGGAAGAAAATGCCCGCATCGAGCTGGAGGATGCGCCCGATCTGACGCTGATCGACGAGCGGCTGCGCTTCCAGCAGGCGGAGGTGGCGACCGATCGCGGCGCGCTCGCCGAAGCCCGCGCCCGCCATGAAAGCCTCGCCAGGGAAAACGAGGCCCGCCAGCGTCGCATCATGGCGATCGGCCAGGAGCGCGAAACCTGGCGCCAGCGGGCAGCAAGTGGCGAGGATCATGTCGCCACGCTGCGCGAGCGCGAGGAAGAGGCGCGCGACGAGGCTGCCGAGCTGGAAATGGCGCCGGATGAATTCGACGACAAGCGCCGCGCCCTGCTCAGCGAGTTGCAGAAGGCCGAGGAGGCGCGCCGCAACGCCGGCGATCTGCTCGCCGAAGCCGAACGCATCCAGCGCGATGCCGACCACAAGGCGGCGACCGCGCTTTCCGAGCTTGCCGAATACCGCGAACGCCGCGGCCGCGCCGAAGAGCGCCTCGTCTCGGCTCGCGAACGGCGGCAGGAAAGCGAGGTCCGCATTCGCGAGGCGCTGAACCTGCCGCCGCATGAGGCGCTGCGCCTTGCCGGCCTGCAGCCGCTGCAGGCGCTGCCCGATCCGCGCGAGGTCGAGCGCGAGCTGGAGCGGCTGAAGATGGAGCGCGAACGGCTCGGCGCCGTCAACCTGCGCGCCGACGAGGAGCAGAAGGAGCTGAGCGAAAAGCTCGAAGCGCTGATCAAGGAGCGCGACGACGTTATCGACGCGATCCGCAAGCTGCGCGGCGCCATCCAGAGCTTGAACCGCGAGGGCCGCGAGCGTCTGGTCGCCGCCTTCGACGTCGTCAACGCCCAGTTCCAGCGGCTGTTCACCCACCTCTTCGGCGGCGGCACCGCCGAGCTGCAGCTGATCGAATCCGACGATCCGCTGGAAGCGGGCCTCGAAATCCTCGCCCGTCCGCCCGGCAAGAAGCCGCAAACGATGACGCTGCTGTCGGGCGGCGAGCAGGCGCTGACGGCGATGGCGCTGATCTTCGCCGTCTTCCTCACCAATCCGGCGCCGATCTGCGTGCTCGACGAGGTGGACGCGCCGCTCGACGACCACAATGTCGAGCGCTACTGCAACCTGATGGACGAAATGGCGGCCTCGACCGAAACCCGCTTCGTCATCATCACCCATAATCCCATCACCATGGCCCGCATGAACCGCCTCTTCGGCGTCACCATGGCCGAGCAGGGCGTCTCCACCCTCGTCTCCGTCGACCTGCAGACGGCGGAGCGCCTGCGGGAGATTGCCTGAGGTCTTGCGTGGAGGCTGTGCTTCGAGGCTCGGGGCCAAGGGTGATGGGGATTGGGGCAAGGGACCGCAGGAAACGCGGACCCGGCAGGATGACTCGGACAGACACATGGACGGACTGAATTGGTATTTGGCGATCCGCCGCTGTTTTGCTGCGGCTGTTGCCCCACCCTCCGTCCTCCTCGGGCTTGACCCGAGGATCCATGCGGCATCCACCAGCCCAGCCCGTGGATCCCAGGCTCAAGGCGGCTCAAGGCCTGGGATGACAGAGATTGAGGGTACGGAGCGGCGGGAGGCGCGGACTGGTGGGGCGCGTCGTTGCATCCCCCAGGCCGCGCTGTTCTGCTGCGGAGGTCGCGCATCTGCTCGCACGCCTTGCGGGCATAGGCATTGTTGCACAGCGCCGCGCATGCTCCTTCGCCATGGCCGAGTGGCCAGGGGCTGACACCGCCCCTGGGATAAGTTGGTCAGCCCGCCGAGGCTGCCTGGAAGACCGCGAGTTGCGCGGCGAAGGCGCGTTGATAGGCCGGCCGTGCTTCGCCGCGGGCGACATAGGCGGCGAGGCTGGGATAATCGTCCAGTATGTTTGACGACTTCAGCCGCAGCAGCACCGAGACCATCAGCAAGTCACCGGCGCTGAAGGCGCCATCGAGCCAGTCGGCATCGCCGAGGTGGGCGGAAAGGCTGTCCAGCCGTTTGCGGATGCTGCTCTCGAGCGCGCGCAGGCGCTGCTCGTACCAGGGTTCGTCGCGCTCGAGAATCCTGGCGAGGCTGTGCTCGAAGATCGGCGTCTCCACCGTGTTGAGCGCGGCAAACATCCAGGCGATCGCCCGCGCCCGGCCATTGGCATCCCTAGGCAACAGGCCGCCATGACGCTCGGCGATATGCAGGACGATCGCGCCGGATTCGAACAGGGTGAGATCGCCTTCCTCATAGGTCGGGATCTGCCCGAAAGGCTGGCGCGCCAGATGCGCCGGCTGCTTCATCGTCTCGAACGTGACGAGACGAACCTCATAGGGCTGGCCCGCTTCCTCGAGGGCCCAGCGAACCCGCATGTCGCGCGCCAGGCCACGGCCCCGATCGGGCGAACGTTCAAAGGCGGTAATGGTGATCGTCATCGTTTTCTCCATGGCTCGTTGCATTGAAGACGTTCGGCCAAACGGAATTCCGACAATTCTATCCGAGATCGTCGCCGGGCCAATCCACCGCATCCCCGGTCATTGGCTCGCGACAGGCAAACTCTCGATCGCCAATGGACGACAATGCAGCCGCGCCGCGGCAAATCCTCGGCCACCTCTTGCCGCTGCCCCCGGAAACCTTCGATCAGATCGTTTCTGACCCCCATTTCTCCTCCGCCTCATCGCTTCAAGAGTTGTTCACGGCGTCAGGGCGATTGCTCACCAGCCGGTCAGGCCCCCGCGCTCGGGACGGAGTCCGCACAAATCGCGCGCAATTTTCCCGCATTCGGCGATAAACACCAAAAAAGGTCGGCTGTCTTGCGGTCCGTACCCCATTTGGGTGATGCTCTTTTCTCTGACTTGCATTAGAAGTTGTTTCAACGCAACCTGATGACTTTGCTGAAGAGCGGGGCGGTCAAAGTTGCGGATTTGTCGAATTTGCGATGCGCTTTTCAGGTAGAGGGCAAGGACCTGGAAGCTGTTTGAGCAATCCCTGGAAATGCGAAGCGTCTCTTGAGGAGTTGCGGAAAACAAAGATCAGGGCGGTTCCATGAATCGCCCTGGGTTGAGGGACCCCCCGTCCGGTTTTCCTGGCCGGACGGAAACAAGGCTTTGCGGGACATTGTTGCAGTCCCGCAAAGCTTTTTTTATGCCTTCTTCCCATTGGGCGAAGTTTCATGCCTTCGGCAGCCACTCTTGCGAAAATTATTGTGCGGCGCAGCATTTTTGCCGCATTTGTCGATTTTCATTTCAACTCCAAGGCATTAAGCTGAGTGATCAGGCTGATGACCTGCCTGCTTCTCTTTCGTCATGCTCGGGCCTGTCCCGAGCATCTGCAACCGGCATAAGGCAGCAGATCCTCGCCACTAGGGCGGGGACGACGCCCGAGGAAAGAGCGAGGTTTGTCGGCAGCCGAGGGATCACGCTGATCCCAATCTGGTGTTGGGGGGAAGATGACCAAGTGGGTCTATAGGTTCGGCGACGGGCAGGCTGAGGGTGGCGCGCGCGACCATGAGATGCTCGGCGGCAAGGGCGCCAATCTTGCTGAAATGTGCGCTCTCGGCCTTCCCGTTCCGCCGGGACTGACGATCGTCAGCGATGCCTGCGATACCTATTATAAAAATGGCGGCCATATCGACGACCGGCTGAAGGTCGAGGTCCGCGCCGGCATAGCGGCGATCGAGGCGATCACCGGCCGCCATTTCGGCTCCACCAGCCAGCCGCTGCTGCTTTCGGTGCGCTCCGGCGCCCGCGTCTCCATGCCCGGTATGATGGACACGGTGCTCAATCTCGGCCTCAACGACGAGACCGTGCAGGCGCTCGGCCATGATGCCGGCGACGCGCGTTTTGCCTGGGACAGCTACCGCCGCTTCATCCAGATGTATGCCGATGTTGTCATGGGCCTCGGCAACGACGTCTTCGAGGAGATCCTCGAAGACGAGAAGGCCAAGCTCGGCCACGAACTCGATACCGAGCTCAGCGCCACCGAATGGCAGCATATCGTCTCCCTCTATAAAAGGCTGATCGAGGAAGAACTGGGTAAGGAGTTTCCGCAGAATCCGGAAGTCCAGCTCTGGGGCGCGGTCGGCGCGGTCTTTTCCAGCTGGATGAGCGCGCGCGCCGTCACCTATCGCCAGCTCCATAATATTCCGGAAGGCTGGGGCACGGCCGTCAATATTCAGGCGATGGTGTTCGGCAATCTCGGCAACGCCTCGGCGACCGGCGTGGCCTTCACCCGAAACCCTTCGACCGGCGAGAAGGCGCTCTACGGCGAATTCCTCGTCAATGCGCAAGGGGAGGATGTCGTTGCCGGCATCCGCACGCCGCACAGCATCACCGAGGAGGGGCGGCTTTCCTCCGGCTCCGACAAGCCCTCGATGGAAAAGCTGATGCCGGAGGCGTTTCGCGAGCTCTGCCGCATCTGCACCGAACTCGAAATCCATTACCGCGACATGCAGGATATCGAATTCACCATCGAGCGCGGCAAGCTGTGGATGCTGCAGACCCGCTCGGGCAAGCGCTCGACCCGGGCGGCGATGAAGATCGCCGTCGACATGGTCGATGAGAAGGTGATTACCGAGGAGGAGGCGGTGCTGCGCATCGAACCGTCAAGCCTCGATCAGCTCCTGCATCCGACGATCGATCCGCGCGTCAACCGCCAAGTGATCGGCACCGGGCTGCCGGCCTCGCCGGGCGCTGCGACCGGCGCCATCGTCTTCACCGCCGAAGAGGCGGTGGAGGCGGATGCCGAGGGCCGCAAGGTCATCCTGCTCCGGGTCGAGACCAGCCCCGAGGATATTCACGGCATGCATGCCGCCGAAGGCATTCTGACGACGCGCGGCGGCATGACCAGCCATGCGGCGGTGGTCGCCCGCGGCATGGGCATTCCCTGCGTCGTCGGCGCCGGCACCATGCGCATCGATCAGCGCAACGAGCGGCTGCTCGGCATCGGCGTGACGCTGAAGAAGGGCGATATCATCACCATCGACGGCTCGGCCGGCCAGGTGCTGAAGGGCGAGGTGCCGATGATCCAGCCGGAACTGTCGGGCGATTTCGGCCGTATCATGGGCTGGGCCGATCGCGCCCGGCGCATGACGGTCCGCACCAATGCCGATACGCCGGCCGATGCGCGCGCCGCCCGCTCCTTCGGCGCCGAAGGCATCGGCCTTTGCCGCACCGAGCACATGTTCTTCGAGGGCGAGCGCATCCACGTCATGCGCGAGATGATCCTTGCCGAGGATGAGAAGGGGAGGCGGCTGGCGCTCGACAAGCTGCTGCCGATGCAGCGCCTGGATTTCACCGGCCTCTTCACCGTCATGCACGGCCTGCCGGTGACGATCCGCCTGCTCGATCCGCCGCTGCACGAATTCCTGCCGAAGACCGACGACGAGGTCGCCGAGGTCGCCTTCGCCATGGGCATGGAGCCGCTTGCGCTGCGCCAGCGCGTCGATGCGCTGCACGAGTTCAACCCGATGCTCGGCCATCGCGGCTGCCGGCTGGCGATCTCCTATCCCGAAATCGTCGAGATGCAGGCCCGCGCCATCTTCGAGGCGGCGGTCGCCGCAGCTAAGGAGACCGGAGCGGCGGTCGTGCCCGAGATCATGGTGCCGCTTGTCGGCCTGCGCTCCGAGCTCGATTACGTCAAGGCCTGCATCGACGCCATCGCCGGCAATGTCATGGCCGAGGCCGGCATGAAGATCGATTATCTCGTCGGCACGATGATCGAGCTGCCGCGCGCGGCGTTGCGCGCCCATGTGATCGCCGAAGCAGCCGAATTCTTCTCCTTCGGCACCAACGATCTGACGCAGACCACCTTCGGCATCTCGCGCGATGACGCCTCGGCCTTCATTCCCACCTATCAGCGCAAGGGCATCATCGAGCACGATCCCTTCATCTCGCTCGATTTCGATGGGGTGGGGGAGCTGATCAGCATCGCCGCCGAACGCGGCCGGCGCACCCGCAACGACATGAAGCTCGGCATCTGCGGCGAACATGGCGGCGATCCGGCCTCGATCCGCTTCTGCGAGACGATCGGCCTCGACTACGTCTCCTGCTCGCCGTTCCGTGTGCCGATCGCACGGCTGGCGGCGGCGCAGGCGGTGATTGCAGCGAGCAGGTAAGCCAGGCAGCCCTGCGGGCGCCCGGGCCGTCAGTGACGATAGCGCCAGCGATCGTGGTAGATATAGGGCCCGTTCAGATCCCAGGCCATGCGGTTCATCATCTCCGCACTCTCAGCCCGCGATTCGGCCCGCCGGTCGAGATCGATGCGCTGCAGGCAGGTCGCAAACCCATCCGTACCGCGGCGGAAACCATAGCTCAGGCACCGCTGCTCATCCGCCGCCCGCCGCTCCTGCGGCGTCATCGTCTGGCAGGCGGAAAGGCCGGCGGTCACGGCGAGCAGGGTGAGGAGAAGGGAGAGGCGCATTGGGGTATTCCTTGCTTTTCCCTGAGGAAATGCCATTCGGGTGCGGGCGTCAAGGCGAGTGATATCCGGCGGTCGCTGAGATGGCTTGATGAAGTGACCGGTGTGCCGTGCGGCCCCCTCATCCGCCCTACGGGCACCTTCTCCCCGCTGGGGAGAAGAGGGAATCGAGACCTCGCGACACATCCCCTTCGCCCCAGCGGGGAGAAGGTGGCGGCAGCCGGATGAGGGGGCCGGCGGCGCTGAGGCCTGCCGCACATCTTCCCCACAAGTGATGATAACGCTCTCACCAGACCTCAAGCCGCCCCGGCCGGATCCCCGATCGGCAGTAACGCCGGATCGAGCGGCGGGTCTTGCGGGTTCTTGGTGTCGCCCGGGTCCTGGGCAGGTGTCAGCGGTGGTTTTTCCTGGGTGCGGTCGGGCACGCCCGGCGTCGGCGTCGGGCCGCGTGGGGTATCGGCATTCGGTATCGGGTCTCTGTTGGGCATGATCGCCTCCTTTTGAAAAAAGGAACGGCAGCCCGGGCAGATGGTTCCACTTTCGCCGCCCACCTATGCACAAGGGGCATTCCTCTGTATGAGGGGCTTGAAAATATTGGAACCGAGCATGGCCATCCGCGATCGATTTTCGAAGAAACTGAACTGCCCGCAATGCGGCAATGCGGGTTTTGCCGAGGCTTCGGAGATCGACGATCCCAAGCGCAAGCACCCGGATTTTCAGGTCGATCAGCTGCCGCGCGGCTTTGGCGTGCAGCGGGCTTCCAATCACCAGGAAAGCTTCATGATCAAATGCGAGTGCGGTCGCAAATTTCCCTTCCGCAGCCTGGCGGAAGCCGCAGCCGAGCGGCGCTAGAAATCTCGGTCGAGCTCAGATCCGCTCCAGCACCTCGATGAAGGCATCGGCGAAACGCACCAGATGGGCGGTGTCCGCGTCGGGCGCCTGCATGCGGATCTCGGTGCCGTTATGGTCGAGCAGCGCCAGCACGACGCGCATGCTCCCGCCATCGGGAATGCGCAGGACGGCGATGCGGCGGCAATCCTCGATCAGGCCGGCGGCCGGCAGGTCGAACAGCAGCTCGCCGCCGGAACGGCCGGCGGCCTGGCGCACCGCCTCGCAGAAGCCGGCATCGCCACCGGCATAACCTTCGAGCGACAGTTCGAGCTCGACGAGCTCCATCGGCAGCGCCGGTTCGGTGTGATCGATCCCGCCAAGCGCAGACGCCTGCGGCCTTGCTGCTATCTCGGGTGAAATCATCCCGTCTCTCCTGTCCGTGACTTTGGAGATGAAACCGCGGCAGAATGGCCTTTTTTTGACATATCAGCAAGGGCTTATGAAGTGGGCGGCCGATTGCCCGGCGGTCTCCGCTGAATTCCATCTGATATTCCGAGACAACAGTTTCAATTCAGCCGAATCTTGCACTAAACAGGGAGAAGGCGATTTGCGTGGTTCATGGCGCGACGCTGACGAGCAACCGGTAAGTTTGATGGCCATCCGCTACGACCGCCCCGTTTCCAGCGCCGCCCGCTTTTCGCGGCTGCTCGGGGCATTTTCGCTGGTTCTGGCGCTGGCCGTGCTGATCGCCCATCGCTTCGGCGGGCTCGCCACCCCTTATCTGGTGCTGCTTTTGATCTTTGCCGCCGGCTGCGCGCTGCTCACCGCATTGCTCGCCGCGATCGGCCTGCGCAGCCTCTGGCTGACTGGCGCCGAGGGCGGGCTCGCCGCACTGGCGGCGCTGATCTATGCTGCCTTTCCGCTTGGTATCGGCGCCGTGGCCGCCGAACGCTACCTCAGCCTGCCTGATATCTACGACGTCTCCACCGATCCGGTGTCGGCACCGGACTGGCTATCGCCGCCGAAATCCGACCAGATCTGGCTGAAGCGCAATCCAGTGGTGACGCCTGAAGATCGCGAGAAGCAGATGGAGGCCTATCCGGAACTGACCGGCCGGCGTTATGAGGGCGCGCTCGACCGCGTGCTGGAAGCGGTGCGCAAGGTTGCCAAACAGAGCGGCTTTACGATCGTCAGGAGCACCGGCACATCAGAGCCGGACCGCGATCTCGAGGACCGGCCGGCAAAGCCCGCCCCCGGCGACGACGCCGTCACCGATGCGCCCGGCATCATTCCCGTTCCGACGCCGCGCCCCTATGACGACGACGTCGCCAAGCTGATCCGCGGCGCCAACGGCGTGACGCTGCAGGCAACCACCCGCACGCTGATCCTCGGCCTGCGCTTCGATATGATGATCCGGCTGCGCGAAGAGGCCGAAACCACCTTCGTCGACATCCGCGTCGCCTCCCGCTACGGCCAGCACGACCTCGGCCTCAGCGCCGAAATCGCCGGCGATTATCTGAAGGCGCTGGATGCTGAACTTTTGGGAATTGCGGGTGGGTGAGCAACGGTGGCGCGAAGCGCCAGCAATCGATCCAGTGAATCGATTGCAGTTGCGAACGCCCTGAGCCCAAAGCGAAGGGCCGGGAGAGGGTCCGGCAGACGCGACCCCTGATCCGGTGCCGCCGGAGGCGGCAGCAATCGATCCAGTGAATCGATTGCAGCGGCGAACGCCCTGAGCCCAAGCGAAGGGCCGGGAGAGGGCGCGGCAGACGCGACCCCTGATCCGGCGGCGCAAAGCGCCAGCAATCGATCCAGCGAATCGATTGCAGTTGCGAACGCCCTGAGCCCAAAGCGAAGGGCCGGGAGAGGGTCCGGCAGACTCGACCCTGTACGGCGCCGCAAACTCGACGTTCCTGCGATCGTCCAAGCAAGCCTCCCTAAATGTGCCGCAACCTCTCGATTCCCTCTTCTCCCCTCGGGGAGAAGGTGCCCGTAGGGCGGATGAGGGGGCCGGTTGCGCTGATCTTTCCAAACAGCTGCGCATCGATCAAACGCGCTCAGGCGTCGCGGGATAGGTAGTGATGTGAGGATGCGCCGTGTGGCCCCCTCATCCGCCTGCCGGCACCTTCTCCCCGAGGGGAGAAGAGGACGTGCCGCGAACTCTCTGTTCCTTGCACCGTCTCGCATGGCTCGACCGCCTACGTGCCCCCTGCTGCCAAAGGCGCCGCCAATCATCCGGCTACGCCCTGCAACCTAGCGTCCAAGCTCGCCCACGGCGGCGACGATCTCCGCTGCGGTCGGGAAGATGCAAAGGCTGCTGGGGCCGTCCAGCGCCTCCATTTGCGCCCAGGCGATAATGCCGTTCGCATCGACCAGGAAGTGCCCGACGAGCTGGGTGGCGTGCTTGGCGAAGATCACCTGATCGGCTTCATCAAGCTCGAAGCGGTCCTTGGCGTTGAGAGCCGTGTTGGCTTCCATCGGCTGGAGCGGTTCCGAAAACTCGCCGGTAGGGTTGATGCGCGCCGCCTCGAACTGCGCCATCGTCGCGCGATACGGCCAGTCGGGCTGCTCGCTGCTGCCATCGGGCACGAACTCGGCATGCGGCACCCCAAAGGCGCGATGCGTGCGGCAGTCGGGATCGCATAGCAGCGTCACCGGCGTCGGACGGTGGCGGAAATACAGGCGCGCACGTTCCACCGGCGTGTTGATAACGGCGACTATCTCTACTCCGGCGGCGCGGAGGCTGGGCTCTATGCCGGCCAACTGTTCGAGTTGGCGCCGGCAGAATGGGCAGTGCAGCCCGCGAAAGAAGCCGATCAGAAACGGCCGGCCGCTGAAGTCGGCCAAAGAGACCGTTCCATCGAAATTGGCCGAGGCGAGTTCGAAGGCGGGCGCGGCGTCTCCGGCTTGCAACGGGCGCTTCTGGTCTGCCATGAAAGAATTCCTTTCCCGGTTCGTCTCAGGTGCAACGACCGAAACTGAATATAGCGCTCGTTGCAAGAAGACCCACCGCGCGATGTTGAGATCGCCTGGAGTGGCCGGGCATGCTTACCGCCTTGGCAGACGCCACAGACGCATCAGTTCGATCGGGGCCGAGATCTCCGCTGTCAACACGAAGGGGTCTGTCGATGCTGAGCGAGCCGGCTTTCGATTCTTGACGGGAAGACCGTGCCCCATGCCATGGATCGAATAGAGCGATACGGGGCGTGCACCTCCGACCTTCCAGGAGGACAACTCGCCCCAAGGCTTCTTCTCGACACGGACGCTGCTTCGATCGACGGCGTTCGCTTCAACCCATTGCTCGGCGCAAGCACGCGCATTTGCCGGGTTGACCGTGTGATCCGCAGTCCCCTGCCAGATGCTGATCGGCGGCCAGTACCGTTGGCCAGGGGAGATTTCGGCAATCCTTGCGCCCCAGCCATCCCAAGGCAATGCCGCGCCGGACTTCATCGCCCGCAGCGCTGACATTGCATCGCGCACGGCGCCAACCGGCATTCCGGCGACGATAGCGGCGCCTGCAAACAGATCGGGATAGTTGGCGACCAATGAACCGGTCATCGCTCCGCCGGCAGAAAGGCCGACAATGTAAACGCGCGTGCGATCGGCTCGATGTCGTTTGAGGGCATGGTCGATCATCTGCTTGATGGAAAGCACCTCGCCGCGATCGCGAGCGACCTCGCTCGGACGGAACCAGTTGAAGCACTTGTGAGCATTGTTGGCGTGGGTCTGCTGCGGGTAAAGCACCACGAAGCCTCTCTCCCTGGCCAGTCGCGAGAAACCGCTGGCGGCGTCCAGGCTTTCCG
This sequence comes from Rhizobium sp. CBN3, assembly GCF_030518245.1. Lineage (NCBI taxonomy): Bacteria > Pseudomonadati > Pseudomonadota > Alphaproteobacteria > Hyphomicrobiales > Rhizobiaceae > Rhizobium > Rhizobium sp. CBN3. Next base: position 39,920 of record NZ_JAULSE010000011.1, read on the forward strand.
GCGTCTGCCGGCATCCATGAAGCACCACCACAAGGGCCGGCTTGCTCGGCAGATCGGCGGGCACGAAGGTCTTCATCACAAGCCTTCCGGGGTTGCTGCCAAATGCGGGGGTCGTCTGGAGCCTCGGTCGCTCCTGCCTGGATGGCTTGTGGCGAAGCGGACTCCATGTCCTCTCCAGCAGACGTACGGCTCGCCGTCGCGTCTTCAACAATCTCGACAGCGATTTGGTGAAGCCGAGCTTCAAAGGGCCACGCCTTCAATCCTGGAAAGCAGAGCCTTCAAACCGGGCTGTGCGGCATCTCGGATCGCGATTTTTAAAGGGAACCATTTCTGTTTGCGCATGCCCTTCTCCGGGAAATCAGCTTGCGCCTCGACGACGTGCAGCAGGTGAACGGTGACATGGTAGTGATGCGGCGAGCTGTCTTTGTGGTAGCTGAATGAACCGAAGGCTGTCGCCTCCACGTCGCCGACGACGCCCGCTTCCTCGAAGGATTCCCGCCTCGCTGCTGCCGATGTCGTCTCGCCGGGGTCGAGATTGCCTTTCGGAACGCCCCATCGTCCATGCCGACGACTTCCCACGAGAAGGATGCGAAGCTGCCCGCTTCCGTTCCTGCGATAACAGATCGCACCCGCCTGCGGAACATCGGTTGCGATTGTTAAGTTGGATTGATCGTCACCGTGGAGCATGGCTGTTTTCGATTTTTCCTGTCTTTCATCAGAGCTGTAGCATCGAACCGTGACAGTCTGGTCCGCATTGAGTTGTTTCCTCTGGCAGCCGAAGTTCAAGTTGTCGTCCGAAACCGACCGTCACAAGAAGCCCGCAATGCCGTCGTTGGTTCCGATCTTTTGCGAGAACCCGACAAGGCTGTGACGTCGCTCGCCGGCCGAAGCAGTCACGGCGGCCCACCCGACTTGCGCATCTCGGCATCGCGCCACTGCTGCCATTGCTGCCTCAGCCGGCTCCGGGACACGCCTATCGATTCAGCCAGAATCTCGACCTTGATAATCCGTTCGGTGCGGAAGTGACGAAAGGCCTGTTTCGATTGGCACCAGGCAATCAACAGGCTGTGCCTATCGGCATAGCCGAGCAGCACCGGCCAGACGATGCGGCTGCTGACCGTCCCATCCGCCGCGCGATAATCGAGTTCAAGCTTGCGACCTTCCCTGATCGCCGACCTCAGCGGCCGCGTGTCGATTGTCGCATCGCGGCCGACATCCCCCGGTCTGATGCCGACCGCCGGCTCGGCGATATAGGGAAGCAGGTCCGGCGGCATGACCGAGGTGATCTTGGCCATGACATCGCTGGCGGCAGTGCGCATCGCCGCATCATTCAGCCTTGCCACCATCTGCACGCCGAGCACGACCGCCTCGATCTCCTCGGGCGTCAGCATCAGCGGCGGCATGTCGTATCGCGGATCGAGCACGTAGCCGAACCCCGCTTCGCCTTCGATCGGCACACGCTGGGCAATCAGGTGGGCGATATCGCGGTAGACGGTGCGCCTGGCGACCTCCAGTTCATCCGCGAGCGCCGACGAGGTCACCGGCCGGCTCGACCGGCGAAGAATCTGGATGATCTGAAAAAGCCGCTCTGCTTTTCGCATGCCTGCTGACTCCTGCTGCCACAACGCTGTCAGCACGGCTGTGTCACAAAGGCAAGCGAAGAGATTGTCGCGCAGCCATCGTCGCGCCCAGGGAGAAAATCATGAAATTCGCATCCACCCGCCTCATCGCCGCTGATATCAACAGCATGGTGGCCTTTTATGAGCTTGTGACCGGCTGCCGCGCCGAGTGGCTTGCGCCCGTCTTCGCCGAGATCGTCACACCAGGCGCGACCCTCGCCATCGGCAGCGCGGAGACGGTGGCGCTGTTCCGCGAGGGCAGCGCGGAGCCAGGAGCCAACCGGACGGCCATTCTCGAATTCATGGTTTCTGATGTCGACGCGGAATTCGCGCGGCTCAAGGACCAGGTCACCGTCGTGCACGCGCCAAAGGATCTGCCATGGGGCAACCGGACAGTGCAGTTTTCCGACCCCGAGGGAACGCGCGTCGCCCTCTATACGCCCGTCACCGACGCCGCCAGACGGCGTTTCGCCGGCCGTTGATCGGCCCGCCCGCAAAACCGCCTCCCACCCACGGAGAACGCCGCGTGCCCCTCATCCGGCTGCCGCCACCTTCTCCCCGTAAATACGGGGCGAAGGGGACATGCCGCACCTTCTTCCTCAACCTCAACGCTGCGTTTGCCGCGTCCCCTCGCCCCGTTTTACGGGGAGAGGGTTAGGGTGAGGGGCTGTCCCAGCACGAACCGGACAGCCGCGCGCTTACCGCCAACCACCCCGCTCACTCCAGCACCAGCCACCCCGAATAGCGCACCACCAGCCCGGTCAGCCGCCCGCCGATCTCCACGTGGAAATGGAAGCGCCCATCACGCTCCTCCTCGTAAGTATCGCCGCCCGGCGCCAGGAACAGCGGCAGCGGAATGCCGCAAAAGCGCCAGCCGCGCACCACGAGCCTGAGCTTCTCTCCCTCCGGCACCAGCGCCAGCAGCACTCGGAACGGCCCGAAGACCTCGACGAGCAGGTGGCTGTCGCGGCCGGGGCCGGCGGCCTGCCAGCTGCGGAAGGTCTTGCCGCCGAAAGACCGCGTCCAGATCTCCCTCTCGCCCTCGGCGACAAAACGTACCGCGACCGGCACATCCTCGCCGGCGGCGGGAAAGCCGATGATGCCGGCGATCAGCCGGGCGAGGAGGCCGCTGCCGCGCTCGATCCGCGCCCGTCCGGAGGCAAGCCGGGTGCCACCCGCATGGATCGCCGCCAGCGCCGGCGGCAGCTTCTCCCAGGCGTCGCCGAGGATGCGCCGATAGAGCGGCTGCGGCTCTTCCTGGTAATCCAGCCGGATGCCCGAAGCGATGGAGAACCGGCTGAAGGCCGCTTCGAAATCGGACAGCGATAATTCCCCCGCCGCCGGCCGGGCGCCGCTTTCCGGCCGCTTGCCTTCGAGCAGCCGGCGCACCAGCACCTCGACGCCGAGAACCGGAATGAACGGCCCGTCATCCCCTTCGGCAATCAGCGACCAATCCGCTGTCAGCCGCCGCCCCTCTTGATCGAGGCCGCCCAAGCGCACGAACATGCCGCCGCGATGGGCGCCGACGGCGAAGCGGTGGCTGGCCGCCTGCAGCAGCCGCGCGAACGGTTTGAGCGAGGGCAACAGCCCGATCTTCACCAGCCTTGCGGCAGCCGAAAGCAGCCGCTGCAGCGCCTGCGGCTCGGTGCCGACGCCGGTGAAGGTAGATTGCAGGCCGGCAAAGCGGGCGGGCAGCAGCGCCAGGTCCGGCGCATCGACCAGCAGGAAAGTCCGGCTGGCTAGCGGCGCCACACCGGGCGGGGCGATCGTCACCCGCATCTCGTCGATCAGCCCGCGCCCCTCGGCCGGCCGGCCGTCGCGCAGCAGCGCCACCGGCTTGCCGGCATAACTCGCGATCGCCCTCACCACATTGAGGCCGATCTTCACATGCGCCGACGGGGCAATGCCGGCCGCGACACTTTCGATGCGGGAGAAATGCGGCGCCATCGCCTCCAGCGCCGCGAAGGAGAGGGCCGGCAGGCTGCTCAGCCCCGAGAGAACAAAGATGCCCTTGGCCTTCGCCTCAGCATCGAGCCCGCCGATGCCGGCGACGAAGCCGGTGCTGTCGGCGAGATCGGCATAATCGATGCCGAGCTCGATGCAGGCCCGCACCAGCTTGTAGCCATCGCCGGTGAAGCTCTGGAACGGCCCCGAGGCATCGACGACGAGATCGGGCCTCAGCCGCGTCAGCTGCTCCCGGAGGTCGCCGTCGCGATCGAACACCACCGCCTGCAGCCACGCGCCGAGATCGTTGCTGCCGAGCCGCCCGGCGCCGCCTTTCGGCGACCTGAGATCGAAGACGAAATCATCGGCCTTTTCGAGCGAGCGGCCGGCGATCAGCAGCCTGAGCCTGGGCTCCTCGCCGAGCAGCCGGGCGAGCCGGCCGCCGAAGGCGCCGTAGCCGCCGATGATCAGCAGGGAAAAGGTGTCGCCGCTCATGCGATGAAGCGGCTGCGCTGCTCCGCCGTCGGCACCATGCAGCTCTGCCGTCCTGCAATCTTCAACCGGTTGCGGGCGATGAATTCATAAAGCGCATCGGCCGCGCGCCGCGGCAGGAGCCGAAAGAGCTTCGCCAGCGAATAGGGAAAGCCGAGGCTCGCCACCATGCGGATCGTGCCGTCGGATTTGAAGAAGGCACGGCCGCCTTCGATCAGGATATTGGTTTCGTAGTCGCGCGTATCCAGGCCGTAATGCCGGTAAAGCGCTTCGCCGAGCGGCGACTGCGCCGCGAGGAACCGATAGCGCCGCCGCCTGTCATGCTTCAGCACGAACTTCACCCAGCCGGAGCAGAAGACGCATTCGCCATCGAAGACGATCAGCGGCCGGTCATCGGCAAAGGTGGGTACGGCGGGATCGGTGCGATAGCTGTAATCGGCGCGGCCCATGCTCATCTCCCTCCGCCTCTCCTTTACGCCGGCCGGTAGCGCGCGGCAAGCGAAGGCGGCCCATCCGCGACAATCGCGCCGCGCTCCATGAGATGCTCGAGATGGGCGAGCACGGAAAGCGCCGCCGCCCCATGCAGCTTCGGATCGGTATCGCGATAGATCGCCATCACCATCTCCGCTATCCCCCGATCGCCGGCCGCGACCCGCGCCAGCACCGCCTGCTCGCGCTTGAGCCGATGCGCCTTCAGCGCCGGCAGGAAAGTTTTCGGCTCGCGCACCGGCCCGCCATGGCCGGGCAGCAGCAGGCCATCCTCGCGCCTAATCAGCTTGTCGAGCGAGGCCATGTAATCCGCCATCGCCCCATCCGGCGGCGCGACGATCGAGGTCGACCAGGCCATGACATGATCGCCGGAGAAGAGGATGTCGCGGCCTTCGAGCGCGAAGGCGGCATGATTGGCCGTATGCCCCGGCGTCAGCACCGCCGTCAGCGCCCAGCCATCACCCGCAATTGTCTCGCCGTCGCCGAGCCCGACATCGGGCACGAAATCCACATCCGAGCTTTCGGCAAAGGGATTGACCTCGCCCTCCCGCAGCCGCCGCGCCGGCCGGTGCGGCCCTTGCCCCACCGTCGCCGCCCCGGTTGCCGCCTGCAGCCGGCGGGCGAGCGGCGAGTGATCGCGATGGGTATGGCTGACGAAGATATGCGTCACATCACGCCCGCCGATCGCAGCCATCAGCGCCTGATAATGCGCCTCGTCCTCCGGCCCGGGATCGATGACGCCGAGCGAGGAGGAGCCGACGAGATAGCTGTTGGTGCCGAAAAAGGTGAACGGCCCGGGATTTTCCGCCGTGATGCGCAAGATATCGGGAGCAACCGGCACGGCCCGCCCATAGGCCGGCTCGAAAGCAAGGTCGAATGCGGGACTTTCCATGCGGGACGATGATCTCAGGTTGATAATATCGCGGCATGCTAGCACGCCGCCCGCCACTTCGCGCGCAGAAATCTGCCGCAGGCGCAACTTAGTCATTGTGACAGGCAAAGAGCTTTGCTAATCAGGCGTCGATTTCCAGCAAGCGGTTCGCCGCTCAAGCTCTGGTGGGGCGTAGCCAAGCGGTAAGGCAGCGGTTTTTGGTACCGCCATCCCCTGGTTCGAATCCAGGCGCCCCAGCCATTTCTCTCGGGAAGAACATCGATCGCCGCTCGCAAAGTCGCTGTCGCCTGATCAAACCTCAACTAGATCTTCCAGGAATTCCGAACCCGGTTTTACCGCGGAGACGAAAAGATGATCGCGCGCGCGGGTCGCAGCGACGTATAGCAATTGCCGCTCCGTCGCTACCACTTCGTCCAGCTCGAACTCATCGGCGACGTCATTGATGCGGGCTGCCAATGGCAGGACACCTTCATCGCATGCGACGATCAGAACAGCACGGAATTCCAGTCCCTTGGCCAGATGCATCGTACCGATGAGCACTGCCTCTTCAGGGGTTCGTCCAGTCAGCGATGAAACTGTCTCGACGTCTGCCAGTGCGGCAATCTTTGATGCGCGAGCGATCTGGTCGTTCGAGCGGCAAAATATACCGATCTCATTGGGCTTCATGCCCTGTTCGAGAAGGTTGCGGAGGAATGTGGCGGCTGCCTCAGCCTCGTCCTCAATGGTTGGCGCAATGACGACAACCGGTTCGACACCATTGAAGACGGACACCGTGCCCTTGCGCTGGTCTTCCTCGCCATCGACGTCCCGGACATTGTCAGGCAGGAGGCGATCCGCCATCCGCCGTATCTGGTGCGAGGTTCGATAGTTGAGCTTGAGGGTGAACGACCGCCCACGCACGTCGACGCCTAGCCCCTTCCAAGAGAAGGGTTGCTGGAAAATTCGCTGGCCGATATCGCCGGCAAAGAACAGAGCATCCTGCCGGTCGGGCACGATCGCGCTCAGGAACCGCAACTCGGCGACGCCCAAATCCTGGGCTTCGTCAACGACGACATGGGTGTAAGGCTTGTCGTCGCGATGGCGGAAATGCTCCGTAACCACCGTGAACAGATCGGCCGAGGTCAACAGCGACTTCGAGCGCAATTGCTTGCGAACCTCGTCAAAGACAGCCCAGAGTTCTTCCCGTTGCTTCGAGCCAAGCCGGTTCTTCCGCCCCATCCTCGGGACGGCTGCGTATGCCTCGGCGCTATCGATCTGCCAGGCGTCGATCACGTGCTCCCATTCGGAGTTCAGAAATTGCGGCGTGTATCTTGTGACACCGGATGCGATTGCCGCCTCACCGAGAACTGCCCGCAGTTTTTCTCGACCGACCAGATACGCCCTCCTTCCGGTGATAAGAGCGTACAGATCAGCCGCCGCCTGCTCGAACGATGATATCGTTGCGCGGTCGGCGAGGGAGGGGATGTCGGCAACCAGCACATTAAGCTTGCGATTGAGAGCGGCGGCGAGTGGTTCCGAGAAGGTTGTCAGAAGCAACTTCGCCTGCGGATCGTGGCGCAGAATCCGAGCGACACGGTGCAGCGCAACGACGGTCTTGCCGGTGCCGGCGGAACCGACGACGCGAACTGGCCCGGACGAGTCCCGGTCCACCAGCGCCCGCTGTGATGGATGAAGGAACACCGCCCACTTTTCGAATGGCTGATCTAGAGCGGCCGCCAGTTCCTCATGCCCTTCCAGCACACGGAAGCGCCGCTGTGCATCGGGATGGCTGTAGGGATCGACAGCGACCGGCGCGGGCTTTTTCAGAATTCCCGTTGCCGCATAATCCAGCAGCGCCTCGGCGGCTTCTTGCGGCAAATGATCCGCGAGCGCGAAGAACTTCTCCTCGGTGGCACCAAGCACATCCTTGATCCAGTCCTCAGGAACGCCGATCGAAAGAGCATCATCGGCGGAGAGTTTCGCAAACAGCGGCAGCGCAGAAAGCGACGGGGCGGACGGAACGAGGAACGGAAGTTCGGGCTGTATTGCCGGCGCCGGCTGAATCGCGATCTCCTCGACGCGCTCGCGCACCTCTACGATCTGCACGGCGCCGGTGCGCGGATGGGTCTCGATTCTGCGTCGCTCTGCCCATTTATAGGCATCGTCGTGATGGTCGACATAGGCGAGCATCACGCTGTCGCCGGTTTTGTGGATGATAATCCGGAGATCACGGCTGACACGCACGGACCAGAAGTTCGGATCCTTGGATGCGTCGATCCGGTGGAACTGCAGACCGGGCCGGTTCGGATCGGTCTGCAAGTCAAACGCCGTCAGCTTCACCTGCTTCTGCTCGTCATTGGTCAGCTTGGCGAGCGAGGTCGTAAAGCTGTCGGCGAGAATCGTGGGCAATTGTCAAATCCTTGGCTGACTAAACTTCTGGATTGCTGATCTTTAACTGGTCATCGTGTTTGAGGCCAAACGAAGTCAAATCGACCGACATAGAGGGCGTCATGCAGTCGTTGCAGATCGTATTCCCAGTCATCGATTGCCTGACTGTAGGAAGGGTTTCGCCGGCGTTTAGCGTTTCGTACGAAGGCAGCTATAGTCTCCGCAATCTTTTTTAATCGCCAGCCAGAATTTGCTGGCCCCCAAAGTGCCATATGCGTAGTTGGCAACATTTGAGGCAGCATAATTCTGAAAACTCGATGGAGTACCGCATACCTCGTTGAAGAGTTTAACCGGCTTGATTGCCCGACCTCATATCCAAAGAACGATAAAACTCCATCGCTTGGCGCGTCAAACGAGTTCAGAGCTCCGCTGCCAGTCAGCGCTTCTGTTGAAGGCCATTTGAAATGATCAATGTCGAGCGAAGCCATTTCTTGCTCGATTTTTGCTAACTGAACTAGCGCCATTTTCCTGACCTCTTCACTCGCAGTTTGATTTTCTGCCAGTTTCAATTGTCTCAACCAGCGCTCAGCGAGTTTCATGCCGGGGTTCATTATGCGCGCCTTACCCCCTCTATTGACTACTGGATGGCCCCGGATTTCGGAGGCAATTTTTCGGAGCTTTGGGCCATCGGCATGATCCGATAATCCGTCCGCCAGTGCCTGAAGGGAAGGCGAGGATGAAATGCGGAGTCGCTCGGAAGCGAGGGCCGCCGAATTAACAACTGAGCAATTTGTTTTTGGCGTTCTTCCCGCCGATATATCGATAAACAGATACTCACCAGAATGCCGAACCGGATACACCATCTTGCGGCTCGACACACCCAACTCGTTATTTGGCATCCTGAAAAGAACGAAGTCGCGGATCAGATGATGATACTCACTCTGCTTGAACACGAGTATCTGCTTCATCATCTCAGGTAGTGGCAGCAACCTCTCGGAAGCCTTGGGCGACGTTACTTTTTTCTTTAAAACTCTGTCTACTCGAATTGCCAAAGCCCGTTCGGGGGTCATCTGCAAGCCGTGTTTTCTCACCGACGGCGATGCCTTAAAGGCCCGCTTCCTTTTCTTTCCCCGAGACACAACTCCTCCCTCATCTCACACACCAAACACCTTCAACACCTCGTCCCCAAAGTGGTTGATCACCTTCACCGCGATCCGCCCCGTGCTCGGCCGCGCAAACGGCCGCGATGTATCGGCATAGAGCGTCTCCCAGGCATCCGGATCGATCTCGGCCTTCAGAGCCGTTTTCAGCGACTTGTAAGGATCGTTAGCGCCGAGGAAATAGGCGTGGCGGACGAAGAAGCTTTCCTCGTCGTAATCGGTGTCGATGAACCAGGCGGCGATGCCCTTGACGTCGTCGGAGCGGATTTCGCCGGTCGAGGGGTCGAAGACGTCGACGCCGTGGACCTTCACCTTGATCTCGCCGCCGGGCGCATCGAGGATTTCGACATCCGGCTCGCCGAAGACGACGAAGAGGTTGCCCTTGCCGGTGTTCTTCAGGTCCTCCGCCATGTGCAGGTCGGGATTCATACGTGCCTTGAGGATGGAGAGCGGGCCGAGGCGATTGAGGTCGGTCGCCTGGGCGTCGAAGTTGAAGGCGCAGGCGATCAGTACGTCGAAGCGGGCGTCGGACGCCTCGCGCGCAGCGGCGGTGATCTGGCTGCGGGTCAGAGTCCCGAATTCCGGGCCGATCAGGATCGCAGCGCGTTTTTCCACCGCGCCGCCATCGGCATAGCGGCCCTCGGCGGCGATGTAGTTACCCGGCCAGGGCTCGATGGAATTGAAGTGGATCGTATCGGCCTTGGCCTGCTGATGGACGCCGGCGCTCCTCAAATGCGCCAGTACCATCTCGCCGAAATCGGCCTCTGGCATATTGGCAGGGGTGGACGCGCGGGAGGTGATTGCACCGGATGCGGCAAGCTCCGCGCCCAGCGTGTCCTCGCGGGCGACGACGACGCGATGTGGCGACAGGCTCTCGACGGTGAAGGGCCCGGCGACGCGCACCTTGGTCTTGTCCTCATAGGGGCGGTCATAGAGCAGTTCGACATCGGCGGCGCGGGCGATCGAAGCGTCGATCTCCTTCTGACGGGCAATGCGGCCCTCCCACCAAGCGGCATGGAACTCGCGCACCGTGTCGGTCACCAGATACACCTTGGCCTGTCCGTCCTTGCTGTCGAGCCAGGCGTCGAGATCGCGGGGGATTTCCCACTCTTCAAAGGTGGTCGAGAGAGCCTCGTTGAGCTGTCGGCGCAGCGGCTCCAGCACGTCCTGCCACTTCTCCCAGATCACGTCGATCTCGGCTTGTTGGCGATGGATTTCAAAGTAATGCGAGAGGCGCGTTCGTAAACGAAGCCTTGTCGAATATCGCTGGTGACAGGGGCTTCGGATAGGATTTTCCCAGAAACCTCCTGCTCCTTTACACGTCCCTCGCGGCTATCGGCCAGAATATAATAAGGATAGCGAGCGCTCATTAGGCGAGTACGAGCGAGAGCAAGTGCGACGCGTGATGTGTCGACCGTGATCCATCGACGGCCAAGTTGTTCGGCCGCGAAAGCTGTCGTTCCAGACCCACAGGTGGGATCGAGAACGAGATCGCCGGGGTCCGTTGTCATTTGTATGCAGCGCTGTATCGCCCGCTGGTCCGTCTGCACAACATAAGTACGCACTTCGCCGAATCCGCCGGGTCGTAAATCGCTCCAAACGTTGTTCTGAATTCTAAAAGGAAACGTGTCGTGAAACACCTTCCATCGAAGTGATTTACCTATCGATGTTAGCCGTTGCGACCTCTCCAGATGTCGAAGGCCGTCCGATGTTGTCTGCCAACCATATTTGGCCGGTGGTCTATAATTTGCGCCTTGAAAAGAAAAGCTGAAGGTCGATGATTCACTTCCCGTCTGCGAGAAAGTTGGCCATAGACGGCAAACACGGCCCTCTGGGACGGCCGCTGCTCCTGTCTTTTGTGCCACCGTCAAATCAATCAGTTTACCGTCAGGCGTTTCAATACATACGAAACGCTCAGTAGGATTGTGAAAGGGTGCAACTTCGCCATACAGTTCACGAAACTTAATAGTTTTCAGGCTTTTGCTATACCAGATTATGAAATCCGCGACAGACGGCGTGATATTGGACGATTGAGCACTCGCTTTCAGTAGAACGATTTCACGGCAAAAGTTCTGTTCTCCAAAAACCTCATCCATCAACGCCCGCACGCGATGGACATTCTCGTCGCTGATCTGCACGAAGATCGAGCCGCTTTCGGTCAGCAGTTCCCGCGCCACCATTAGCCGATCGCGCAGATAGGTGAGATAGGAGTGAATGCCGTCCTTCCAGGTGTCGCGGAAGGCCTTCACCTGTTCCGGCTCGCGGCTCACATCCTCCTTCTTGCCGTCCTTCACGTCCCGGCTGATGGTCGAGACCTGCCAGTTCGAATTGAACTTGATGCCATAGGGCGGGTCGAAATAGATGCACTGCACCTTGCCGCGCATTTCCTCGCGCTCGGCAAGGCTCGCCATCACCTGCAGCGAGTCACCGAGGATCATGCGGTTCTGCCAGTGCTTGGTGTGCTGGTAGAATTCCGCTCGCGCCTCCGGATCGGCAATGCCGTTGAAATCGGCAAACAGATCGGGCGCGTCCGACTTCTCCTCACGCGCCTTGTTCGTCCGGCGCTTGAGATCGTCGATGATCGCCTTGGGATGCACCTTTTCCTGGATATAGAGCGGTGGCGCATTGACCACGAGATCGGACCAGTCCTGCCGATCCTTGCCGCGCCAGACGAGCTGGGCATCGCCGATCTCGATCTCGCCGGTCTCGGCCAGTTTCTTCATCTGCCCCTGCGTGATCCTGATCTTCGCGCCGTTCCAGATGACCTGCGGATCGCGGTCCATATCCCTGTCGCGCTCCTCGCCTTTGGTCAGGGGGCGGTCACGCGGCACCCGCATCTCGCGCGCGCCTTCGCCCAGCATTTCCTCCTGCTGCTCATAGAGCGACGCCATCTCGGCCGTCGGGTTGTTCAGCCGCACTGCCTGATCATGGGTGAGAGTGGAAATGTCTTTTTCGCGCGGGGTCTTAGCCATTAATCATCTGTCCCATTGTCGTCTTCCGCTTCCACAGCCTTCACGACAGCGGCGGGCGGTTGAGTGCCCGGCTTCCAAAGACCGGACTGCAATCCATCAATATGTTCGAAAAGATCATCATTCACGCTCTGCCAGAGCGGGTCGAGAATGAACTCGACGCCTTCGCGACGTGCGAGCTTTGCCGCCGGCACGAAATCGCTGTCGCCGGAAACGAGAATGATCGTATCCGCCTGACGCTTCAGCGTAATCGACGCGATGTCGAGGCCGATGCGCATATCGACGCCTTTTTGACGAAGGCCGAGAGTAACGTCTTCATTCCTGATTTCTGCCCACTTCCGCTGAAGTGATTTCGCTTGCTCGACCTGAACTTTGCTCAGAGCGAGGTTGCCACCATCCTCCAGACCGGAGAGGTCTATGCCGGCGAGCCAATCTCTTGTTGCTAGGATCCGACGTATTTTCTCCGCAGGCGGAGACCAATCGCCCTCCCGCGTCACCTTACCTAGTCGCAGGGCAACCTTGCGCTGTTTGCGGAGGCGATCGAATAGTTCGCCGCGAAAGAGGGCAGTTCCCGTTTTGGAAAAATCCACAGATCGGTTTTCGAACGGATGATGAGCCTTACCGTCATAAGGTACGGCATCGTAAAAGAAAATCCGGTAGACATGGTCCTGCCACTGGCCCTTTGGGCATTTCGTCAGGTAGCGGATATGGTTGCGGCACATCAGTTTGATGATGCCGGCAACCTTTTCCGCGCTGTCACGGCGATCTTCACCGACGATTTTAGGCAAGCGCTTCAGGAAGAAGCCGCCATCGATCAGAATGGCCACACGACGAATCCTCATGGCCGTGCTCCGGCCAGGCGGCATATCTCCAATCGTGGAAATGAAAGAAGCCCCAAGGGGTCGGCAATCACTCCGGATAATTGAGTGCGCTTACTGCCATGGGGCGGATGACATAAATCTATATGTGATTTGCTGACAGAGAGTAAAGAGCCTTGTACGGTTTTCGTGTATTTCTGCCTTGCGTTCGCGCTGCACGCGTTCATTCCACAGGCTCCAAAACGCGGTTAGCGGAAAAAGAGCCAATCAGCTTCGCGTACTCCTCTTCGACCGCAAAGGCGTCTCGGAATTCGGCAAATGCCCAACGACCATAGATCTTGAGGTTGTTAACCCCGGGGACCCAGAGATTCGTCATGGTCTCGGCTTTGATCTGCTCATCGAGACCGCGGAAGCCCTTGACTTCGACGATCAAGTTCAGCGGATCATCCGGCCCGCGGCCATCGTCGACCTGGATGATAAAATCCGGCAGGTAACGGCGTGGGACGCTGCCGGAGCGATAAGGCACCTCGAAGCCGAGCGCCTGGTTCTTCACGTAGGAGATCGTGGTTGGATGCGCTTCCACGACACGGGCAAATTCAGCCTCCCAGTCACTATCGCAGACGACGTAGTTCACATGCGACAGGCGGGTTTCCCAAAGCGTCTGCTTGGTCGTGATGAAAGACACGTGATCAGTGTAGCCACGTGGATTATAGGGATCGAGCATCGCCTTCACGACACTCTCTCCATTCTCGCCAGCGCTGCGGACGATGGCCTGGTAGATCAATTCTGACGCTTTCTCCGCCAGCTCGGCATAGGTCAGCATGCCCGCCTTGGTGCCACCTTTGAGCCTTAGACAATTGCTCACCCATTGCCGGGTGATGGGCTGAAGCTGATTATAGAGATAATAGGGGACGTCCTGATCCGGCTCGCGGAAATACATCTCGATCAGCTTTTTGGTAAGATGTGTCGCCACGGTGTTCGGCCGCATGTCATCGAGCGCATCCGGCGATATGTCGTGACCTTCGCCCACCAGCCCTTCGAGCCGCACGGTACACGGACCGACCAGTTCCGGCGTCAGATCGAGAATCGAGTCTGGCGAAAAATTTGCCGAAAAAGTCTCAGACGGTAGCTCGGTGCGGTATCCGGCAACACGCGGAAAACGGATCGAAAGATTGTTTCGCTCTTTCAACGCATAGACACGTGTCGTCGGTTTCGGCGGCGTGCGCGTTACCTGTTGTGGCTCGGTTGCGAAATCGAAAGGGATGCCAAGGATATCGGCATACTCAGTGTTGAACAGTTCCTTTTCGTTCAGCTCATAAGACTGTCGGCGCAGGCCACGACCGATGACCTGTTCGCAGAGGAGTTGTGTTCCGAAAGCGCGGACACCGAGAATGTGGGTCACCGTGTTAGCGTCCCAGCCTTCTGTCAGCATCGAGACGGAAACTACGCAGCGTACCTGTTCGCCCAGCCGTCCCTTCTGTCCGACGGTGTTCATCACTTCGCGCAGCAGCTCCGAGTCCGAAAGCTTATTGGCGCCTGCAGCACCTTCACGCTCGTTGATCTCTCTGCGAAACTGCTCGATTTCCGCCTCGGCCATCTCGCGGAACTTGGGGTCAAGTGCCTCGCCGGACTCAAGCTGCTGGGAATCAATCAGCAGCGTGTTCATACGCGCGACACGATTGCCATGGCTGTCGTAGTTTCGGAAGAGTTCGAGATGCCCGTAATGCTTTGTCTGACGTTCGCCATCGACCTCGCGTTCCCAGCCGGAAATCCATTCGAAAATCAGTTTTGAGCTCGCCGTGTTGTTGCAGACGACGATGAAGACAGGCGGAACCCCAATGCCCGCCTTTTGCCATGCGTCATATTCCTTTTCATAATGGGAATAGAGCGAATAGAGTGCGGTCTGCAGCTCGGCAGGTATGCTAAATGGATCGAGTTCGCCGGATTTGCCGGCTCCTTTCTTCGGCATTTTCTTGCCGATATGATCCCACAAGTTGCGATACACGGGAGTGGCGGCATTGACGGCATTGTCAGATACCGGCACCCGGGGCAATTTCACAATCCCGCACTCGATGGCATCGACGAGCGAGAAGTCGGAGACCACCCAGGGGAAAAGCGTGCCTTCCTCATAGCCCGAACCACGCAGGAAGAACGGCGTGGCAGAGAGGTCGTAAACCGCGCGGACACCCACTTTCCGCTTCAGCGCTTCAATGCCTGAGATCCAGAGACGCGCCGCCTCGTTGTTTTCCTTGGCCTCGTCCTTTTCCTCGCCCTTCAACTCGTCTTCTTCGTGGCTGCCAGGGCGTTCTCGATAGCAGTGGTGTGCTTCGTCATTGATGACGACGATATTTTTCATCTGGAGGAGGTCGCCACAGGCTCGCTGCAGCATCTGGCCCTCGGTCTCGAGCTCTTCGATCGGCTCGTCTTTCCAGCCCTTCATCAGGCGCAGACCTACCGCATTTAGTTCATGAGCCTTCCGCCGTTGGAATACGTGGTAGTTGACGATCTCGATCTTTGTTTTGTTGAGGTCAGCCATCATGTCCTGAGGGATGAGTTCCCGTGAGCGGTAGTAGCTATTGCCGTCGGAGGGCTTCAGTACGCGCAGACGGTCCTTGATCGTGATACCGGGCGCAACGATCAGAAAACCGCGGGAGAAGAGCGTGGAGTTCGGCTGGCGTGCAGCATTGATCGCTTGCCACGCAATCAGCATGGCCATCACCGTCGTCTTGCCGGCTCCTGTCGCCAGCTTCAGAGCAAGGCGGAAAATTTCGGGATTTGCATCGCGATTGGCCTCTTCCAAATGTCTGAATATGTGGGAGTACTGTTTGTTCTTTCGCGCAACCTCCGAAAGCCAGATCGCAGTTTCGACCGCTTCAACCTGACAGTAAAAGGGTCGAGGGCCGGAGAAGTGATCACTCCGCCAATGCTGGAGCAGACGCTGGGTGACTGGCGTTACACCCCAGTCATTTGGATTGGGGAGGGAGCGCCACGATGCGATATGACCGCGAATTTCGTTGATGATTGGCGTCGGATTATAGCGGCTACCGCCGTCCGCCTCCTGATCAAGACCCAGTGTCGCTTGCGTTTTCCCTCCGGTCTTGCTCTTTCGGCTCTTCGGTACGGGAGCGACATATTTCGAGCGGCGCCGGCCTTCGATCGGCGGATGATCGAGCGGCTCTCCACTTTCCGAAAGAGCATGATGCCGTGTGGGAACTTCGTACGGAGAGTTCAAAATTGGTTCGGCATAGAAGGGTTTGGTCATGTTCTGCGCTCTTGAGTCGGTGACTTATTGAAATCTGAGCGTAACTGATTTTGCAACTTAAGATTTTCTCTATCCATAAGAAACGGCGACTGATATTCGGTGATTGGAGCGGGAATAGAATTTCAAAGAGCTGGTTGCTGAATTGATCTAGCCGCACTCTTGCCAATAGTCTTCTCAGCTTGAAATGAAATGCGGCGATGGATGCCGCTCGAATAGTTGTGAAAGCAGGATGATGAGCAGGCAACACGCAACCCCCCTCCTGGTCTCGGCCGATGGATCGAAGGTTTCTCCGGTCACCCCACTCGGCTTTGGGATAGACGGCCACGGATTGAGCGAGGCCGCAATCCAGGAGTTCGTTCATCGTCATCCGTCTTGCTTGCCAATTGCAGAGATTGATCCGCTCTTCGTCGGCCCCGTTTCAATCTGTCGTGAACTCAACACGCCGGCCGGACCGATCGATAACCTGCTGATCACCGCAAGTGGTTTGCCAGTCCTGGTCGAATGCAAACTGTGGCGAAACCCTGAGGGTCGTCGCGAAGTGATCGGCCAGATCCTGGACTATTCCAAAGAGCTCACCAAATGGTCGGCCTCCGATTTGCAGCGGGAGGCGAGTCGCCGTTTAGGCCGCAAGGGCAATGTTCTCTTGGACATGGTCAGAGAGGCTGGCCATGACGTGGATGAAATCGCCTTCAACGATGCCGTGACCTTCAACCTGCGGCGCGGCCGGTTCTTACTGCTTATCGTCGGCGACGGAATACGAGAAGGTGTTGAGTCAATCGCAGAGTATTTGCAAGCGCATGCGGGTCTTCATTTCACCTTCGGTCTCGTGGAGATGCCGATCTATCTCGTGGAGGACGGCTCAAAAATCATTGTGCCTCGGGTGTTGGCAAGGACTCTAACGATTTCCAGAAGCGTCATCTCACTTCCGGATGGGATGCTAATCACCGAGCCGGATGACGGAGAAAACGGGTCGGAAGGCGTGCCTGACTCGCCGGAGAAAATAGCGGAACGTGCTCGCCGACGTGACATGAGACACCAGTTCTGGTCGGAGTTCCTCGCCGGACTGCGTCTCGACGACCCAGAGCAGATGTTGCCAGCTCCTTCTATTGGCGGGCATATCGTCTTCAAGTTCGGCGCTCCCGGCGGCTCCAGCTGGCTGACTGTCTATCGAGAAGCCCGCTACAATGCCGTGGGCTTAGCTCTTTCATCGAATGTGGGCTCTCCCGGAGAGAGAGCGTCACTCATGCTTGCAGATCAGGCTCAAGAGATAGCCGAGGAGCTTTCTGGTGCCACAGTCGATTTCTCGAAGCCGCGACCGGACATATCTCAACGCTTAGTCGTGGGTGACCTGGATGGACCCAATGAACGGCAGCGGGCGATAGCTTGGCTTCAGGAACGCACCAACGCATTCATCAACTGCTTGCGTCCTCGTATCCGATCTGCCCTGGCGGAAATGAACAATGATCGAAGCTGATGCTATTTCCGAACATCGAGTGTTAACTTCGGACAATTTGCCGGTCTCCTCCTACTGAAGCTCCGCAAACAGCCGAACACCCGTCAACCCCGCCAGCGTTTCCACCAGCGCATCCTGAAACCCAACATCATTCACCTCCGCCGCCGGCTCCCGCTGCTGGCGGTGATACCAATACCCGCCGCTCACTTTTGCCGCTGCCGCATCGCTCGCCGCAAGCCATGTCTGCGTCAGATGCCCCATCTCGAGATCGTCAGGCGCGCTGGCGCCGCCCATTTTGGTGGGCACCCAGCCGGGATCGACGGCGTTGCTCAGCACATCGGGCCAGTGGCGGGCGATGGCGGTGGCGAGGGTGGCGCTGTAGAGTTTGCTTTCGGAATAGGCCTGGCTGGCGCTCCATGGCCGCCTGTTCCAGTCGATATCGTCGAGCGCGCTGCCGCCGCTGCGGTGCATGCCGCTGGTGAGATAGATCAGGCGGTGGGGCCGCGTGATCCAGGCGGTGAGGAGATAGGGGGCGAGCGTGTTGACCGCTAGCGTTTTGGCGTGACCTTCGGGCGTTTCGCCGCGGCTGCGCTCGAGGTAGATGCCGGCATTGTGGATGATGGCGTCCATGCGGCCGATGGCGTTGACCTGGTCGGCGATCGAGCGGGTTTGCACGGCGCTGGCGAGATCGCCGATGACGAGGCCGAGGGCGGCGGCGGAGGTCTCGGCGATTGCCCCGGCGCGCTCGCGGGAGCGGGCGTGGAGGACGACCTCGTGGCCTTCGCGGATGAGGGTGCGGGCGGCGGCGAGGCCGAGGCCATCGGTGGAACCGGTGATGAAGATGCGGCTCATGGGGGTTCCTTTCGCGTGCGGCGTGGGGTGGGCGCAGAGTGCTTGGGTGGGGGTGCTTGGGTCAAGGTGGGATGGTGGACAAGTCCGTCAGCGAGCGGGTGCGATTCTGCGGGTTGGTTCCCACCCAATCCGTCATCCTCGGGCTTGACCCGAGGATCCACACGCAGCACTCGACGTACATGCGTTCACGGGTAGATGCCCCCTGCCGTTCCCACTGCCCCAACGGCCAGCACAATGCTCGCGGCATGGATCCTCGGGTCAAGCCCGAGGATGACGGAGAGTGGGGTGGGGCTCGGCGAAAAACGGCAAGGTCAGCCTGCGTCCCTCGCTGCATCACGTCACCTGCCGCCGCCTCTCACTCCACCCCACACCACCTCACATCCCCTGCCGCCGCCGCTCCGCCCCCGTGGCAATCGTCTGCACCAGCTCGTCCACCTCGCGTGCCAGCCGCTCCAGCGGCAGTCCCACGAAGCGCCCCTCCAGGCTGATGCTGACCACCCCATGCACCGCGCCGAACAATGTGCGGGCGCGGATGGCGCGGTCTTCGGCCGGCATGTCGGGCTGCAGTTCGGCGAGCGGCTCGGCGATCACGTCCATCAGGAAGAGGTGTTCGTCGAGGTGCCATTGCGGCGTCGGGCTGGTTTCCGGGGGGGAGTGCTCGAACAGTGCCTTCCAGAGGTTGCGGTGTTCCACCGCGAAGGCGAGGTAGCCCTGGGCGAGGTTGCGCAGGCGGTCGGTGGGGCTTTTGCCCTTGGCCTCGTCAAGCGTCAGCCTCGCCTCCAGCGCCTTCAGCGTCGAAGAATTGACGTGGATGACGAGTTCGGCGAGGTCGGTGAAGACGGTGTAGAGGCCGCCCAGCGCACAGCCGGCGTCCTGGGTGATGTCGCGGGCGCGCAGATTGGCGAGCCCGTCGCGGGCGATGCGCTCGCGCGCCGCCTCGATCAGCCGGGCCTTCAAATCCTCGCGTTTTTCTTCTCGTCTGCCGGCCATTAACCATTTCCCTTCGAAATTTTGAACAACGTTCAAAATTTGTCTTGAACGTCGTTCATGATTCTGCCATAACTCATCTCGTGAACAACGTTCATAAACCGGAGGAATGAAATGTTCAAATTGATTTCCACATTGCTGCGGGGCAGGGCGCATGATGCCGAGCAGGCTTTCGCTGATCGCCACGCCGTGCCGCTGCTGGCCCAGCAGATCCGCGAGGCCGCCCAGTCGATCCAGACGGCGCGGCGCAGCGTCGCCGTCGCCATCGCCCAGAACGAGCAGGAGAAGGCGCAGCATCAGACGATCCTTGCCCGCATCGCCGATCTCGAGACCCGCGCCACCGCGGCACTCACCAAGGGCAATGAGGGGCTGGCGC
Organism: Rhizobium sp. CBN3; assembly: GCF_030518245.1. Taxonomy (NCBI): domain Bacteria; kingdom Pseudomonadati; phylum Pseudomonadota; class Alphaproteobacteria; order Hyphomicrobiales; family Rhizobiaceae; genus Rhizobium; species Rhizobium sp. CBN3. Next base: position 59,600 of record NZ_JAULSE010000011.1, read on the forward strand.
GCGAAGCGGCCGAAGCGATCGCCTTTCTCGAAGCCGAGCGCGATGCGTCGGAACAGGCGCAAAGCCAGTTCACCACATCGATCGCCAAGCTGAAGGGCATCGTCAGGGATGCCGAGGCGCGGCTGCAGGCGCTGCAGCGCGGCGAGCGACTGGCCCGCGCCACGCAAGAGGCGCAGAAGCTCGATGTCGCAGTCGCCGGTCCCGGCCTTGCTACCCTTGATGAGGCCGAGGAGACGCTGGCGCGGCTTCGCCTGCGCCAGAGCCAGAACGAGCTGACGGCGGCGGCGCTGAAGGAGATGGAAAGCGCCACGCGGCCGGCCGGCATCATCGAAAAGCTCGCCAATGCCGGCTGCGGCGCGCCGCTCACCTCATCGGCCGATGACGTGCTCGCCCGGCTGAAGAGCCGCATCACGCCGGCCGCCTGATCTCATTCCATCCAGCCATTCAATCATCGAACCAAGGGACTTGAGAACCATGAACGACAGTTTCCAGAAACATTCCGCCAGCTGGGTCAGCTTCTCCTACATCTCCTTCAGCGCCGCCGCCTTCATGCTGGCGCTCGGCCTCTACATGATGCCGCTCGATCTCTGGGGGAAGGGCTATCTCGCCATGGGCATATTGATGCTGGTGCAGACGACGGTGAATATCACCAAGACGCTGCGCGACAATGCCGAATCCGAGAAGCTGATCCGCAAGGTCGAAGATGCCCGCACCGAAAAGCTGCTGGTCAAATTCAATCGTAGCGATGAAGATTGATCTTCCTTAACCACATCGCAGAGTTGTTATCGCACTCAACTTTTGCGTAACAACTCTGTGGCCTTCTCTGCCCACCAAAAGAGGGTCTCGCCGTGCAAAACAATCTGATGACATCGCGGAAATTCGCGCCGCTGTTCTGGACGCAGTTCCTGACTGCCTTCAACGACAATTTCCTCAAGAATACGCTGGTCTTCCTCATCCTCTTCAAGATGTCGGCGAGCGAGGGCGCGGCGCTGGTGACGCTCGCCGGCGTCGTCCTCATCGTGCCCTTCCTGCTGCTCTCGGCGCTCGGCGGCGAAATCGCCGACAAGCACGACAAGGCGGAGGTGGCCGAACTGTTGAAACGCTGCGAGATCGGCATTGCCGCCCTTGCCGTCGTCGGCCTCGGCTTCTCCTCGATTTTTGTGCTGATGGCGGCACTCTTCGGCTTCGGCGTCATTTCGGCGCTGTTCGGGCCGATCAAATACGGCATCCTGCCCGATCATCTCGAACGCCGCGACCTGCCGAAGGCCAATGCCTGGATCGAGGGCGGCACCTTCATCGCCATTCTCGGCGGCACGATCATCGCCGCCCTTGCCTTTTCAAGCGGCGACAATGTCGTGCTCTTCGGCTCGATGATGATGGGCCTGTCGGTGCTCTGCTGGCTGTCCGCCCGCCTGATCCCGGCGACCGGCTCGAAGGCGCCGGATCTTCAGATCGACCGCAATGTCATCCGCTCCAGCTACACGCTGGTCATGGAAATCCGTAGGGATAAGCGGCTGTGGCGCTCGGCGCTGATGAATAGCTGGTTCTGGCTGGTCGGCGCCTTCATTCTCTCCATCCTGCCGACCATGGTGACCGAGCTGCTCGGCGGCTCCGAGCTCGTCGTGCCGGCCTATCTCACGGTTTTTGCGATTGCCGTCGCCGTCGGTTCGGGCATTGCGGCCTGGATGTCGTCGGGCCGCATCGTGCTGCTGCCGGCACCTGTCGGCACCGCGCTGCTCGGCCTCTTCAGCCTCGATCTCGCCTGGAACCTCTGGGGTCTCACTTCGACAGCCCACGCGACAACCATCCTTGCGTTCTTCGCCGGCCAGAATACCATCCGCGTCGCCATCGATCTTGCCGGCATGGCGATCTCCGGCGCCTTCATCGCCGTGCCGACCTTCGCCGGCCTGCAGAGCTGGGCGCATGAGGATCGCCGCGCCCGCGTCATCGGTGCGGCCAATGTGCTTTCGGCGCTGTTCATCACCGTCGGCCTCGGCCTCGTCGCCTTCATCCAGGCGCTCGGCGCCTCCATTCCGCAGATCCTGATCGGCCTCGGCATCGTCAACTTTGGCGTCGCCTGGCTGATGCTGAAGACGCTGCCGACCAATGCCTTCCGCGATTTCATCTCGATCCTGTTCCGCGCCTTCATGCGGCTCGAGGTCGAGGGGCTGGAGAATATCAAGAAGGCCGGCCCGGCGCCGATCATTGCGCTCAACCATGTCAGCCTGCTCGACGGCGCGCTCGCGCTCGCCATCACCGAGGAGGAGCCGGTCTTTGCCGTCGATTACAAGATCGCCCAGGCCTGGTGGGTTCGCCCCTTCCTGAAAATGTGCAAGTTCCTGCCGCTCGACCCGACCAAGCCGATGGCGACGCGATCGCTGATCAAGGTGGCGCAGGAAGGCAATCCGATCGGCATCTTCCCGGAAGGCCGGCTGACGGTGACCGGCACGCTGATGAAGGTCTATGACGGCGCCGCCATGGTCGCCGACAAAACAGGCTCGATGGTGGTGCCGGTGAAGATCGACGGGCTGGAGAAGACCTATTTCTCCTATCTCGACGACGGCAAGATCCGCCGCCGGCTGTTCCCCAAGGTCAAGGTCACCATTCTCGAGCCGGTGAAGCTGGAAGTGCCGCCGGAGCTGAAAGGCCGCAAGCGCCGCACGGCGGCGGGGGCAGCACTTTACCAGGTAATGTCGAACCTGTTGTTTCGCACCGCCGATACCTCGTCGACCGTGTTGGAACGCGTCATCCGGGCCGGCCACGAATTCGGCATGAAGAAGCTTGCCGTCGAGGATCCGGTCACCGGCCGGCTGACCTATGGCAAGCTCTTGACCGGAGCGGCCGTGCTCGGCGCCAAATTCCGCGCCCGTTTCCCCGAGCAGAACCTCGGCGTCATGCTGCCGAATGCCAATGGCGCCGCCGCCACCATTCTCGGCGTCATGTCGGCCGGCAAGGTGCCGGCGATGCTGAACTTCACCGCCGGTGCGGCCAACATCCTCTCGGCCTGCAAGGCGGCCGAAGTCAAACACGTGCTGACCTCTCGCGCCTTCGTCACCCAGGCCAAGCTCGGTCCTGTGATCGAGGAGCTGGAAAAGCAGCTGGCGATCGTCTGGCTCGATGATCTCAGAGCCGAAATCTCCTTCAAGGACAAGCTGATCGGCCTTCTCAGGAAGGCGCGGCCGCTCGTCAAACGCCAGCCCGACGATCCGGCCGTCATCCTCTTCACCTCGGGCTCAGAAGGCACGCCGAAGGGCGTGGTGCTGACCCACCGCAACGTGCTGTCGAACGCTGCCCAGGCCGCCGCCCGCATCGATTTTCACAGCGGCGACAAGGTGTTCAACATCCTGCCCGTCTTCCATTCCTTCGGGCTGACGGCCGGCACGGTGCTGCCGCTGATCTCGGGCGTGCCGGTCTATTTTTATCCTTCGCCGCTGCATTACCGCATCGTGCCGGAGCTGATCTATGTCTCCAACGCCACGATCATCTTCGGTACCGATACCTTCCTCAACGGCTATAGCAGGACGGCGCATCCGTACGATTTCCGCTCGATCCGCTACATCTTCGCCGGCGCCGAGCCGGTGAAGGCTTCGACCCGCCAGACCTATATGGAAAAATTCGGCCTGCGCATCCTCGAAGGCTACGGCGTCACCGAGACTGCGCCTGTCATTTCGATCAACACGCCGATGTACAACCGCTCCGGCACGGTCGGCAAAATCCTGCCGGGCATGGAATGGAAGCTCGAGCCGGTGCCGGGCATCGACGAGGGCGGCAGGCTGCATGTGCGCGGCGCCAATGTCATGGCAGGCTACCTCCGCGCCGAAAAGCCCGGCGTGCTCGAGCCGCTTGCCGATGGCTGGCACGACACCGGCGACATCGTCACCATCGACGAGGACGGCTTCGTCAAGATCCGCGGCCGCGCCAAACGCTTCGCCAAGATCGGCGGCGAAATGGTGTCGCTGGCCGCGATCGAGGCGCTCGCCGCCGAACTCTGGCCGGGCGCGCTCTCGGTCGTCTCGTCGCTGCCCGACCCGAAGAAGGGCGAGCGCCTGGTGCTGCTGACCGAAGCCGAAACCGCCACCCGCGCCGAATTCCTCGCCTTCGCCAAATCCAAGGGCGCGATGGACATGATGGTCCCGGCCGAGGTCACCATCGGCAAGGTGCCGGTGCTCGGCTCCGGCAAGGTCGATTTCGTCGCCGCCCGCAAGCTGGCGGAGGGGGCGGCTGAGAAGGAGGAGGCGGCTTAGGCGTGGCGTAAGACCCCTCCCCAACCCCTCCCCACAAGGGGGAGGGGCTTAAACTGCCGCACGCGCATTCCGAATATTTGACCTTTCGGGGTGAGTGAGACGGTGCCCCAGGTTAGTCCCTCCCCCTTGTGGGGAGGGGTTGGGGAGGGGTTTTCACGGGCGCCGGTGGAAATTCCAGGAGCAAACCGACATGACCGACACCGAAATCTTCGACGGGCACAATGACGCGGTTCAATTCATCGCGGAATACACCTCCTCCGGGCGCGACTTTCTGATGCGGTCTGAAACCGGGCATCTCGATCTGCCCAGAGCCCGCGAGGGCGGCCTGGTCGGCGGCTTGTTCGCGCTGCATGCGGCTCCGGAGCATCCGCCGGAAAACGACCTGATCATCACCGGGAACGGCTACGAGGTCATCTATGCCGAGACCGTCGATCCGTTTTGTGCCCGCCGGCAGATCGAGGCCCAGCGTCTGGCGCTGGAGAGATTGATCCGCCGCTCCGACGGTCGGATGCGCCTGGCGGTCGATGTCGATGAGATCGCCGCCGCCAGAGCCGAGGGCGCCTTTGCCGTCGTGCTTCACATGGAAGGGGCCGAAGCGCTGGATGGCGAATTCGAATATCTCCATCGGCTCTATGATGCGGGCCTGCGCTCGCTCGGGCCGGTCTGGAGCCGCCCGAACAACTTCGGCTACGGCGTTCCCTTCGCTTATCCGAGATCGCCGGACACCGGCCCCGGGCTGACCGAGAGCGGCAAGGAGCTGGTCAGAACCTGCAATCGGCTCGGCATCATGATCGATCTGGCGCATCTGAACGAACGCGGCTTCTGGGACGTGGCGGCCTTGAGCGACGCTCCGCTCGTCGTCACCCATGCCTGCGCCCATGCCATCTGCCCCTCGACCCGCAATCTCACCGATCGGCAGCTCGACGCCATCCGCGATACCGACGGCGTGATCGGCTTCAACCTCTCGGTCAACGACATTCGCGCCGACGGTCATCTGAACGACGATACCCCGCTCGACGACATCGTTCGCCATATCGACTATCTGATCGACCGCGTCGGCGAAGACCGGGTCGCCCTCGGATCCGATTTCGACGGCGCGGTGATGCCTCGCGGGATCAAGGATGCGAGCGGCCTGCCGCATCTGTTCGACGCGATGCGCAAATGCGGGTTCGACAGAGAGAGCCTGTCGAAATTCGCTTTCGACAACTGGCTGCGTGTGTTCGGACTGACATGGAAGAGCGGGCCGTGATCGCGAAGCAGATGCGGCTTTTGACGGAGCTCTATCGCGCCTGCGAGGTGCCAATAGCTGCCCCTCACCCTAACCCTCTCCCCGTTCTGACGGGGAGAGGGGACGTGCCCTACGAGACTTCGGTGAGAGACCGAAAGGTCGCGGCTTGTCCCTTCGCCCCGTTTACGGGGAGAAGGTGCCGGCAGGCGGATGAGGGGCTGCCCTCACCGCCCCGGCAGCGCCGCGACCGCGTCGAACACGCGGGCGGTATAGGTGAGCGCGGCGCCGGCGTTGAGAGCGATCGCCACGCGAGCGCCTCGGCGATTTCGCCCTCGGAGGCGCCGAGTTCGACGGCCTTCTTGGCGTGCACGGCGATGCAGCCGTCGCAGCGGGTGGTGACGGCGAACGACCATTCCCTGTTCGACAGCGGCACCGCCGCGCTGGCCTGAGGTTCAGGCTTTGACGCTTTCGAGATGCCAGACCTTGGCGACGATGCGCCAGCCCTCGGCGCCCCTTGCGAAGCAGAGATGGTCGATGAAGACATTGGCATGGATGCGCAACCGGACCTTCACCGTGGCCGCCTTCGGCGACAGCCAGTCGATCAGGATGATTTCGTCCTCGCGATCCTGCGCCCGGCTCACCGGAGAAACCCGCTTGGCGATCACCTGGCGGTAATCGGCGATCGGATCGACCGTGATCCTTCCCTCATCTGCGTCAAACAGGGTGCAGGCGGGGTGAAAGACCTGGTCGAACAAGGCGAGATCGCAGGCATAGAGGGCATCGAAATAGGTCTGGATCGCATCCAGCAGTTCGGTATCGCGGCGCATCGTGTTTCCATAGCTGTTGTTGGCGGGAGAAATTCGCATGGCTGCAGCAGGCGTTGCCAGGGGCGGAACTGCCAGATAGCGATGCGTTCATGCCAAAGCATGCGGCCGGTCGGTATCACGCCAGCAACCGTCTCGACCGCCGCTTTCCCCAGATGCGTCAGCCTGCCGGCGCCGGCTTCTTCTGCCCGAGACCCAAAACAAGCGGCAGGGTGAGCGCGTAGATGGCGACCACCGAGAGCCAGATGCCGCCCGGCCATTGCTGCCGGACGAGGAAATAGATGCTGGAAAAGCCAAGGGGCGCGACAATCGAGGCGAGGCTGACGGCCGAGGCCAGCACGCCCTGAAACTGGCCTTGGCTGGATTCGTCGATCTGCCGGGTTGCCAGCGACTGCAGCGCCGGCACGCCAATGCCGCCGAGTGTGAAGACCGGCATGATTGCGAAGATCATCCAGCTCCGGTCGGCAAAGGCCATGACGGTAAGGGCGATGGAGACGCCGGCGACGCCGGTCAGGATCGCGCCGCGCTCGCCGAGCAGCCTGACGGCCGGTCCCGGCAGCAAGGCCTGGGCCAGCGTCTGGCAGATCCCGAAGGCGCCGAGCGACAGGCCGATCGCAAGCCCGTTCCAGTGAAAGGCGTCGCTGCCCCACAGCGCCCAGCAGGTGCCGTAGGCCTCGCCGGTGGCGCTGAAGAGGAAGAAGAGGATGATGACGGGCAGCAGGCTTTTGATCTCGAGCACGGCGCGCAGCGGCTTCAGCGGGTTGAGGGCGGCAAGGCCGATCGTCGCGCGGCTGCCCGGCCGCGATTCCGGCAGGACGAAGACGGCGAGCAGCAGGTTGGCGCCGTTGAGAGCGGCGGCTGCGATGAAGGGCAGCCGCAGCCAGTGATCGCCGAGCACGCCGCCGAGCACCGGGCCGATGATGAAGCCGAGGCCGAACATGGCGTTGAACAGGCCGAAGCGGCGGGCGCGTTTCTCCTCCGGCGAGATGTCGGTGATATAGGCTGTGGCCACCGAGACGTTGGCGCTCGTCAGCCCGGCAATCGCCCGGCCGATGAAGAGCAGGGTGAGATTGGGCGCGAAAGCGAGGAACAGGTAGTTGACGGCCGCGCCGGCAAGCGAAATCAGCAGCACCGGCCGGCGGCCGAGCCGATCGCTCAGCGCCCCGAGCACCGGCGCGAAAATGAACTGCATCACTGCGAAAAGCGCGGTCAACGTGCCGATGTAGGGGGCGACGTCGTCGCTATGGGTGATGTCCTGCAGCAGCGACGGCAGGATCGGAAAGATGAGGCCGATGCCGACGGCATCGAGGACAATGGCGGTGAAGATGACGATAAGGGATCTGGTCATGGGTGCGTTCCGGGTCGACGCGAGCGCACGCGCCCACAGAGCGGGCCGATGGCTCACGATGAGGCCTGATCTGGTCAGGCGTTGGTTTCAGGGAGGTGCTGGCCGGACCATGGCTGATGCGCATGGCCGGCGTGTGCTCGACCGCCTGGACGACCCATTCGTCCACCTGTTTACTCCGCCACTGAGCGGATCAAGGGAAGCAATCGCTTTTCGCGACGGGCAAGAGATACGCCGAATGGTTGCGTGCGGCAAGCCTCTATTTATCGGGGCTGATGTCGGGAGGGGAAGGGAATGGCCAATGGGCTTCGAACCCGACCAAGACCCCTCCCCAACCCCTCCCCACAAGGGGGAGGGACTTAACCTGCCGCACCCATTTTCCATATCTGCGACGTTTCGAATGGAACGAGGCGGGCTCCGGGTTAGTCCCTCCCCCTTGTGGGGAGGGGTTGGGGAGGGGTCTGTCACCGCCGGATGAGGGGCGGGCATTGGAGCGCGCCGCCTGCTGCCAACCGCGAACATCACCGCAGCCATAGCAATGACGCGTTTCGCCTGTCGTTCGGCGCATATGAGGTTGTCTTGCCGGAACAGTCGCTTCACCATTGACGGCAACTTCAGCTCCGGAAACAGACAGGCAGGCAATGACAGATATCGCGCAGATGCAGGAACAGCGATTGAGCGCCCTTCGACAGACCGCCTCGGGTGCGCCGAAACTGCCGTCCAACCCGTTCTTCGGCGTCGGGCCGATCACCGACGCGACGACCGACGAGGTCGACAGCCGCCTGCGGCGCATCGCCTTCGACGCCTGGATCGAAAAGACCTATCGCAAGTTCGACGACCGGGGCAACGATATCGGCGGCTTCACCACGGCCGAGATTTCCCGCAGCATGCATCGCGGCTACCCGGCCGACAAGATCCTGACAGACATGATGCGGGCAATCCATCGCTATTTCGGCTTTCCCAAAACCAACCGCATGGCGGTCGGGCTCGGCGGCGGCCATAGCGGCTTCACCGTCTGCATCCAGCACCTGATGAATGCCAACGACGCTTCCCAGCGCGTCTATGTCGATACGCCGCGGCCGGAGAGCGATCCGTCCAAGGCCGCCGGCTTCTTCCGCCAGTCCTGGGCCACACAGCTGATCGAGATGCAGCGCTTCGCCGAAAAGGGCTGCGAGAGCCGCATTCATTTCGCCGCCTCCGAAGGCGTGATCCCGACGGCGGCCGAACTTGCCGACCTCGGCGTGTCGATCTTCGTCGGCGTCGGCCACGAGACGACGGGGGCGAATGCCTATACCAGCGGCGAGATCCGCGAATTGTTGAGCTGGCTCGACGGCGACCCGGCTAACCGCCATGCGGTGTTCGACGCCACCTCGATGCTCGGGGCCATGCCGTGGGAGCCGGAACTGGTCAGCGCCGTCATGGCGAAATGCTGCCTGTTCATGCCGTTCCAGAAGGCGATCGGCGGCATTTCGGGTTATTTCGTCGCCTCCTTCACCCCGCATGCCCTGGCGCTGATCGAGAGGAACCAGGAGGATCCCGCCTGGGCGATCCCGCGGCAGCTGAAGATCGCGCCGCCGATCGATCCCCGGCAGCCGTTTTCGGCCAAACGCTCCGTCGATGCCGGCCCGTTCTACGATGCCGCCGAAGACCGCATGCTCGGCGGCGTCATCAACACCTACAGCGCGCTCGCCTTTGCCGAGACCACTTTCGGCCTGCTGCAGTCGGAAGCGCGGGTCGGCTCGGTCGTCGAGCTCAACCGCCGCTCCGCCGCCAATCGCGCCGTGATCGACGAATGGGTCAAGTCGCATCCGCTGCTGTCTTTGACCGTCACCGATGCCGAACGGCGCGGGGCGGCGGTGACGCTGCTGAAGGTCGAGGATGCTGATATCACCGATGCCGCCATCCACGCCCGCATCATCGCCCGTTCCAAGCAGCTGCTCGGTTATGAGGGTATCACCCATCCGAACGGCGAATACGAGCCCGGCCTCGACGCGGCCCGCTACGTCAACGCCTTCCCGGGCACGCCGGGCGATTACCGCGCCTGGGTCGGCGGTATCCGCGAGCCGGACGATGTCGTGGCACTGCTGGAAAACCTGCAATATGCCTATCTCAGAGCCAAGATCGTCGTTCTCGAGGAGGAACTGGAAAAGCACGGCGTGACCTTCGAGGCGCCGGTCAAGGCCGATGGCGCGGTGCGCAAGGACGATCCGAACCGCGCTTACACGGTGCTGATTGCCGATCTGGTGGGCTTACGCTTCGGCACCGACGGCGAGCCTGATTACAGCGAGGTCAAGGCCTATATCGAGGAGAGGGGCGGCGTCTTCCATCTCGGTCCGCTCGGTGATCGCGCCGGCCTCGAAAAAGGCCGGATCCATTTCTTCTACCAGCCGAACCTCAGCACCGAGGCGGAGATCCTGCCACAGACCGACAAGGGCCAGTACGACGCGCTGATTGCGGCGGCGACGTTCATTCCGAAGGCTGCGGTCTTCCCGCTCGGCGGCGTACGCATCGGCGCCGGCACCGGCAATATGGGCTCGGCCTCCTGGGGCGGCGGCAACGGCGAGGGCGGCACTGCGGCCCTGATGAACACACCCGGCATCAACAGCCGCGCCACCGCCCAGATGGCTGTCAAGGCGATCCTGAAGGTCGTTCCCGACCTGCCGGTCGACCGGCTGCACCGGATGGTCGCCGGCGGCGATTTCGATACCGGCCGCCAGCTGAAGGATTTTCCGACGGCCAAGCTCGAGGGCCGCAAGCTCGCCGTGCTCGGCTACGGCAATATCGGCCGTGAAGTCGCCAAGCTCGCCAAGGCCTTCGGCATGAACGTGGCGATCTATGCCCGCGAGCATCACAAGCGCTGGATCGAGGCGGAAGGCTTTACCTATGCCGCAAGCCCGGTCGAAGCGGCAAGCGGCGCCGACGTGCTCTCCGTCCATATCGGCCTCGGCCGCCTGGACGCATCGACCGGCATCTATTCCAATGCCGGCACCGTCGATGCGAAAGTGCTTTCCGCCATGAAGGACGGCGCCGTGCTGGTCAATTACGACCGCGGCGAAGTCGTCGATGCCGAGGCGCTCGATGCAGCACTGGAGTCGGGCAAGATCGCCCATGCAGCAATCGACGCCGACCTGTTCAGGGATGCCGCGACCGGCACGCTCAGCGGCCCGATGCTGCCCTACCTGCCGCTCGATGAGCGCCACAAGGGCAAGCTCGAGCTCTTGCCGCATGCCGCCGCCGACACCGACCACCCCTCGCGGGTGACCGGCGCCAAGCAGGCGGTCGACCAGATCTTCGACGTCATCCGCTTCAAATCTGTCGTCAATCTGAAGGGCGACCTGCCGGAAGGTTACGTCTTCGCCGGCAGCCGCACGCCGGCCGGCATCGGCAAGGTGACGAAGCAGGTGGTCGCGGAAGCTGGCGGCAAGGCCGAGCTGCTGGAGGAACTGCGCCGGACCTCGGAAAGGATCGCCGCCATATCAGGCGCGCTGTCCGCCGTCTCCGACCCGGCTCACCGCGCGCGGATCGTCGCGCGTTACACCGCCCTTTTGGTCGAAAACGCCGACCGGCAGCGGGCGCTTCTCGATGAGCTCGGCCTTTACGGGCCGGCGGAGGGGTGAGCGGCACGGGCCGCTTCGCCTGCGGCCGTCCGGTTGCGATCAAACCAAAACCCCTCCCCAACCCCTCCCCACAAGGGGGAGGGGCTAGGATGCCGCACCGCTTCACATAAGCTGCATCGTGGCAATCCGCAGAAGAGCAGAACACCCAGCAAAACCTCTCCGTGTGGTCGCCGCCGGCGCCGCGACTTAGCCCCTCCCCCTTGTGGGGAGGGGTTGGGGAGGGGTCTTGTATTCATACCGAGTCCGACGCAACCCAAACGAAAACAGGCGGCACGCTGGCCGCCCGTCTCCACATGCTGGACGACTCCGTTACTTCTGTTCCGGTGCCAGGAATTCGGCGCAATAGGATGGGCCGTTGACGCCAGGGATGTCGGCGACGGTGCGGATGTCGCGGATCGTGTAGTCGGAATTGGTGGTGATTTCGGCCTGGCAGCGCAGATAGGCGGTGCGGGCGGCGGCGATCTGCTTGCCGCGCTTGCCGTCGGCGCCTTCGGCGTATTTTGCCGGAATGCGCACGGTCTTGTAGCCGCCGCGCCAGGTATAGACGGTGGTGGCGCCTTGCTCGCTGTCACTGATCGGCGGTCCATAGGCGGCAAAGAAGATGCCGGCCGATTTGCCGACCCAGCGGGCCTCGATCGGATTGCCGGCGGAAGGAATGGTCGTGCATCCGGCAAGCGCAATTGCAAGCCCGGCCGCGGTAATGGTGCGGAGTTTCATCGTGTCGTCCCTGATCTCTAGCGCAACGGCTGCGAAGCCGCCGTCGCGGCGGTTTCGCCTGTCCCGCCGAGCCCTTTAGCGCGGAACCCGGCAAAAGAAAATTGCCCCTTTTGCACTTCCGTGCGATTTGCTCCGAGTGTGTCTTTTTGCTGCAGCGGCCCATTCCGGCCGCTGTCATCAACCCGTCAAAAATTCCCTCGGTTTTTTGAAATTTGGTGCTTGTGCAACCAGATAGGCTGTTCTATAGAAGCGCCGCTGGTCACGGAGTGTAGCGCAGTCTGGTAGCGCACCACGTTCGGGACGTGGGGGTCGAGTGTTCGAATCACTCCACTCCGACCAGTTGTAAATTACTGATTTAACTCACGTAATTTACCACTTTCCCGAAAGTCTACAAAGCTTCATTTTCATCTATCGGGCCGATTGCGGCCCCATTGCGCAGCGTACGGATTAGAATGCGTTCGTTGCCGCCTGTTGGAAGTCTGGACTTGCGTGCAAATAAGTCCGCTCAAATTCTTCCGACGTCATACCCAGAGATGCTGCCGCTGCTCGATATCCACACCCGCTTGCGCAAGCCACGTAGCGCGCGTATGCCGCAGGACATGCGGCGTCACATCGTCACTGAAGCCGGCGGCATCCCGAATCGTCATGAAGGCTTTATGCGGCTTGATGATCTTCTTCCCGGCATATGTCACGACATAGCGGAGCGTTACCTGTCTTCCTGCAGTGTCGATCGCGGTATTGGCCTTGTGCCAATATCGCAGGAACCGGAGAAGGCGAGGCGGAACCTTGCCGCCGGCCAAGCCATCGGCAGTGTTCGAAATGCTGCCGCCAAGGGTGAGGCGTTCGTCGATGTCGATTTTAATGTCGCGCGCCTCGAAACCCTTCTCGGGAAGGGGGAGACGCAGAAGCTTGTCCAGGCGTTGAAGGATGAGCAGAAAATCGCACAGACCAACGCGAAGCTCTTCGCCGGGTCTCCGACCGCTCTGCAGCAGGCTGCGAACAAGTTGACCGAGGTCACCACACCGACTGTTTAAGAGGCCCTGGAAATCACGATCCGGCCAAAGGCGGAGCGCTAACGCTGAGGAAGCGCCGAACTAAGGATGAAATGTTACGGCGATGCAATATAAAAACACGCCTACAGCCATCGTCACCCCCAAAGGGCGTTCAAGGCGGTTGAACCGATGCCCCCAAACAGCCTCGTGGAACATCACGATTATGCCGAAACCAAGCACTTCACCGAGAACCACGGTGGCGAATAGGTCCATGCCAGTCTGAGGTTCAAGATCACCGCCGAGGAAGAGGAAATAAGCCAAGAGCGATATGGGGATGGTTGCCACCCAACATATATGCTGAAAGCTCTCATCATGTGGCCCGCGGCCTTCGGCTTGGTCTCTTTTAAAGAAGTACCAGCCGCCAATGCCCCACACAGCCGTTACAACGGTTGCGGCTGTGACTGTAAGAAAGGTGAAATTGGGGGCGGTCATTCGCAGCCAAAATAGGAGAAAACGACGATGGAAGCAACAGTGAACCGTAAGCTCAATAACAGGTGGTATTAACCATCACCCCATTGCGCATTGAGGTGCAATTCACTGGGCGTCTCATGCTCATCTGGTGCGTCTGGTTCATCGGGGCAGAGCCCCATTCCGGCGCGATGTCCTTCGGCGGCACTTCGGGGCGGCACTGCGAACGCTCAGACCCTAACGGCCGCGAAGGCCCTTGACCCATCACATCACGTTCAATGCTGGCCGAGGTGAATCCCCGCAAATCCACGGGCGATGAAAATCATACCCCAAAAGTCAATCGGCTCTGAGCCTCAGACAGGGCAAGAACAAGGGATTTCCATTGCTAATTTAGCATGTTGTAATATTGTGAATGGGATTTGTTTCATTGCAGTAAAACCAGGTGCGCAAGCCGAAAACGTCGGCTGCGTGGAGGGATTTCTATGTCTCTACGCTCTCATGGTACAGCAGCTTTTTTCCTTCTTCTCCTCTGTTCAACGATGATCCCGGCGGCCGCCCAGACGGCCAAAAAGGCCTCTGTCGGCGGCAAGGATTTTGATGCGGCGGCGGCCGCCCAAGCCAGACGGTTTCTGGAGGAGGGCCGCGAGACATTCCGCTTCGACACGTTCGGCAGTGAGGACTTCTGGGGAGGCAAACTCAAGCTTCACGAGGCGATCGCGGGTGAGAAGCTGGGTGGCAAGGGGCCGGGACTGAGCCCCAAGAAGGCTCTGGAGCTCGGTCTGAAGGTCGATCTCAACGCCGTCCCGAAGGACGTCGCCGCAGCGCTCCATAAGGGCCAGGTCGATCTTGAGGATCCGGCGAGCACGCTTCTCCTGCTGAAGGCCAATGCCGTTGTCGGCGTAACCGGATTTTTCGGCGACGACGGGAAGACGCTGACGTCGGTCGGCATCCAGTGTGCGGTATGCCATTCGACAGTCGACGACGCCTACGCTCCCGGCATCGGCCGTAGGCTGGATGGCTGGCCCAACCGCGACCTCAACATCGGTGCGATCGTCGGGTTGGCGCCTGACCTCACAGCATTCACCGAGATGCTGCAAATCTCCGAAGCCGACGTGAAGAAGGCCGTGGCGGCCTGGGGGCCTGGCAAGTTCGACGCCGAGCTCAACCTGGACGGAAAGGCATTCCGCCCGGACGGCAAGACGGCCGCAACGCTCAATCCCCCCGCATTCGGATTGGCGGGCGTGAATAACCATACCTGGACCGGGGCCTGGGGGAACGTCAGCTACTGGAACGCCTATGTCGGCAATCTCGAGATGCACGGGAAAGGCGTGTTCTACGATCCGCGGCTGGACGACGCCGAGAAGTATCCGGTTGCAGCCAGGACAAGGCAGGGTCACAAGCAGGACGGGGAAGACCGGATCACCGCCAAACTTCCGGCGCTGCACTTCTATCAGCTATCCCTACCCACCCCGCAGCCGCCAGATGGCACATTCGACAGCGCGGCGGCGGAGAAGGGAAAGGCTCTCTTCAACGACAAGGCCAAGTGCGCCACTTGCCATGTGCCGCCGCTCTTCACAGAGCCCGGTTGGAACCTTCATACGGCGGACGAGATCGGGATAGACGATTTCCAGGCGAAGCGATCCCCGGATGGTCGCTACAGGACAGCGCCGTTGCGGGCCCTGTGGAACGTGGAGAAGGTCCACAAGGGCGGCTTCTACCACGACGGGCGGTTTGCCACCCTTGAGGACGTCGTCGAGCACTACAACGATCATTTGAAGTTGGATCTGAGCGCTCAGGAAAAGGACGACCTCATCGAGTATTTGAAGTCGATCTAAGTGTACCTATCCGTGCGCTCCTTTAGGGAGGATAGATCATGAACCAGCGTCGTAACGGGGGACATCGCGGATCGGCCCCGAACCAAAAGCTCTCTCGCCGAAAACTTCTGAAAGTCTCGCTCGCCGGCGCTATCGCCGCCAGCACCGGAGTGCTGGCGTCCTGCATGACAAGTCCGTCATCGCCGGCGGCGCGCGTGGGAACAACGCCCAAGCGCGAGGCACGATATCAGGACTCGCCGAATCGTGGCCGCCGCTGCGGCGGATGCACCCATTTCATGGAGCCGAACGCATGTGAGATCGTCGCAGGCGAAATCAGCCCTAATGGCTGGTGCCGCTTCCATCAGCCGAAGCCCGCCTGAGCGGCCGATCGCCGGCCACTCACGCCTTTCACTGGGAGAGTAACTATGGTGACAAAAGCAGCTCTGCTGTTGAGCATCGCACTGCTTCCGACATCCGGCTGGGCGCAGCAGGAAGGCGTGCTCCACAAGGTCGAGTCAAACGTCTTCAGGCCCAGGCATCAACCCTTCAGCGAGGATGTCGTGAAGCGGCTCAAAGTCCCCGAGGGCTTTGAGGTGAGCGTCTTTGCCCACGACCTCGGCAACGCCCGCATGATGGCGGTCGCCGACGACGGTACCCTTTACGTCACGCGACCGGACGAGAAGGACGTTATCGCCCTGACCGAGGGTGCTTCCGAGCCGCGGGTGATTGCCTCCGGCCTCGAGGGTATACACGGCATCGCGATCCGGGATGACCGCATCTTTCTCGCCACGGTTCATGCCGTAATGGCGGCCGATTTGAATGAGGACGGGACGATCGGCAAGCTGGAGACGATCGTCGACGACCTT
This sequence comes from Rhizobium sp. CBN3, assembly GCF_030518245.1. Taxonomy (NCBI): domain Bacteria; kingdom Pseudomonadati; phylum Pseudomonadota; class Alphaproteobacteria; order Hyphomicrobiales; family Rhizobiaceae; genus Rhizobium; species Rhizobium sp. CBN3. Next base: position 75,715 of record NZ_JAULSE010000011.1, read on the forward strand.
CCCGACGGCGGTCAGCACGGACGCCGGACGCTCGCCTTCGCACCCGACGGAGCCTTGCACATCAACATCGGCAGTTCCTGCGACGCATGCTTTGAAAGTAACGACGAAAAGGCGGCCAATCTTCGGCTCGACCTCAAGGACAAGAAACGAACGGTATTCGCGAAGGGGCTGAGGAACATGCTCGGCTTTGATTGGCATCCGGAGACGCGTGTGATGTGGGGCGTCGATCATGGGGTTGATCATCTGGGCGACGAGCTGCCGGGCGAGGAACTGAACAGGATCGAGCAAGGCAAGCACTACGGCTGGCCGTTCTGCTACGGAGACAGACAGCCGGACTGGGCGAGTTTCACGATGCCGGAGGACGCGCCAAAAGATGAATTCTGCCGCACCAAGACCGTTGGGCCGGCGCTGACGTTTGATGCCCATGCTTCCGTGATCAACATCCGCTTCTACAATGCGGAGCAGTTTCCGGAGGAGTATCGCGACGATGCCTTCGTCACGCTGCGCGGTTCGGCAAACCGCTCCGATCCCGCCGGATACAAGGTCGTACGGGTCATGTTCGACAAAGGCGAACCAACGGGCAAGGAAGATTTCCTCACCGGCTTCTTGAGCGACGATCACCAGTCCGAATACGGGCGGATCGCGGGACTGGCGATAACGCCGGAGGGCTCGCTGCTGATCTCGGAGGACACAAACGGGGTGATTTATAAAGTCAGCTATAAGGGTGGCGTTAAGTGAGCCGATCCGCTGCGCCGATCTTTCTGACGCTGACGTCCTCGTCCGGACCGGCATCGGGACTGATGCATTCCCTCTTGTGTTCTGAACAGGCTTTCTGAAGGCGCTGTTTCCAGGCTGCGGATGCGCGCCTTTGGACAAGGCGATCTCGTCACTCTCATCATGGACGAGTGTCGAGTATGTATTCGCCCTGAATGTGTCGTCCCAGACGAATGTGCGGAAGCGCTGTTCTCCCCCCGGTGGGTCGCTTCGTTGATCTCTGCGAGATATGCTTGCCTGGCCAGCGTAAATCGAACGCAGCGCCAGATGGGGGCCAGCCCCTAGCAGCCGCACGGAACGGAAAAACCCCGCAATTTGGCGGGGCCGTGCGCGATGGAAAGGCGGAGCTGCCGCGGTAACAGCACTCAAGCTCCAAGGATAAAAACGGGAAAAGGTCCACCCGTCTCCGAGATTCAACTTGATAAAGAAAGCCCCGCGAAAAGCGGGGATTAAGAAAGGGGGTGTTTCCTTGGCGTTGCGCGTCTAGGCGCTGTACAGTTACTTTACACAAATCAATATTTATTGCAATGATTAATACGATCGTGAATGCTATTCTGGCGGCTATATATACATGGATAGCCGCAAGATTGTAGTTATTCTCCAAGTGGCAAATTATCTACAACTCAAGACTGATATGTATTCGGTGGGCCCTGAGGCGAGATTTGCTACCCTCCTGTCTCCCGCGCGTTAGGGGGTCGACCTAGAAACTGGTCGCCACGTTTTCTGGCTCTCGCACGTCTGGCTGCCGGCAAGTTGATTCGCCCAGCGACAATAACATGTGAGATAGTCACTCAACCGGAACGAGTCCCGACGTCGCTCGTTGAGTCGCGTGTTCCGCGTGAGGGGGCTGCATCATGAGCAGGCGACGAAGCTTCAAGCCGGTGAAGATCACCATCAATGGCAAGACCAGGACCGTTTATAACGTCGTCCAGGCAGGCAATGCCTTGCTCAACGATTGGCCGGAGCAGACGCCGGCGGTCAAGGCTGCCGAGCTGCTGGTGCTTGATGTCTTCAACGATGTTGCCGAGCCCGAGCAGGTGCGGCGGGCGTTCATTACCGCGGCAAAGGCGAGCGACATCAAGTTCAGCTCCTGACCTGCGGCGCTTGGAAAAGCATCCGCTCACTTCCATGACACCTGCTCCTGATTGTCGAGATCGCGATTCTTGAGTTGCGGCTCCATCCACGCGGCCGAGAGGATCGCGGCCAGGAAACCGAAGGCGATGCAGGTGACTGCTTGAATCCGCCAGGAGACGAAGGTGACGTGCGTCGGAATGATGGGCTTCTCGGCGCATTGGCCGGGCGGGCAGGTGCAGCCGGAAAAGGCTTTGATGACGCAATCGGCGGACATTTTAGTTTCTCCCTCAGGCGTAAAGCTGATCGCCATCGGTGATGCCCATGATCTCGCGGGCGTAGCGGTAATGCGCCTCGACGCTGGCGGTGGCGCCGCGCAGCCATGACGGGCCGCGGACCGAATGTTCGGGGCGGCCGAGATAGGCAAAGCCGAGGGCGCCCATGCGCTGGGCCTCGTTGGCCATATAGGCATCGCAGTCGTCGAGCCCTCGCGCCGCATTCCAGCGGGTGTCCCGCCGGCTCTGCTCGGTCTCGATCCTGCGGATATGCTGCATTGCTCTGCCCTCTCGCGCCGGCTGGTCGGCATATCGGAAAAGGTATATAACATACCCTAAATCGTCAATCGAAAAAGGTATAAAAAATACCTGAGAGATTGACGAGGTACGAATCGTAGGCGTATGTCTCGACCAGATGATTGGGCGACCGGGTGCAACTCCCGAGCTGACGAAGCCCAGCGGCGCGGGAAGCGAAAGTCCTTAAGTGCGCTGTCAGAAAATCAGGACGAGGGCGAAGCGAATGGCCCCTCTGGCACGTGTCCCATCCCGGCTCCGGCCTTCAGGACATGGCCAATGCTCTCCCGGCCTCATGGGCTTTGCTCATGGGGTAGGGGGAAGCTTTGGCCGGAACCCTCCCTCACCAGCCTTCAGGAACTGGAAAGAGATGATGGAAGAGAGAGGGAGTGAGAGAGATCCGGATATCGCAGGCGCGCGGGGCGGGCGATGATCCGCTCTGCGGCGCGTCGCGGCCTTTAGATTGGACGCCTGCGCTCGAAGCGGTTGTTTGCAGGCGCCTCAGTGCAGCGAGGTCGCTGCAGGCACCTTGCGCGGGGTGATTGGAGCGCCGGGCAGAGCGGGCTTCGGTCTTGAGAGCCGTCTTCGTTGTGAGGGGTTCACCACAAAGCAGGATCGCCTGCGTGGCGCCGAAAGCGGTGATCAGCACGGCAAGTGTCGCGATTTGGAACCAGATCCTGCCGGCTCGTGAGGACGGGCGGATGATCTTGAATCTTTTTGGGAAGTGGTTGGAATGTTGCTGGAACGCTAAGCGTTAAGTGTCGGAACCGCCTTGTACTTTTGGAATAGCCTTGCTCTCACATCTCGATCACCGACCGGCGGACGCGGCCGACGATGGTGACGGCGCCGTGGAATTCCGGCGGCGGCACGTCCTCGTAGGAGGCGGGCTGGAAGGGCGGATTGTCGTTCGGGCGATAGCGCTTGTAGGTCGCAGCCCCGGTCTCGTCGGCGACGACATAGAGCGCGTTGGGCGCCAGGCGCTTGTCGCGGCGGTTGACGAAAATGATCGAGCCTGGCGGCGAGATCTTGTTCATCGAATTGCCCTCGACCTCGAGCGCGATCCAGTCGCCGTCGGGGAGATCGAGTGCTGCGACGGTCGGGAATTCGGAGAAGTCGGTGATCGGCGCCTGCTCGGTCAGCTGGCCGGCGCTGACCCAGGAGATCTTCGGCACGTCGGCGACGGAAACCGGCCGCTCCTCCGGATCGAGCGCATCGCCGGTTCCGAACTGCAGCCAGTTGAGATTGACCCTGAACGCCTTGGCATATTTCTTCGCGTCGGCGATGCCGAAGCCGTTCCGGCCCGACTCGTGCGCCTTGTAAACATTGGCGTTCCAGCCGAAACGATCGACGATCGCCTTCGGCCCGGCAAAGCCCGCGTTCTTCCTGGCCATGACCAGACGCTTTGCGCGTTCTTCGCGCTCAAATTGTTCCTGATCTTTCAACATGATATAAATAATACCCTAAAAAAAGGTACATGTAATCCCCTAAATCGCTTGACGTGCGAGGTATTTTACGTACCCTTATGCCCATGACAAGCACTGATTACATCAACAACCGGCCCCTGCTTTCGGGCATTGCCAATGTCCGCTACACCGGCTGCCCGCGCTGCGGCAGGGCGCTGTCGATCGCCGAGGTGATCGAGCGCCATTGCGAGAATTGCGGCCGGCAGACCGAGCCCGAAGAGATCCGGCAGACGCCGGTCCCCGGCTCTCGGCCGATCAGCAAATCCGGCAGCCTCACTCCTCCTTGAAGGCTATCGGCAGCTGGCGTCGCCGCGCTCCCTCGGCGACGCCGGCACCTTCCACAAGATTTGAGACAAACGATCTCGCCGGCGCCCGCTTTGCGAGAAGGCCTCGGCCGCGGATCGAATGAAAAGAGATCAAACGATGAGCACCGCCCCGGCGCATCAAGCCACTCACATGAACGCCCTCGAGCTCTTCCGCTCCGGCCGGGATTATATCGAAATCTCCGACATCCTCGGCGTGCCGGTGCCTGCGGTGGAAAGCGAGATCCACCGTCTTCGCAGCGCCGAGAAGGGCGACACCGCCCAGCAGGATCATGACGGCCGCGCGGTCCGGCGTTTTCCCGGCCGCGGCGCCAGGCCTGGCACCCCGGTCAATTTTGCCGGCGGTCGGCTGAGGCTGCAGGTTTAACGGCGCAGAGATCTCGAGCGGAAGGCAATGGAAAAGGAAGAGATGAACAAGAACATCATGGAGATCCTGAGCCCGGTGCTGGGGCAGGAGCTGGCGGCGGCGATCATCGAGCATCGCAGCCGCACGCTGAAGAAGCCGCTGACGGCCTATGCGGCGAGGATCCAGCTCAAGGAATATCTGAAGACCGGCAACCCGGTCGAGGCCGCCGAGATGCAGATCCTGCGTGGCTGGCGGGCGATTAAATCCGATTGGTATTTCAATGAGAAGGCGAGGGAAGCCGGGTCGATCAATGCAAGCGTGGGCAGAAGGACAACGGTCGATGCCGCAAGAGATTTCCTCTCCGGTAAAGATCATAGCGGGGATGCTTTCGGGCTTTCCGGCCTCCGCCGGCATTGATCCCGACATGCAGATCCGCGCCTATCTCGTCGCCATCGACGGCATTCCGGCAGAAGCGCTCTGGCGCGCCGCCAAGCTGTTCCTGTCCGGCAAGGTCAGAGACCATAACCGCGCCTTCGCCCCGAGCGCGGCGAGCTTCGCCGAAATCGCCCGCCAGCAGCAGGCGGTGATGACGGCGCAAAGCCGCCCGCGCGTCGAATCGCCGCCCGAACAGCCGCAGCCGAAGGTCGCCGCCTACAAGATGCGGCTGCTGAGACAGGCGGCAAACGGCAGCCGCAGCGCCAAACGGGCGCTGGCTGAGATGTTTCCCGACAACCCGGTCATCGCAAGGGCCGCACGAGACGCACAGGAGGCAGTGGGATGAGAGATCTGTTCTGGACGGAAGACAAGATCGTCAAGGCGCAGAAGCTCTGGCAGGAGGGCTTGTCGGCGCGAGCGATCGCCGAACTCTTCGGCTCGAAGAAGAACACCGTCATCAACATGGCGCATCGCAACCGCGACAGGTTCCCGCCGAGGCAGGATGCGCGCAAGCAGCTGGCGGCCGCCGGGGAGGCGCCTGCCCCCATCCGCCATCCCGACCGGGTGAGGCGGGTGACGCTGTCGGGCGCCGAGGTGACGATGCCGCGCGTGCCGACCATTGACGGGCCGGCGTCGTGAGTGCCGTCACCCCGCGCGAGCGAGAAATCATCGGCTGGATGGCGCAAGGCAAGACCGCCGCCGAGATCGGCACCATCCTCGGCATCTCGCCGATCACCGTCAACACCCACATTGCCAACGCCAAGGCGAAACTCGGCGTGTTCAAGGAGACCGCCCTGGTCGCCGCCGCACTTCGAAACGGCATCATTCAATAGGAAGGATATCAGCATGGGCGGCAAGGCCACCAAGGTGAAGATACAGCGGGCAAACAAGGGCGCCGGCCGGCCGCGCAAGGCCAATGTCGAGCGGTTCCCCTGCGGCAAGATCAAGCCCTTCGAAACCGAGAAGGAGAATATCAGCGTTGCGATGGCGGCGCGCCGGCGCATCCACGGCTTCGGCAGGACGGTGGCCGACGAGACCGTCAGAAGCCCCTATGCCGGTTATACGCTCGGCCGCATGTTCCTCGACGGGCTGATCACCGACGAGCAGCGCCAGGCCGGCGACGACTATGCCGAGGTCATGGCCCGCTACCACAAGACGACGGGCATTCCGGCCCCGAGCCCGAGGGCCCAGTCGCTCTTTGCCGTCAAGGGCCACGAAGGCGAGGTGACCGAAAGCCTCGCCGACCGCGCCCGCAAGGCCAGCAACCGGATGATGGAACTGCAGGCCGTTCTCCTGCGCTGCGAGGACGGGCCGCAGGTGCGAAGCACCGTCTATAACGTCGCGGTGATGGACTACGAACATCTGCGCCAGATGCCACCGCAGCAATTGCTGTGGCTGCGGCGGGGGTTGATTGCGCTGCGCAGGGCGAAGGGGTGATGGAGGAGGCGAGGCGTCAGGGTGACTCCGACACCGGCGCGACAGGTAACGCCGCGGGCCTTCGGCCGGCGCTTCGCTTCTGCCTCAAGTTCTGCGAATGAAGATCTCGACCTTTCGCCTCCCGCAATTGGGCATTCCGGGCGAGGTCGATCTTCAGAACCCGTGCCATTTGCCTTTAGCGAGCCGCCTATGGACGTGCTGACGATATTTCTCAGGTGACGGCGCGTATCTCTGCCTGTGTCGGGTTTGGTTGCAAAACCAGCAGGCTGCCACCACGTTTGCAACATCATCCCCGCCGCCGGTCGATCGTGGCACCAAGTGTTCAGCGGTGCATCGAAGGATTGACGTGGCACCGGTCGTGGTCATCTTGCAACCACAATACCAGCAGCGCCCCTTTTGGCGGAGAGAGGCGTCGGTTCTCAACTTCTGTAGATGTTTTGACATGTCAACTCCTGTGATCTTTCGTCGATCCAGAAGTTGCTTCGCTCGAAGAGCTCACCCGCACTCGGCCGCTAAAGCGGGCAACGGACTGAGTTAAATCCTCAACCCTGATGTGTGCACTCCTATACTTAGTCGAGGTCGAGGCATCTGGCAATATCGGCGGTCGCCCAAGGCCATCGGTGGCAAGTCCTAAGTGACCTCTTCGAGGTCAAATGATCCCCTTCGGTAGTCGAAGCAAATCTGCCCTTCTTCCGTTCCCTTTCCTTGCCAGAGCGCTTACCCCTCGATCAGTTGCGGGCATGGATCCCAGGCACAAGGCTGCTCAAGGCCTGAGATGACGGAGGTCGGGGGCCTGTTTTCACCAGACTGTTGCCGAGCGGGCCGAATAGTGAAAGGAACGCCGTGCGGCCCCCTCATCCGACCCTTCGGGCCACCTTCTCCCCGAGGGGAGAAGAGGGAGCAAGGCGCGCCTGCAGTACCCAGATGAACCCGCCGCTTCAAAGGCACTCCATCTGATGGAGTCGACGGAGAAACGGCACTCTCCCTCTTCTCCCCAGCGGGGAGAAGGTGGCCCGAAGGGTCGGATGAGGGGGCCGCACGGCATAGCGCCAACGAGGATCAATTTATCCGGACGTGCCTCCGGGCTGCCGCTCAAATCGCGATGCCGATTAGAAGTGGGCAATTGTGTGGGCGCTTCCCAACATACGGACGCGTCCTGGCTTTGACCGGAGTGGGCCGCACAGAGTATCGAAGTGCATGGCTATGTTATAAGCACCTCCGCACGGCCCACAAACCTTACGATCGGCGAAGCCCGTTGTTCCCAAGCCGACGGAGTATTTTGGATGCGAGGCGCGTCTGAACGATTTGAACGACGGCATGGTGCCATAAGATCGACAACGGTTTCAACATGGAATAAGCCAAATGCCCGTCTTTCATGCCAAGTGCAGCTGCGGCGCCCTGTGCCTGGAGGTCGATGGCGATCCAGTGCACAACCACGTCTGCACGTGCACACGCTGCCAGCGCGCGTCCGGCAGCGCTCTTGCACATAATGTATGGTTCCGTGCCGAAGATGTTCGGATCGTTTGCGGAGATTATTCCGTTTGGTTTCCGCAGGGCGAAACCGTGCCGGATGTGATGAGGGCCTTTTGCCGGATCTGCGGTGGAGGCGGTTTTTCCAGATCCGGAACATACTTCCCGGGCACCGTCGTCATCGCGGCCGGCACATTCGCCGATCCGTCCTTTCCTGCGCCCGATCATGTTCACTGGTGGGACAATCGCCCGCATTGGATCGCCCTCGCCGAGTCGATCGAGCGTCATTCCGGAAGTTAATGGCTGCGGAGCCGGGAGAGGGACCTCGATCGCAATTCAGCTGCGGCTGACGCGAGGTTCTCCGGCGCGGCACGCAATGGGTCGCCGTCGTCATCGAAGGCGTGATTGATGTCGTCATGATCGCGGGAAGGGAAGTGACCCATTGCGTGCAGCAGACGAGCTGTAGCGCGGCATTCTTACGGGCTCTTTGCCGGGACAATACCGATCCGTAAGGATGCATCCCTCGGCTTGCGATGGCGCAGCTTACGAAAATGTATGGTTCAGGCGAAGTCCCGGTGAGGTTTGGAGCGCAGCCTTGGCGCCATCATTGCCAAGTCGAGGCCAGCTCTCATGAACATGCGCGCCACACCTGTCACCCTTATGCCGGCCATTCATCCGGTCAGCCTGCAGGTGAATACCTACCTGATCAATCTCGACCGCGCGCCGTTGCGCCGGTTTCGAATGGAACGGCTGCTGGCAGGCTTCGGCCTTGCCTATGAGCGCGTGGCGGCGGTCGACGGTGCGGCCATAAGCCTGCCGCATCCGGGCTTCGACGAAGCATCCTATCTCAGCCGGCATGGCCGCCGGCCGAACCTTTTCGAGATCGGCTGCTATCTCAGCCATGTCGAATGCGCCAGGCGCTTCCTCGCTAGCAACGCCGAATTCGCCCTCATTCTCGAAGATGATCTCGACTTCGATGATGATTTTGCTGAACTGCTCGAGGCCGCGCTTCGCCACCAGGCAGAGTGGGACATTCTGCGGCTGTCGACGGTCAATTCCGGCCGGAAGTACAGAGTCGAGCCGCTTACCGCCTCGCGCTCGCTCGCCATTGCGCTGACCCGCGAGAAGGGATTGGGCGCCTATCTGGTCAACCGCCAGGCGGCGGGCTGGATTGCCGGGGCGCTGCTGCCCATGCGGCTGCCCTATGATCTCGCCTTCGACCTGGAGTTCGACGAGGGGCTGCGCGCCTGCTTCGTCGATCCGTTGCCGGTGAGCCAAAGGGCCGATCCCTGCTCGCAGATCCAGGCGGGGCTTTCGGCCTACCGACTCGGCCGTCGCCGGCCGTGGAGCGTGCTGCCATTTCGCGCTGCGGCCGAAATCCGCCGTTTTGTCACCCGCTTCATCAGGCTCGCGGCATGGCGGCTCAGGATTTCTCCGGCATCAGCGGGAAGGCGATCGAAAGGCGAAGGCCGGGATGATTGTCCGCTAGTGCAATCTCGGCCGAATGCAGCTCGGCGATCGCCTTGACGAGGCTGAGGCCGAGGCCGCTGCCCGGCGTCGTGCGGCTCTTGTCGATCCGGTAGAGGCGCCGGAAGACCTTGTCCCTTTCCTCAGCGGGAATGCCGGGGCCGGTATCGGTGACCGAGAGAATGGCGCGGTCTTCCTGGCGGCGGAGCGACAGTGTGATGCGGGTTCCGGCCGGGCAGTGGTTGATCGCGTTCTCCACCAGGTTGGCGATCATCTGCGTCAAGAGATCGCGGTCGCCCCAGATGACGGCGGGCGCACGCGCGGCAATCCGGAACGACTGCCCGGCATCTTCGGCGACATCGATATAGACCTCGGAGATGACGCTCAGCACGGCGTCGAGATCGGTTGCCTGGAAGCGCTCCTTGCGGGCGCCGGCCTCGATCTGGGAAATGCGCAGCAGCGCCTCGAAGGTGGCGTTGATCCGGTCGCTTTCGTTTCGTGCCTCGTCGAGCAGAGCCGAAACATCCGCCTGCCGGTCGTTTCCGGCCACGGCGGCATCCAGCGTCAGGCGCAGCCGGTTGAGCGGCGTTTTCAGATCGTGGGCGATATCGGCGCTGACCTGCCGCATGCTCTCGACCAGTCTCTGCAGGCGCTCCAGCGCCGCATTGATCTGGATCGCCACCGTATCGAGATCGTCGCCGTTGCCGGCGATCGGAATGCGGGCGTCGAGCGCGCCGTGAGAGACGTCGTTCATGGTGTTGGCGACCCGGTCCAATCGCGCCTGGGCGCGAACGGCGAGAAAGACGCCGCCGCCGATCGCCGTCGCCACCACGATTGCCGCGGCCCATTCGAAGCTGACCAGCACGATCCGCAGCATCTCGTCGGCATCGTTGAAGTTCTCGGCGACGACGAGGCTGTAGGGGCCGATCGTCGACACCTGCATCCGGTAGCGTTCATGCCCCTTCAGCCCGACATCGCGGGAGGTGACGGTATAGACGCCGTTCGGGATGGGCGGTGCCGTGAAGTTGCCGGCCAGCTTGCGCCCGCCGGCATCGGTCAGCGAATAGAGCCCGTCGGAGGTCGACTGGAAGCTCGCATAATTGTTCAGCGTATTGATCAGATCCTCGGTGTCCCCGGGCTGATAGGTGGAGACAATGAGTGAATTCATCTCGTTGAGCGACTGGTCGACATCGCGGCCGAGGCCAAGGCGCAGCATGTGATAGATGATCGCGCCGCTGAGGATGAAGGCGACGACGAAGAGGACGCCGAAGGTGACGGCGAGCCGAAACGGCGTGCTCCTGCGCAGGCTAGAGCATGATGCCGAAAAGTGTGCGCGGTTTTCGGACGACATCATGCTCTTACTCTTTAAATTGCGAACAGGATTTGAGATTTTCAGGCCAATGGGCCTGAAATCATCCTGTTCGAGGCGCATGCAGGCTGTATCCGGTGTTGCGGATCGTGTGCAGCAGCTGAGCCTGGAACGGCTTGTCGACCTTGGCCCTGAGGCGGCTGATATGAGTCTCGACGACGCTGGTCTTCGGATCGAAGTGGAAATCCCAGACCCGCTCCAGCAGCATCGTCTTGGTGATCACCCGGCCTTCGCCGCGCATCAGCACCTCGAGCAGGGTGAATTCGCGCGGCTGCAGCTCGATCACCTGACCGGCGCGCCGCGCCTCGCGCCGGATCAGATCGAGCTCGAGATCGGCAACCTTCAAGACCGTGCGCTGCTCCTGCACCGGCGGGCGCCGGCCGAGCGCATTGACGCGGGCCAGAAGCTCGGAGAAGGCGAAAGGTTTGGTGAGATAATCGTCGCCGCCCGCCTCCAGCCCCTCGACCCGGTCGTCGACGCCGCCGATCGAGGTCAGGAACAGCGCCGGCGTGCCGACTTTGGCAGCCCTGAGTGAACGCACGATCGCCAGGCCGTCAAGACCCGGCAGCATGCGATCGACGACGATGACGTCATAGGCCTCGCGCTGCGCCTGAAACAGCCCGTCGCGGCCGTCGGCGAACACGTCACAGACGTGCCCCGCCTCGGCGAAGCCCTTGGCGATATAATCGGACGTCTTGATATCGTCCTCGATCAGCAGGATTCGCATGCCGCTCCCGGATGCCTGGAGTGGCCAGATCTAGCCGAGTGGGCGGCCTGGCGGCAACTTACGGATTGGTAAGGCGATGGGCGGGGAGTTCGCCGGCGACTGGGTCTGCGTGTCCGGGCTGTACCCCCCCCCTCAAGACCCCTCCCCAACCCCTCCCCACAAGGGGGAGGGGCTTAACCTGCCGTACCCGTTTTCGATATCTGCGACGTTTCGGGTGGACGAGGCGGCGCTCCGGGTTAGTCCCTCCCCCTTGTGGGGAGGGGTTTGGGGAGGGGACTTTCGCAAAGGTGGACGGGGGGACGGAGAGGTCGCGGCATGGTCCCTTCGCCCCGCGAGCGGGGAGAAGGCGGTTGAGGGGCTGATCTCAAACGCCTGCTCGTATCTCAATGCACAGGATGCCTGAATGACGATTCCATTTCAGCCTCACGCAATCGAGACGAAATAGATTTGCCTCAGCGTAAGGAAAGAGACCGATGCCGAAGGCGCTCCTGAACCCACATATGCGGCCATGTTTTACAGCAATTCTTGCGTTAATGGCTATCGATCCAACTCCAGCAGCCGGAATGGCTCGATGCCCTCCTCAGAATGAACTGCTGGCAAAAGCGGAAATCGTGGTCGAGGCGCGCGTGAAATCGCTGTCGATCGGTGAGTCCGGTTTGCTCCTGAGAGAAAATTTTCCGACGCGAATGATAAGAGCAGATTTGGAGATCAAGAAAGTCATCAAAGGAAAATTTTCTGGAACGGAGGCGATAGTATACGGCACGCTGTATCCCCCAGGGCCTTTGAGGGATCTGATGGCAATGGCGGTATTCTATGGTTTCGATGGCCGCGACACTTTCGAATGGGAGCTTTCGCGCCAGCAAATAGCTGATGACGTCGCGTGGTTTTCGATGAACGCCTGCACCTATCACAAATTCCCCGACTGGGTGGCGGACGAGGGCTCCGCGGCCATAGAGAAATGACGCAGACGCCGGTCTCCGAACATCTGTCAGGTATGTATCCGGGCTTTACATCAAGCCCTGGGATGACGGAGAGTGGGGTTAGCGTTCTCGCCAGACGCGCCGTCGGCGCGGCGGATAGGCATCGGGTAGCGTGAATGACGAAGTCTGGCAGAGAGACCAGAAAGCGTAATCGCATCCGGATTGCTCCATAGGTCGCCTATTGCCGCAGAGCGCCCCCCCTCCGTCGTCCTCGGGCTTGACCCGAGGACCCAGCCTCCGTCGGCGGCGTCCATCTTCCAAGAGCCGTCACCCCGTCTTCAGTTGCTCGGGAAGTTGTCCGTAAGCCGTCAGAATCGCCCTGACCAGCCCGGGAAAGCGCTCGTCGAGCTCGGCGCAGCGGGTCTGATTGCGCATCTCGACGCCCTGGCGTTCGCTGCGGATCAGGCCGGATTCGCGCAGCACCTTGAAATGGTTCGACAGCGACGATTTCGGAATGACGCGGTCGCCGAGATCGGCGAGCGCAGAACAGGTGCCGCCGCAGGCGGTGCCGGCGAGCTTGGCGAAGATCGCGACGCGCTCCGGATCCGACAGCGCATAGAGGATCGCATCGGGTTTTATGTCCTCCAGGGCTGGGTGAAAGAACGGTCGCATGAATTTTATATAGTGCCCCTTGACATCGAGATCAACAGTTCCGAATTTCCGAACTACGGAACAAGGCCGCTAATTCCGGCGGCAATCCGGATCAGAAGGAACGAGAGATGGCAAAGCTCACAGGAAAGGTCGCAGTGGTCACGGGAGCCTCCAAGGGCATCGGCGCCGCGATTGCCAAGGCGATGGCGGCCGAAGGTGCTGAAGTGGTGGTGAATTACGCCTCGAGCAAGGCCGGAGCCGACGCCGTAGTCGAGGCGATCGGCGCGGCCGGCGGCAAGGCCATCGCAGTGCAGGGCGACGTTTCCAAGGCCGAACAGGCGCAGGGCGTGGTCGATGCCGCGGTCAAGGAATTCGGCAAGCTCGATGTGCTGGTCAACAACTCCGGCGTCTATGAATTCGCCCCGATCGGCGAGGTAACCGAGGAGCACTACCGCCGCATGTTCGACGTGAATGTTCTCGGCGTTCTCCTGACCACCCAGGCGGCGGCCAAGCATCTCGGCGAGGGCGGCAGCGTCATCAACATCTCCTCGGTGGTCACCAGCCTCGGGCTGCCGGCCTCGGCCGTCTACACCGGCACCAAGGGAGCCGTCGAGGGCATCAACAGCGTGCTTGCCAAGGAGCTCGGCCCGCGCAAGATCCGCGTCAACGCCATCCTGCCGGGCATGGTCGAGACCGAAGGCACGCACACGGCCGGCGTCATCGGCTCGGATCTGCAGCAGACCATGGTCGCCCAGACACCGCTCGGCCGCATCGGCCAGCCGGACGATATCGCCGACATCGCCGTCTTCCTCGCGTCCGACGATGCGCGCTGGCTGACCGGCGAGCGGCTGGTGGCGAGCGGCGGTTTCCGCTAAGGCTTGCGATGACGGTGCGTGCGCCTTTGTGGAGGCGCGCGCATACTGTATCGACAGAAGGTTCACCCCTCCGTCGTCCTCGGGCTTGACCCGAGGACCCACGCCGGCCTCCTCGGCTGTGGCCATGGATTCCAGGCTCAAGGCCTGGAATGACGGAGGATGAGGGTGCGTTTCCGCCCAACTCGCCGGCGGCGCGGCGCCTCGCATATCGCGGCAATTATCGGCTTTGGCGCAATCATCGCTAACGCTGTTTGCTTTGCGCCAAGAGCCGCCATTCCGCCCCATGCGGGTGATTAGATCACGAATTCCTCCTCGTATGTCTGTGGCTTGGGAACGACCGTAACCTCCACCGGGATGATCCAATTGGCCGCGTAGCTCTCGCAATCGGAACGCTGGAGATCGGGCTGCACGCGCCCCGCGCCATCGGTCGCGCGGCAGCGCAGTGTATATCGCCCCACTTCTTCAGGGGTCCACATGTACTCCCACAAGCGCCATGCAAAGGGGCGTTCTGTTTCGAGGAGCCTTCCCTCGCGCCAGCCCCTGCCATCTCCGGTGCAGACCTGCACCTGCCGGATAGGAGCCTCTCCGCTCCAGGCGGCACCGAAAATTCGATAGGGTTGGCCGACGCTGAGATGCGCCCCCTGTACGGGACGCGCGATCTGCGCTTTGACCTCCATCTCCGCAAGGGGGACCAGCGTGGGTTCCCCGAGGCTGCGCTCCCAACGGAAATAGTCGCGCGCCTGCCAGTAGCCAAGGAACGGTTGCTCCACAACCGTGATATCCGTGATCCACTTGACCCAAGCCATGCCGAACCAGCCACCCACGACCGCGCGTAGCGGGTAGCCGTGATCGCGCGTCAACGGCTCCTCGTTCATCGAATGGGCAAGGATCGTGCTGTCAGCGATGGCCTTCGCAAGCGGTAAACTGCGCGCAAAAGCGATGGGGCCGGGAGAAGCCGTTTTCTTGTTCGAGTCGACTATGCCGCTGTCGGCGCCTGCGAGCAGAATCTCACATGCGGTTCGCTTAACGCCCGCCATTTCCAAAATCTCGCGCAGAAGAACACCTGTCCACGCGGCATTGCCGACGGCTCCGTTCTGCCACTGCAGCCCCTCCCTCGGCGGCTCATAGTAGACGCGTCCGTTCCCTGCGCACTCGACGACGGCGGTGAGAGTCGTGCTCCGCATCGCTTTGATGCTGTCGAGGTCAAGTTCGATCGGCCGCTCCACCGCCCCGCCAACGCGCAATCTCCAGTCTCGCGCATCGAGGTTCGGCGACGGGAAATGGTTTCGCACGAAAAACTGCTCGGTTGGGATCAGCCAATCGGAGAGCGACGCAAACGGAAACTCGATATTCGGTGGTGATTTCTGTCGAACTATCAGACTGGGTTGCTGTGGTGTCGGCATCGCTTCTCGTCTCCCCTTCCAAGAGCACAATGTCGGCTCTCGATCATGCGAATTCCGGTTCGATAACACCGCCCCTTGCAGTGCTCCTGTCCCGTTCCGCCTTCGGCCGCATCCTAGCACATAGCGCACCTCCTCGGATCGACCTCGAACGGCAGCAAAAGGGGCCGATCTCAGACCGCGGCGGCAAGAATTCTGATGTCCTCTTTTTCGGTGTTGGGATGTCCCAGTGGAGGACGGCCGGCCTTCGGCCCCAAATTGATCATTCCTTCTATCGATTCCAGGCTCAAGGCCTGGAATGACGGAGGTTGAACTCGCCGCATTGAGCAGACGCCATCTGGGAACTCAAGCACTCGGAATTGCTTGCTCGACACAATTCAAAAGTTATCCCAGCATTGTCACGAGGAAGGGCGCTGGAACGAAATCCTGCACGCACAGGTTCGGGGCTTTTGAGTGCGAAGGTCGTCCATATGAAAATCCTTGTTACCGGCGCAACAGGACTTGTTGGCAGTGCCGTCTGCGCCCGGCTAGCGGCATGCGGACATGATATCATCTGTGTGGTGCGTCCTGGAAAACGGCCGGTTGAAGGCACCGGTAGTTGGGTTGAAGTCGATGTGGCCAAAGCAGTGGAGCAGTCTGCGTGGCTGCGCCATCTCGACGGAGTGGACGCCGCCGTCAATTGCGCCGGGGCACTGCAGGACGGAGTGACCCACAATATGGCGGGCGTCCACGCGCAGGGACCGGGAGCGCTGTTTCGTGCATGCGAGCAATCCGGTGTACGTCGAGTTATCCATTTCTCGGCAATTGGAGTGGATCGGCAGCAGCCATCCACGTTCTCGCGCACTAAGCTTTCCGGCGACATGGCCCTGATGGAGACGGATCTCGACTGGGTAATACTGCGTCCGTCCGTGATCCTTGGTGATGCGGCCTTCGGCTCCAGTGCATTGTTTCGCGGACTTGCGGCGCTGCCGTTTCTGCCGTTGATGCCGTCGACCGGGAAACTTCAGGTAGTGCAACTCGACGACGTCGCCGAAACCGTCCTCCGGCTTATCGACAAAACAGAGCCCTCGAAGGTCTCGCTTGAAATCGTCGGTCCGCAGGCACTCGAGTTTGAAGAGATTGTGGGGCGATACCGGAGATGGCTTGGCTGGCGTCCGGCCAAGCGTTATCTGCTGCCCCGCCCGCTCGCCAGCCTTCTTTATTGGTTGGGCGATATTGCGGGATTGCTGGGGTGGCGGCCGCCGGTTCGAAGCACGGCCGCAATGGAGATCGTCCGCGGCGCCGTCGGTGATCCCAGCGAATGGATAGCCGCTACGGGTATCCGGCCGTCATCGTTGGACGAAGCTCTGGCGCGTCGGCCTGTTTCGGTGCAGGAGCGTTGGTTTGCAAAACTCTACTTCCTGAAGCCCGTCACTTTTGTGCTGCTGCCCATCTTCTGGATATCGACGGGAATAATTTCGCTGACATCGGGTTTCGAGCAGGGTGTCAAGCTGATGATGGGGGGCGGGGCAGGTAGTTTGGCCGCACCAACCGTTATTGCCGGGGCACTTACAGACATCGCGATAGGATGCGCCATCGTCATACGCCGCACTGCGCGATGGGGCCTTTACGCAGCTATCCTGCTCTCACTCTTCTATGCGGCGGCCGGCACCGCGATATTGCCGGAGTTATGGAATGAGCCGCTCGGCCCGTTGACAAAGATATGGCCGATCCTCGTGTTGCACCTGGTTGCTCTCGCGATCTTGGAGGAGCGATGACCTATTTCGTGCTGAAATTCCTGCATATCATCGGCGCCACCGTTCTCCTCGGCACCGGCGCGGGCATCGCCTTTTTCATGTTGGTCGCGCATCGCACCGGCAATGCAGCGACTGTGGCCGCGGTCGCGCAGATCGTGGTCTTTGCGGATTTCGTCTTCACCACAACCGCCGTGATCGCTCAGCCGGTCACCGGCATAGCGCTCGCCTGGTATGTCGGCTATTCCCTTTGGGAGCGCTGGATCGTTTGGTCGATCGTTCTTTATCTCATCACGGGTGCTTTTTGGCTGCCGGTCGTTTGGATGCAGATGGAGATGCGCAAGATTGCGAAAGAAGCAGCGGCCAATGATGAGCCCCTGCCAGCGCGATACCATCGGCTGTTCTGGACCTGGTTCTATTTCGGCTTTCCGGCTTTCGCGGCGGTGCTGGCAATTCTCTGGCTGATGATCACCCGCCCGGTTGGATAATCGCGGAGTTCCGGCTTTTCGACCAACCTCCTGCCTGTCCGACCTCCTTGCCACCCTCCGACCGGAAATGTAGCTCCACCGCCGCTGCACGAACTTGGCGTCATCGCGGACGCCGTCGAAATTTGCTCAGACGCCACACTCCAGCGAATCCGTCCCTATCGACGCTCGTGTAAGATCTCAACGATCACGACCTTCTCCCCATGTTCTCTTCCAAGCTGTCCGATAACGGACCAACCATTACGGCTTGGGAACTCGGACAGCTGAAGGCGGTTGTCGGGGAAACCTGGCAATGAGGTCTGCAATGGAAAAGGTTATCAATATCGACTTCCATGTTACTTGGAAGCCACCGGTATACGTCCGGATCGGCGACGGCATGCGTGAGCGCATTGAGGGTCCGGACGCGGCGCTTGCGGCGCTTCTCCATCGCTGGCCGTCGACCAATTCTCGTGAGTTCGGCATCGCCAAGCGCAGATGCGTCGATGCCATCGCTCGCCGTGGAAGTGCCGAGGGAGCCCGCAAGGCGTTCATGGAGGCGGCGCTCGCCGCGAGGGTATTCGCATGACCGTGCTTTCAATCGACGCACCGCACTGGGCGATACTTTTGGGGACGTTGACGCTTACATGCTGGCTTGCTGCCGGCCTGGCGGCCGTTCTCGGCACCGCTGAGGAGATCAGGCACGGCCAAGCCGGGAGATTTGCCGGCTATATGACAACGGGCCTTGCTGGGGCGGGCGTTGGCTCCGCACTAGTGATGATCACCATCTTGGTATCCGCCTGAAGAGCAACGGACGCCGGACGGCTTCCTCGGAGCGGTCTACCTGGTCGATGCAGGCGATGTGAGTACGACATCTTGAGCGGCGACGGTCTGGAGACACGATGCGCGACTGCATTATCATCGGAGGTGGACCTGCTGGCTTGACTGCGGCCGTTTATCTTGCGCGCTACCACCTTTCGACAACCGTATTCGATGACCATAGCAGTCGTGCCGCCACCATTCCGATTTCCCATAACCTCGCAGGGTTCCCGGAGGGTATCAGCGGAAGGGAGCTTCTCGCCAGGATGCGCACACAGCTTCAAAGGTACAAAGTTGAGATCCGCAGTGAGGGCGTCAGAAAGCTTCAGCAGGAGCATGACGGCTTTCGAGTTGTCTCCAGCCGCGGCGGCATGCGGGCACGAACAGTCCTTCTCGCCACTGGCGTCACCGACCGCAAGCCACCGATGTTGGCCGAGCGTCATGACGAGGCTGTTGCGCGCGGCCTTATCCGCTACTGTCCTGTCTGCGACGGGTTCGAGATCACCGACAAGCGTGTCGCCGTCATCGGTTGCGGATCGAGAGCGTTTGCAGAGGCGCTGTTCCTGCGGAGTTATACGACACACGTAACGATCATTACTCCGCAAGAGGAACACGAGCTCTCGGAGATTGAGGTCGATCGGCTGCGGGACTTGCGGATCGGCCTCCAGGAAGGTCCGATAAAATCTATCGACCCTGAGCGCGATAGGATCACAATCGCAACAGCTTCGAGCATCGGCGTGTATTCGTCTATTTACCCGGCGCTAGGATCGGACGTTCGGTCGGAACTGGCAGCTATGGTCGGCGCAGAATTGTCGGAGAACGGCTGCGTCATCGTCGACGGTCACCAAAGGTCAAGCATTCCTGGCCTTTATGCAGCCGGAGACGTGGTCATCGGCTTGGATCAGATCGGGACCGCAATGGGGCAGGCGGGCATAGCGGCCACTGCGATCCGAAACGATCTGAACGAGGCTAGCCCTCTAGCGCGCTAAGGGATGCCGTCGCTTCTGAGCCCCATCACTGCATTTCCAAGAAAGTTTGTGGACAGGGTGAGCCTGAGCCTTGCTCTACGTCGGCGCTCACGATCTCGCGAATCAAAGTTGAGCCGCTGCCAGGAAGCTCGACGGGGAGGCGTGCGATAGAGCCTTAGCCCAATTCCGCCGTAAAGCGGCACCCGCAGTCGGCGCCTCTGACGCCTCCGCGGGTGCCACGATTACCAGCCACGTCAACGGACGCTGGCAGGCATTCTTGCCGCCGACATAAGCGGTTGAGCAAGCTGATCCAACAGATGGCCCGCATTCTGTTCCTCACCCAGCGACAATGTCAGCAATCGAGCGACCGCCGGCTGTGCAAGCTGAAGGGCAAGATTACGCGCGGTGGTGTAAGCGGCAATTTCGTAATGTTCGACGCGCAATGCTGCACCGATGAGAGCCAGATCTGCAGGAGCGTCTTCTCTCTTCTTGCCTTCCGCCATCACCTCTTCACCCTCCTCGATCAGGCCAGCCATTCCCTTGCAAGGTTTTGCTCTTGCCGCGGAGCCGAGTACTCGCAGACACTCGTTCAGCCGTTCGACCTGCGCTTCGGTCTCGGCAAGATGTTTCTGCAGCAAAGTCTGCAGTTGCTGGGAGCGGGCTGCCTTCTGCAGCTTGGGGAGCGCTTTGAGCAACTGCTTTTCGGCATGCAGCAGGTCGCGAAGCTCGTCCACGAGCACCGCCTCGATCCCTTCCGATCTTTCCGGCGGCGCGCTTCGCGCTTCGATCGACGGTGCAGTCTCGTCGGCGCCCTTGAATCCCTGGAACGCCGGAGCCTCGACGAATTTCCAGGGCTCTCCTTCGTTCCACGGACCGCGAACATCGACCTCGCCGAGGTCGCCTTCGCCCGTCGAGTCGTTGAAGAATTGGTCGACGAGCCCCGGTGTGGGAGCGATTCTTCCAACACTGAGGGGAGGTTTACCCATGCTTTCGAGTGCGAGCTGGAATGCCCGCATATGGGTGATCTCTCTTGTCATGAGAAATTGCAGAGCGTCCTTCGTGCCGGAATCGCGGCAGAAGTCGATAAGGCGTTCATAAACGATCTTCGCACGGGCTTCGGCTGCGATGTTGCTTCGCAAATCCACGTCCAGTTCGCCGGTTATCTTCAGATAGTCGGCCGTCCAGGGGTTGCCCATGGAATTGAAGAGGTTCACGCCGCCGCCGCCAGCAATGGCAATCAAAGGATCGGCTTCAGCCTCCTCGCGAACGGACTTCAACGGTTTGAGGTGCATTCTGGCAAGCGTGCCGACGATTTCGAGATGGCTGAGCTCCTCGGTGCCGATATCCATCAGCAGGTCTTTCCGCCCGGGATCCTCGCAGTTCAGGCCTTGGATCGAGTACTGCATCGCCGCCGCGAGTTCACCGTTGGCGCCTCCGAACTGCTCAAGGAGCATATTTCCGAATCGGGGATCAGGCTCATCCACCCGAACGGTGTACATGAGCTTTTTGACGTGATGGTACATGCCGCGTCCTCCTTTGAACTGGCCCATAACCGCGCTCGGTGGTGAATGTTCCACACGGGCCGGCGGAGCCGGCGGAGGAGGCGGCCTTGGCACCCAACCGAACTTTCATGCAGGTTCACGGCTACGGCGCGTGCGGTTGTCGACTAGCCGCTTTCGCTCCCTGATGGCTAATCAGGAAGCCACTCATCTTCCTAAGCTACGTTCGCACCAGGGAATTGCAGCCAACATTGAACCGGATCTTCGTAGGGCAGTTTTCGGCAAAGGTGGAAACCATCAATTACAGATCCGAGGATTGCGTAATGAACGACGACCATCCGGAGCGCAAAAGCCCAACAACACCGGCCGCGGAAGGATTAACGCCCGCGTTAACCCGTAACATCGAAGCTATCATGCAGCGCCGCCGGCAGAGCCAAAATGCAGCGTCTGCTCAGGAGCGTTCCGCTGCTTTGATCAGCAAGTTCGCCGGTTCCATGATGTTCGTCTACATTCACGTCGTCTTTTACGGAGTCTGGATCATCGCCAATGTAGGATTGCTCCCACAGCTTCCACCCTGGGACCCCTCTTTGGTGATTCTCGCTATGGAGGCTTCGGTCGAGGCGATCTTTCTCTCGACGTTTGTCTTGATCAATCAGAACCGAATGGCTGCACAAGACAATATCCGCGCCGACCTCGACCTCCAGATCAGCTTATTAAACGAACACGAGACGACACGCCTGATCGCCATGGTCGAAGCCATCGCAAAGAAGCTTGAAGTCCCGACCGAGGCGGACCATGAGGTTGAAGAGCTGAAGAAGGACATCGCGCCGGAAGCCGTGTTGGATCGCATCCAGGCGGAAGGGGAAGACAAGTAGAAAGTGGCAATGTTCGCGCTGTACAGACCGACCGGCTCAGTCGCCACCATGTGCGGCGCCCAGATGCGCAATGCCAAAAGATTTTTGATCGGGCATGCGACACAATAATCGCAATCCGCACAAGAGATCAGTGCTGTTCGGGGCGCCGGGATTGCTCGTCGGCGCGCTCGCATTTGGCGCCGCCGGCGGCTTGACAGTTAGTGACTTGCTCGCCTCACGGCTCCGGACAATCGTGCAGGATCAAGGGCAATATCTCCATCCAGGCGGGCGAGCGCATCTTCCACGTGCCAGGGCAGAAATACTACGTACAGACCAAGATCAGTAAGCGGAGATGGCCTAAATTGGAAAGGCCGCTTGGGCGGTTGCCCTGCCAATCAACTGCCGACGTTCCGCATTGATGGCCGATATCACTGTCAATGATGAGACGTGGACGTCGGCGCGTTCACCTGCAGCGAATGACTGCTATCAAACTTCATGATCAACAACGTGACGAGTTCCTCGCGCGTCTTATGTCCTTCGTTAAATAGGTCGACTGCCGCGCTGCAAAGAAGCTGCATTGATTGTTCGGTTGGCGCGGCGTGATTATGCCGAAACCAAGTCCGAACAGCATCCGAAATCACGTTCACGTCTTCCACCTGGAGTGAGAGATTGAAATCGGCCATGTCATCCTCCCTAAGCGTCGCAACAGTTCGCTCGGAGTGCGATAAGAAAACCGTATTGCGTCAACCCTCCAAGGCCAACCGTCAGTGCGGTTTCGCACGTTTGTCGGTGCGGTACGCCATCGCACCGAGCGCTAGGCCAGAAATTCTGATGACTGAACGCAACGGCGTGTGGTCGTATCCATTGTCGATCACGGCGAAACGCAGGAAAGGGAATTCTCAAAGAGGAATTCGCCCGAGCTTAGGCGGCCGTCCAGGCAAAATTTGAGGCGTTCGCTCCGAGGAATGGTAGGCGCCGCCCAACGCACAGGAGACACATTGCTTGGGGGTGAACAATAATTGCCAAGCGGCCGGCACCCTAAGTCGAAGTGATAAAGTAGTACTTATTGCCATAAAGTAAACAATGTGGAGAATAGTTGTGCAGCGCCTGGGTGCGCAAGGCCAAAAAAACAACCCCGATTTGCTAACCCCGCTGAGCTGCGGGGCTTTTTTTCTGTCGTCAGGTACCGCACTGCAAACCCCGGCGCCGATAGCCCGACTTAAGTCCCTCTTTTTCTCAGTAAGATTCGAGCTAGATTTTCTTCATCCTTGTCAAGAGGAAGCCAGGGAGGTTTAGCAATGTTGCTGTATCCAGTCAGAACCTCCCTCGCGAAGCAAAATAACGACTTCTTGAGTGCTCAGTGAAAAGATGAAGCTGAGTTCTACTATGTGCAACGCCGTAGCGGAACCTAGCCAGTCCCTCTTTCGTTGAAGCAACAGGAAAGCACGGGTGTTCCTCCTGTGCGATCCGTGTTGTCAAAACATGCCCCGTTACGGCGGGGCTTTTTTGTCGGCATCGTACCGGAACCACATGGGGACAACGAGGTTAACTCACCGGATCGCGGGAGAGAGGTGGTAACTTCGGATCGCACCCGCCTTTCACCTAGCGATCCACCCCTTTTCAGAGTTGGGTCGTGCGGAGGTAAGTTTCCGGTCTGCTCCCAAAGCGACGCTCCGCGCGGCCCGACGCCTCAAGACATCCTGCCAGGTTGATCCATCGCGTTCTCGCCCTATCATTAATGTAGGGGAAGTGAGGGCGTTATGATCCTGTCCCACGAATTCCAAACCCAGACCGTTTTGAATGACGCCGAAGTGGCCCTCTGCCAACGGTCTACGATCACGTCGTGTCATCAGACCCTAGGAACTGGCTGGGCGACGGACACGATACCGGATGTGTGTCGCCTGCGGCGTGTCGATTACCCGGACAAGCTCCAGCTCGATCTCTGACGGCAAAACATCGAACAGCCTGCGGCCGCGACCGAGCAGCACTGGGATCAGATGGATCTGGATCTCGTCCAGCACCCCGGCCCGGAGTGCCTCTTGCGCCGTGTAACCGCCCCGCAGTTGCACGTCCCGATCGCCGGCCGCAGCCTTCGCCTGCGCCATCGCGCTCTCGATTCCGTCATTCACGTAGGTCACCAACGGATAACCCCAACGCGCGGCGGGCGGCGGAGGCCGGTGACTGGGCACGAAGATCGGGGCACCGTCATGACTGCCTCCCCAGTGATCCATCAGCTCGGCGGTTCGCCGGCCGGCAAGGACTGAACCCGCCGCCTTCCATTCGGCTTCAAATTCACGGACAGGCCCGGCTTCAGCGGATCCCCCGTCCGCGCTCGCCCAGTGGTGCAGCCGCTCTCCATCCTCGCCTCCGAGATAATCGTTATCGTCGGCGATATAGCCATCGAGTGACATCGACATGTCGAGGATGGATTTGGACATTTCGTTCTCCTATGACGAGGTCAAGTGTGCGAAGGATGCTGTCGGCAGGTGCCGTGAGCGCGGCGCCGAATCCGATGATTAGTCTCATTAGACGTATTCACGACGATCAATGTTGCACGGCAATTGGACTGTCGAAAGGACCGATTGTCACAAACGCGTCGGCTCCGCCCGCTGTCACGTCTCCGGCAGGCCTGCCTTTCGGAAGCCGTCGACAAAGTGGTCTCGTACAGATGCATCGCGCAGCGGCTGGGAACTGAGCCAATGGGCGATCGTGAAATGAGGGTGGGCGATCAGGAACAATTCTGCTTCTCGCCGCGCCTCCTCATGGTGGCCCAACTGCGCAAGCGCAGCAGCCAGGAATTTGCGTGAGTTGGTGCGATACGTGTCTTTCCTGCGCAGTGTAGCGGTTGCCGCCTCATAGTCACCCGCGGCGTATTGCGCCTGCCCAAGATGACAAAGATACCAGCAGGCTGGATAGGGATTGAGCCGCAGAGCTTTTTCGATCTGCGCCAGCCCGTCGGCAATCCTGCCGTCCAGCACGGACATATCCGACATGGCGGCCCAGGTGTCGGCGTGGTTGGGGTCCAGTTCGAGGGCCTTGGCGAAGGCGGCCTCCGATTCCTCCCATCGCCGCTCATAAGCCAAAATGGTCCCCAGAACGTAACGGCAGCCGGCATCGTTGGGATCCAGGTCGACCGCCTTCTGCGCTGATGTCACCGCCATCCGACGATTAGGATCTTCGGGCTCGCCGAAATGAGTCCAGGCAAGCCAGCGGTTATAGGCAAGCAGACCGAGCGCCTCGGCATATGATGGGTCGAGCTTGACCGCGCGTTGGAGCAGCAAATAGGCCTCACGCTCGGTTTGCGGCGACTCTTCCGTCAGGAGGCGGGCGCGCACACACAGATCGTAGGCCTCAAAGTTTTTCGGCCGATTGCGCGGCGTCGGGATGGTCAGCCGGCCGACGAGAGCTTCGACAATCTTGGCGTTGACCTCATCCTGCAACTCGAAAACATCTTCCAACGTCCTGTCAAACCGTTCGGCCCACAAGTGCTGGCCGCCAAGCGTGTCGACCAATTGGGCATTGATGCGGACTCGGCCCATCGCGCGTCTGGCGCTCCCCTCGAGGACGTAGCGGACGCCGAGCTCCTGGGCGACCAGCCGTACGTCGACCGCCTTGCCCTTGTAGCCATAGACGGAATTACGCGCGATGACGAACAGGCCAGCCGTGCGGGAAAGGTCGGTGATCAGGTCTTCGGTCAAGCCGTCGACGAAAGGCTCGTCCGCTTCATTCCCACTCATATTCGTGAACGGCAATACAGCGATCGAAGGATTTTCCGGCAGTGGCAATATGCTCTGCAGCGCATCCGGCCAATGCCACGCGTGGACCGGGCGAGTCAGGTTCTTCAGGTAGCGTTCGCCCGCATCGAAGAACTGGTCGGCGATCTCGCCGACGATCTCGCCGTGAACGCTGGCTGAAATGCAGATACCTCCCGGCGCGGCCTGCGTCTGGAGGCGGGCCGCGACATTGACCCCGTCGCCGAGGACGTCTGAACCGTCGTCAATGACATCTCCGAGATTGACGCCCACGCGTAAAAGCAGCCGCCGGTCCCCGGAAGTCTCAACGGCAGTGGTGGCCCGCTGCATTTCCAACGCTGCTGCGACCGCTTCCACCGCGCTGCCGAATTCCATCAAGAAGCCGTCGCCCACGACCTTGAAGATGCGACCATTGTGACGCATCACAGCCGGCTCGATAGTGCCGGAACGGAGATCCCTGAGGTTATCAAGCGTTGCGGCTTCATCAGCCTCCATCAGGCGCGAATATCCCACCACATCGGCAACGACGATGACGGCAAGGCGACGCTGAAGAGAATGGTTCGTCATTTGAGGACAAGCCCAACGACCGAGTTCCCAAGTTATTGTTCAAGCGCGGGTGAGTCAACAAAAG
This sequence comes from Rhizobium sp. CBN3, assembly GCF_030518245.1. Taxonomy (NCBI): domain Bacteria; kingdom Pseudomonadati; phylum Pseudomonadota; class Alphaproteobacteria; order Hyphomicrobiales; family Rhizobiaceae; genus Rhizobium; species Rhizobium sp. CBN3. The sequence continues at coordinate 101,729 of NZ_JAULSE010000011.1, forward strand.
GTAAGAGGTGCCCAGGCGACCTCCACCTCCATCAAGCCGTCTTTGTGACCGCCGGCGTCGAAGTGGACGACACGGAAATGTGTATCCACGGAAAGCGGATGGTTCTTGAACGTCTGGGTCGACGAGGTTGGTGCCTATGGAAGGCGACAACCCGCGCGAACGTGAGCCTACGCCCCAGGCTTGTGACAAAGCCGATCGAGCGTGTCTCGAAGTGCGGCGGCGGCCTGATCGCGCTCATCGGTGGACATAAGCTCGGGCTCAGCTTCCAATCTCAGGTGCGGCAGTTCGGTCCGGACAGTACGACGGCTGCGGACCAGATTTTCCTTCAGATCGACCACGCGATAGGTGGCGACCGGATAGGCTATTCCCTTTACGAGGACATGCCCCAGTTCCTCACACTCGATCGTGTCCTTCACTTGCGCAAACGTCTCATAAGAAATAAGCACGGTGCCCGGCGACGCTTCCTGCTCAAGGCGCGAGGCGAGATTCACGGCGCCGCCGATTATCGTGTAATCCATCCGGTCCTCGCTGCCGAAGTTGCCCACAGTGCAGTAGTCTGTGTGAATGCCAATGCGGCAGCGCAGCGGTGTTTCAATCCCGATATCGCGCCAGATTTCCCCAAGCTCGCTCATTCGCTTTTGCATCGCGAGAGCCATCTGCACGCAGGCGAGCGCGTCATCCTTGACGCCGCGGGTTTCCGGATCGCCGAAAAACATCAGGATGGCGTCTCCGACATACTTGTCGATCGTCGCGCCGTGATCTGAAGCAATCTTCGACATTTCCGTCAGGTAGTGATTGAGGAGCTGTGTGAGATCCTCGGATTCCATTTTGTCTGTGGTTTCGGTAAAGCCGGCGATATCGGAGAAGCATATCGTCAGCTTCTTCCGCTGGCTGGCGATGCTGACGTCCTGGCGGCCGGTGAATATGGAGTTATACACCTGCGGCGCCAGGTATTTCGCCAGCTTGCTGGAAAGCGCCTCGAGAGCTGCGGATTTCTCGGCAAGGTTTTCCTCCCGTTGCTTCAGCTCGGTGATATCAGAGTAGACGGCCACCGTGCCGCCACCCGTGATCCGCCGCTCGCTAATCATGATCCATCGCCCGTCGCGACGCCGCTGCACCCACATTTCACCAGGGTAGCGATGCCGCGAAAGCCGCTCGGCAATCCACTCCTCGACTCGCCCCTCAGCATCCTTGATGTAGCCGCCCTCAGCGGACCGGCGAACAATCTGCTCGAATGTCGTGCCGGGTGTCATTTCCTCCAGGCCGGCGTACAACAGCTCGCGGTAGCGGCTATTGCTCAGCACGAGCCTGTCCTCGCCATCGTACAGAGCGAATCCTTCGGAGATGCTCTCGATGGCATCCACAAGTCGCTGGCGCGCTTCCGCAACCTCGCGCAGGCTGTTTTCCTCCACCTCGACCGCAGTATCCCGGAACAGCCTGAGCGCCCCTGCCATGCGGCCGATTTCGTCGCGGCCTCCGACGGGCATCTGCGCATGCAGATTGCCGCCCGCGATTGCCAGCATGCTTTGGCTCACCTCTCCCAGACGGGCGAGAAGGCTGCGGTCGACATAGAGCCAGACAACCAGAACCGAACTCAGGAGGCTTAGAAGGGCGGAGCCAAGGACAATGCCGGTGCCGTAGCGCCGGACGACCGAGGCTTCGAGGGCGGACGCGGCGATCTCATGGTTTGCCTTTGCAACCAGGCGATCGACGGCCGCGGTAAGGTCGCGCGATAGTCGACTGTTTTCAGCCAGAAGCTGCTCGCCCTTTGCCAGGACAGCAAACTCGTCCTGTCGTACCTTCGGGATCGCGTTCTCACCGTCGGTCAGCGACTTTAACTCGTCCAACCGTTGTTGGAAGCGGGTCCGCAACTTTTCATCGATCTCGGTGGAGACCGTTTCGAGTACGGCGAGCGACCGGCGCAGCGGAAACAGGATCAGCTTCAGATCTCCCGGCGTACGCGCGTTGGCAGTCTTGACCAGCGCGTCGTTGACTGCTGAGATCTCCTGTTGCGCCCTCTGCTGGGGGATGTAGGCCGCGATTGCCTTGACCAGGTCGCTCGGCGCCGCAGCACGCGCGTCGGGTGGTGCGGCGGAATCAGTCGCCGCTGCACGCCACTGCGGGACCTTCGAGTTCATCACGGCGATACCGGGCGCGATGAGACGCTGACTTGCATTTGTCGTATCCGATAAGCGGCGCAGCAACTCCTCCTTGCGCTGAACCATGGTAAGGCGAGCGGCGACAAGATCGTCGAGAGCATCGAGGTTTCGTCGTAGACCAATCACCGCGTCTTCGATTTCAGTCACCGCCGTCGCGCTGACTGCGGTGCCTTTAAGTGCGGCGAGCAACTCTTCGAGACGCCCCATCTCGAGTCCGATCGCAGCCGAGACCTCGTTGTGCTGAACCGTGCTGGTCGCCGCCAGCACTGAGGGCGCGGTTGAGGCGACCCTCTCAGCCTGGCGCGACAATTGGAGAGAGGCGAGCGCCGTCGGGACCCGTTCCTTGGTGATGCGATCGACCACGTCGCCGACCTGAAGGAAGGCATAGAGAGCTGCGGCGGTCGCGAGCACTGCGAAGGTGCTGATGCCGAAGAAAGCGAGCAACAAGCGCCCTCGTATGCCGACGCGTTCAAACATAGCGGCAACTGCAAGGTCTTGCTTGCGCAGCCACTAAAGTCTGCACAGATTGGCCTAAAACGATCCACCCGGCCGGCGGTTGACTATTCCAGCGGCACGTATTCGCCACCCTTCCAGACATACCAAATCCAGCTTTGCACGGTGAGGTCGCCCTTGTCGTCGAAATCCACCCGGCCCATTACCGTTTCAAATTGGTTACCTTGCATTGAGGCGATCACCTCTTGCGGCCTTAAAGAACCGGCCTTCTTCACCGCCTGCGACCAGACCTGGACGGCGGAGTAACTGAGCAGTGTGTAGCCTGCAGGCTCGAAATTCTCGGCACGGAAACGCTCGACGACTTGAGCCGCCTGAGGGACGCGCCGAGGGTCCGCGCTAAATGTGAAGAGGGTACCCTCCGCGGCAGATCCGGCGATCAGCGCAAAGTCCTCGCTCGCCATGCCATCGCCTGAGACGAGTTGAAGTGCGTAGGCACGGTCTCGCGAAGCGCGAACCATAAGCGCGACCTCGGGCAAATACCCACCAACATACAACACGGCGATGCCGGCGCCCTGTAACGCGGAGATCTCTGCCGTATAGTCGTTCTTCCCAGGGGTGAAGGCCTCGTAGATCGCTTCGGTGACACCCCGCTTATTCAACTGCTTCCTGGTCTCGTCGGCGAGCCCCTTCCCATAAGTGGTGTTGTCGTGAAGGATCGCTATTTTCTTGTCGCCCCAACGATCGGCTAAATAGTTGCCGGCTACCACCCCTTGCGCGTCGTCGCGACCAATGACGCGGAAAACATTGGCACGACCTTGTTCGGTCAACAGCGGATTGGTCGAACCGGGTGAAATCTGTAGAACTCCCGCGGCCTCGTACACCTTGGATGCCGGGATCGAGGCCTGGGAACAGTAATGCCCGATGACGAGCACCACACCATCAGCCACCAGTTTCTGGGCGGCCGCCACAGCCTGCTCGGGATCGCAAAAGTCGTCGACCGTGATGAGTTGCACCTTCTGCCCGAGCACGCCGCCAGTCGCATTGATGTCGGCCACTGCCATCTCTGTGCCGCGCTGCATCTGCTCCCCGATCCAGGCGAGCGGTCCTGTGACCGGGCCTGCCGCTCCGATCAGGATCTCCGCCCGCGCTAGACTGCCAAGCGAAACGACGAGCGCGACGATAGCTGCAGTGATGCTGCTGCGCATGGTGAACCTCCTTCACAGCTTACGCCAATTTTGTTCCCGCCGACAGTCCCTGCGCAGGCGCAGATATCTCAGCACTTGCCTCTTATCCGTATGGGCCGGTCAGGTGCGGCAGCCCGCAAGTTCACGCCTGACGACTTGTGGGAGTAGCTTCGGAGTCTCCGGATGGATCGTTTTGGATGCGTCTGCAGCCCTGCGGTCAGCCCCGCTGGCCGGGAACAGCTCCTACGTCTTTGAGGTCAAAGCGTTCTGAAACCGAACCCCTCTGGCGCCTTGCAGCGGTTCAGGGCATCCTATGATGGCTGAGAATTGTGTTTATGGCAGTTGGAGGAATGCCGATGCGTTGCTTTACCGTGCTTGGACCCTCGCAGACAGGAAAATCAACAGTCGTCGAAAAGCTCGGCTCGTTGGAGGGAGCGCCGAGAAAATCCAGCTCCCCTTATGGCCTGAACCTCACAGAATTCACCTTTGGAAACGAGGCGTGGTGCGCGCTTGATGCGCCAGGACCGAACGAAGCCTTGGCGCATGTGCAGCACGCGCTTCTTGCCAGCGACGCCTGCATCCTGTGCGTTTCATCGGCACCCGAGGAGGCTGTGCTCGCCGCGCCCTATCTGCGGATAGTCGAAGCCTCGGGGACGCCGTGCATCCTCTTCGTCAACCGAATGGACGAACCGAGAGGGCGGCTGAGGGACGTGATCGCCGCGCTTCAAGACTACGCCAACCACACGCTTTTGCTTCGCCAGATCCCGATCCGCGAGGGAGACAGGATCATAGGCAGTTGCGATCTGATTTCGGAGCGGGCGTGGCGCTACCGGGAAGGCCAGACTTCGGCGCTGATCGCAATCCCCGAAAGTGCTGCCGAGCGCGAGCACGAAGCGCGCAGCGAGCTTTTGGAACACCTGTCCGAATTCGATGACTGGCTTCTTGAGGAACTGATCGAAGATCGCGAGCCGCCCAGCGACGCCCTCTATGCCATTTCATCGCGGATTCTCAGGGAAAACAGGATCATTCCAGTGCTGATCGGCGCCGCAAGTCACGGCAACGGCATGATGAGGCTGATGAAAGCGCTGCGCCACGAGGCGCCGCAGGTCACGGCTCTTCGACAGCGCCTGGCTCGTGCGGGCAATGTGGATGAAAACAAGCTGACCGCCGTGAGCTTCCATGCCTATCATCGTCAGAATATCGGCAAGACTGTGCTCGTGCGCGCGTTTGGCGAGGGACTGCGGCAAGGCGCAGCACTGGGCGGCTCCGGCCTCGGCGCCGTGCAGGATCCTGCAAACGGACGGTCCAGCTCGGCGATCACGCCTGCACCCGGGGATGTCTTCGCAACGGTCAAGTCCGACCACTTGCCCGTCCCGTCGCTGTTGACATCAGATGCGACGGTCGCCCCGCCCGAATGGACCGAGCCACCGACGCCGATGCTTGAAAGAATCCTGGTCCCGGGCAGCGTACGCGATGAAAACAAGCTCTCCGAAACGCTTGCAAAACTTTCCGAGACGGATCGCGGTCTTGTCGTTTTGCAAGAGGAAGGTACGGGCGCCCAGCTCGTCCGCGCCCAGGGCCCGGTACATCTGCGCGATCTCTGCCGAACCCTGTCCGAGGTCTTCCACATCGACGTAACCGATCGAACGCCCAGCCCGATCTACCGCGAGACAATCGCGAAGCCGTCCGAGGTGCACTACCGGCACCGCAAACAGACCGGCGGCGCCGGGCAATTCGCGGATGTGAAGCTGAGCATTCGCCCCAACGAGCGCGGCCGAGGCTTCACCTTCAACGAAACCGTCAAGGGTGGCGTCGTTCCGCGCAACTACATCCCTGCCGTCGAAGCAGGGGCGCGCGAAGCGATGGAGAAAGGGCCGCTCGGTTTCCAGGTCATCGATGTCGGCGTAACGCTGTTCGACGGTCAGCACCATGCCGTCGACAGTTCGGAACACGCCTTCAGGACTGCGTCGAGAATGGGAGTGCGACAGGCGCTTTCCGAAGGATCGGCGGTCTTGATGCAACCGGTCTTCCGCAGCGAAATTCACATTCCGTCGATCTATTCCGGCAGCCTCGTCCAGATCGTTTCCGCCCTCAAGGGTCAGGTTCTCGGCTTCGACCGGGATGAAACCGCCAAGGGATGGGACATCTTCCGGGCACTTGTTCCGGGCGGCGCACTTGACGATCTGGCGCGGGCGCTGCGCTCGGCGACGCAGGGCATTGGTTACTTTTCCAAGACCTTCGATCACTTCGAGGAGCTATACGGCAAGGAAGCGGACGCCATCGTGAGGGCACACGAGGAAACGGGCGGCGCACACTGAAATCTTCGCGCCAATACCTCGACGGCCTTGGGGGGACATGCGATCGGGGCCGGTCAGTTCGTACTGGTTTTCGGAATGCGCCTGAGCTCCGATTTCGCTCGAGAATGGCGCATAGCGGAACCATTGATTACCTTACGAAAATTTATAAGCTGCCCCTCATTACCGTGAGCGGCTTGAGGACGCTCCAAAGGGCATTCATGAGGAGCATCCGATGATCCACGAATTGCGCATCTATACATGTCTTCCAGAGAGGCTGCCGGCACTGCAACAGCGTTTCGAGACCGCGACGCTGGCGATCTGGGAACGCCTCGGCATCCGCTCACTGGGCTTCTGGACAACGATGATCGGTTCTTCCAGCAACGATCTGACCTACCTGCTCGAATGGCGGTCGCTGGCGGAGCGCGAGCAAAAATGGTCCGAGTTCATCGCCGATCCGGAGTGGAAGGAAGCGAAGGCGAAGAGCGAGGCGGATGGGCCGATCGTCGCCAACATCACCAGTTCGCTGCTGAAGCCGACACGTTTCTACCGCGGCTTCTCCAAACCGTCGGAATAACGATTACGGCCGCCGAGATCGCATGACCATGTCCGGCACCGTCATCAGGCGATATCGAGAGCCGCTATTCAAACACTTTAGAAGGGGGCTGTTTTTTGATGCCGGCCGCGGCGATCAGCCAGAACAATCCACCGGCGGCAATTCCAAATACGGCTATTTCTGTGAGCAATTCGATTGCTTCCAGCAATCCCCACCACGTCATCATCCCGTGCTGGTAGGTCATGTGATCATTCGTGTAGGCCTCGTCCGGGCCGAAAAATATAGTTAGGCAAAGCCACGGGAAGGTCGCAATGGAGGCCCCGACCATCGCACAATTTGCAAGAGATGCCCGTACTCGTCCCCTGAGATAGAGTATCAATGGTATCCCCAATACAACAGTTGGCGGATACGCACCGAAGAACGCGACGACTGCAGTTGTTTGGACAACGCGCTCCATCATATCCGACAGGCCCTGGTAGGCTGGGCTGTAAACCGCATATGCAAAGGATGCCACCAAAGGCACTACAATTAGTGCAACTGCAATTCTCCACCAGGGCGGAGATGCGAATGTTGTTGCCGTCATGTGCGCCTTGCCTAAACAGTCTACGCGACAGAATTGCACGCGTAGGTGCGTATGACAACGGTCCGGCTCCCGCATCTTTCTATGCCACTGCTTTTCTCCTAAGCTACCTTGTCCCACCAATGTGACACTCGGATTGGAGGTTTCGCTGCTAGCTTGACGGATGGAAACCTCTCGGCTGAAAGCCGCGACTTAGGAGCGCCTCTTGAGCAATTATCGTGTCTTTCGGTTGCTGATCATACTTTGTATTTCTGCGTGGTGTTACCCCGCCAAAGCGGCGGCCTTAAGCGCTGACAGCCAACCGCCGCTCCGCGTCAAGGAATACGAGCGATGGGTGGATAACCTTGTAAGTGAAGCGAACGGCAATCCAGCTCTCCTCGCCAGGAAGCTGCAGGCATTTGGCTTTACTTGTACGCCCTCCGATGCCGTACACCTCCGATGTGTTCGGTTCGGTTGCCAGAAGCTGGCAGGTATGTTTTGGCGAGGAGCTTTGCTGCAGTGGTCCGTCAACGAATTCCAAGGGAAGTTTGATAGAGTCGCATTCAGCTATAGCTGGGCGAAGGGTTGCTATCCACCGGAACGTGTCGAGCAAGAGCAGAAGCGCTTCGTTTTACAATAGTTGCCACGAGGCGGACGTCCTTTGATGAAAGCAACGGCGTTGCGACGCCATCAGGTTCATCGTCCGGGAGTGGACGGAGAAGAACACTTCCGGTGCACGAACTGGACGAAGATGGCGATGTTGATGGGGAAGCTTGAGTGAGCGAAGACCGAATTCAGCTATGGATTGCCGCGTTTATCGTGGGGCCCTTTTGCGCCTACTACTGGTATTGGTTCATCAGGTCGATCATCTTCTACAGTAGAAACGGCTTCAATTTCACCGAGGATTTCGGGCCCGAGGCCTACTGGGCCGATCGCGGAGGTGATGATGATTGCGTGTTGATGAAGCCAAAAGAGAAGTTCTTTATCGCCGGACCTTCTTTCGTAGTAGTGACCTCCGCTATGTTGATTTTCATAGTTTTAGGCTTGGCGGGAACTAATTAGCCTGGCCGGTTTAAGCAAATGGCCACCTCTTGAGCAGCACCGCGCAGTGCCGTCATGCGTCCAGGCCTGAACATGATAGGTGTTGCGCGGTGGTGCTATCAAGCCTCACACAATCCTTCTGAAATAGGTATCGGCTAAATCAGAGGGATACCGATGCCGAAGATGCCCGCAAACTCATCTCTGCGACCGTGCATACGGACAATTCTTGCGCTGATGCTTTCCTTCCCAGGTGTGGCAGCCGCTACCCCTCCATGTCGTGACAACACGTTTGCGAAGGCCAAGCTCGTGGTTGAGGCACGCGCGATATCGTTCTCAGTCGGGGAGTCCGGCCTTCTGTTCTCTCCGGGCTTTCCGGCCCGGATGATACGGGTCGATCTGGAGATTAAGAGGGTCATCAAAGGCACCTTCACCGGCAAGAAGGCGACATTGTATGGTTTTCCGTATCCCCCTCCGGATCGGTTCTGGGAACTGAGCACTATGGCTTTGATAGGTGGTCTGGGCGGCCCAGATACCTTTGAGTGGGAACTATCGGCCAACAAGATAGGCGACGACATATCCTTCTACTCATTGAACAATTGTGATTACTCCAAATTCCCCACGACGCTTCACGGTGGCCGCAGCCTTGATATCCATCAGTGCCGACGAGAGAGGGGTCGAAGTCCTGGTGTTCTTCGGTTTGATGGAAGCGGAGCCATGGGGCAGCTTTTGGGCGCCGGTGCACGAACTCGACGAAGATGGCAAGACGGATGGGGAAGCTTTGATTGAGTGAAGAGCGATTTAATTTATGGGTTGCCTTTTGCTTCTTGGCCGGCCTTTGCGCTTGCAGTTGGTATTGGTGTATCAGATCGATCGTTTTTTACCGCAGGAACGGCTTCGATTTCAGCAAAGATTTCGGGCCAGAAGTCCACGTTGGGGGCTTACTGGCGCCGCCGAAAGCGAAGTTTTACGTGATTATGCCTTTCACAGTGGCGATAAGCTCTTTTTTGACGACGGGGCTCGCTTTGGGTTTGCTAGGAATCGTTAAACATTGTGCGGACTGCGGTCGGTAGCTGGCAGTTCCAGTTCGTAAACCACGGCGTGATCCTGTTCCTCCCTCAGCCCCTAATATGAGGGGTGCCGGAGCTTCCCGTCATGTGTTCAGGCCCGGCATTCGCAAATCGCGACGGTGGTTGTACCAAGAGATGATGATCCGTCTTATTTTCATATTTCTCGCAACTGGGCTCCTCGTCGGCTGCGCTTTTCCATTCCAACGCAATTTGGATGATTGCCCCACCGAAAGAACGGTCTCGGTCGGCGACACATTCCAGTGCGCGGAGCCCGTTAAGGAACCAGTTCTCGGCAAGAGACCATGACCAAGTCCGAAACCGCCACCCTCTACGCCGCCAACCGGATAGACGATATTTCCACGCAGGATTTTTGCAGATCTTCCTGCGCCGCGCCACCTGCTGGTGCGCAATGCCGGCTCGATCGCGCTCGACGACGACACTGAAGAGGCCCTACGGGATGTCTCGAGCGAGTTGGTGCTGACGCGCGAGCACGCTATCAGAGATATCGTCCGGGAGTGGATGGAGAAGAACACCTGTCTGCCGGTGCACGGACGAAGATGGCGATGTTGATGGGAGTGCGTGAGCCGCGATATTCTTGGTGGGCACCGACGTGCGAACGTTAAATGGGCATCACCCTGCCAACCATCGCGCAGATGAACTGTTCACTGCATATAATTTCCACGTCGCAAAGTTGAAAGCCAATTAGTAAGAACTGGTTGGAAGCATTTAAGATGCACGCAGCTTCTTTTGTGCGTTCAGCGCCGATACAAAGTGGAACGCAGAAACCGGCACGGCAGCAAATGCAAACTGACGCAATGTCGAAAGGAAGCTGGACTGCAACTCGGGTTGCATAAAGCCGCCGAACATCGACATAAATGCTGCAAAAACCAAGCCCTGCAGGATAGCGTATTCAGCTATTCGGGCAACGGATCGTTCTCGCAGGTTCTCGGGCGGAAAGAAACCAGCCAGTCCCTTAATCGCAAGCAAAAAGAGCGGAAACAGCAAGCCAAGCTTGAACAGTGTGGTCGGTGAAGAGGTCTCATCAGTGAGGTACAAGCCCAGCGGAATGACAAAGGCGGGCATGAGAAAGATGAGGTAGTCCCTGAGCACCTGATTTTTCACTGGTCGGCCTCCTGTCTTGTCAATCGGAGATTGTAGTTTCCAGGAGATTGATGTCAATGAGTTGTGTGCTCGATTTGCATGATTGATGACACGTTGGGTGGAAGCCGTCATGCAATTCGGCTAGTCGTCGTCCATGCTAGAGTTTGTAGAACTACAGCTCGGCCTGGGTTGGGTTGCCGAGCCAAATGCCCCCGAGCCTCAGCTTTCAGTTGCGGGCTCCAAGGTCAACGTCTGTTTCCGCTCGCATAGGCCCGCGCGAGACGAAAAACCGTCGGGTATTCTCAGGACTTTGAACCTATTTTGGAAGGCCGGTGCGAAGTTTGATGAGACATGGGGCACTCTAAGCTTCATTGGCTGCAGCCGGTGGCGCTGGGACGACACCAACGATCATGAATGGTATAAGGTAGATGGCCATGGTCGCTACAGTGGCATAGCTCCGCGTTGGGGCGAATTCTATGAGTTAGTTGGCCACGACCCGATCCGCGATGCCGTGCCGTGGGAAACAATCCATGCAGACACCGCTAACTCTCGACATTTTCTCTATTATTTTCGCGACGAAACGCTCGAGTTCATGGCCGAGGAGTGGTCGTTCATCCCTAACCTGACGGTCTAATTTTGCGTTCGTGTGGCGCTGAGACTTTCCTGTCGTGACGGTCTGGTCCGAGTTCCATGACCATCCTGCTCCTCCCTCAACTCCTTATATGACGGGTGCCGGAGCTTCCCGTCATGCGTCCAGCCTCCGTATTGGATCTCGGCGACGAGTTCGGCTTGATCCAGATCAGGTTCTTGCGGCTTGCCTTAAAGCCAGTTCCGGCTGGGAAGGCTTGCGAGGCGGCTTTGTCATGCCGCCAGTTGATCAGCCATATCTTAAAAGGCAATTCACCCAGATTGAGTATTGACGCTTCACAAGTGCCGACGGGGAAAACATTTCAGCTGCCTTGAACTGATGAGGGAGGATTATATCTAAGTAAGTAGTCTCCCCCATGGAATACGGAATGTGTAGTCGCGTTTATATCAAAGAATCGCTTCACGACCTCGCGCGTAGTTTCGCTTTCGCCGGACAAGGCGAGCTTGACGGCTTGATTGACCGCATCCCTCGATACAACGGCTCACCAAGCCAAGTCTTTCCGATCATCATCCAAGAAGCAGCGCCGGGAACCGGTATCGTTGCCCCGGTCTTTGCAATAGCAAAGTGGGGGCTGGTGTCGGCATCTAGAACGCCCAGCGACCGGCGTCTCCCATTGGTCGATGTCCGCTGCGAAAAGATTGCCTCACACAAACTCGCCGGACCTGCCTACCGGTCTCGCCGCTGCTTGATCCCAGTCAACGGATTCTTTGGGTGGAAATCGTCCCCCCACAGCCGAGAAAAACAACCCTATGCTATCGCGATGAAGACGGACGTTCTGTTTGCTCTTGCAGGCATGTGGGAGGTCTGGCGCCACCCGGCTGGCATCGATATCCGCACCTTCGCCGTCATCACCTGCGCGCCGAATGAGATGATGACGACAATCGGTGAACGAATGCCAGTCATTCTCCGTCGGCAAGACTATGAGCGCTGGCTATCTCCTGATCCAAATCCATCCGACCTGATGAAGCCATACTCGGCCGACCTTATGACCATGTGGCCGATTGGCACGGGCGTTGACAATCTCAAGAATACCGGCCCCGAGATCATCAGCCCGGTCAATCTAGATCCGCAGCGGCATCGGAACCGTCGCCTTAGCTGAGGGCCGGAACCGCCGTTCATTCATGGCCGAGGTGTCGAGCAGCGCAGAAGCAAGGTTTTGGTCCACTCCCCTGCCTCTTTGCACATGTGCGGCCCGACCGCTCATTTAAGCCCCAGCCGGCGTCGAGCTCGGCTTCGCAACCGCTCACTTACCAATTCCGTCTTGTTGTACAGCAGGAAACAACGAGTATTCCTTCGGTGTGATCCGTGTTGACAAGACTCGCCCCGCTTTGGCCGGTGGCCCCAAAAGTGAAGACTGTGGTGAGGATTCCAGGTGGCTCTCGCCACGCAGAAGGTTCAGCCAGGCCTGCGACACTTTCTCAGCGCCTGAGCCCCCGATATGGCAATCGTCGTAGCGGTCGTCTCCATCGAGTAACGCGTCAGAATTGACACCCTCTCGGATACCGTGGCCGCTTTTCGACAGGGCCAGTTGCGCCCGTACGATCGCATTGTCCGGAATGTGCTCCTTGAAGCCGCCGTTGCTCGGTTCCAGGCATTTCGATGCGATCGAAATGTAAACGGGTGCTTCGACGCCGTTCTGACGTAATGTGTCGACCATCGACAGGAAACGTTCCTGATAGGCCTCCCCGGTGGTGCCGTGAACGAGGTCCGCCTCTCCTTGCACCCAGAGGACGCTCGTTACCCGATAACCGGAATCGTGAAGCTGTGTCACTGTATCGACCAGCATAGGATTGAGGTCCCCGCCTGGCGCCCATCGTGCGACCTGAGATCCGGAATATGCGAGAGGTGCGAGGATGACGCTGTCGTTTTGTCCCGATTCGATCAATTTGTTCCCGAGAAGCGTCCAGTACTCTCCCCTGGTATCGGTCGATCCAAGAAGTGGCGATGCCGCGATGAAGCACCGTTTGTCAAAGGCGTTTACAACGCGCGCGCCATAATTTGACCGGTACCGTTGTCCGCCGTGGTTGGCCGCGTTCGATTGGCCAAGAATGAGCAAGACAGCAGTTCGATCGGTTTGAGCAGGGCAGGTCACAAGCGTTTTCGATTCATCCCCGACGAGTCGTTGCTTGTCGTCGAAAGTATAACGGCTTGGAGCCGCAGCCTTCTCTCCGACAACCATTTTCTTCATCGCGGAAAGTTGTGGCCAGGGAAAGATCTCATGTCTCGCGCTCATGCCGCCGACAAAGTACATTGCGATCACGGCGGCCCCGCCGACTGCTAGCATTGTACGCATAACTTTACCTTTTAATTGTCATACGGCCGTGTCACATAAAAGTATGGTGGGGTTCTGTAGATGATCAATTGCCTAAACTTATTAACTTGCGAACCTCCCGCCGGGTAACCACCTTCAGCAATGGTGGACCGGAGATTATCAATCTGGTTGATCTCAGCGCGACCTAATTTCCACAACAAGATTAGCATTTAAGGCTAGTTGAACCGCCAGAGAAACATGTCATTCTTCTACAAGCCGCGACTCCTCCGGTTGGCGGCACGTTAGTACAAAATGCCCCGTGCGCTTACCTGCGGGGCATTTTCTCTGCATCGGCGCCGGGCGCTAATGTGATCATTGAGCACTACTGCGAGGAAGAGGGTTGCGGCGAGTGGGGCGGCTTCGGCCACAGCCCCTCGAAGGCGATACCGGTTCACTGATGGTGCTGGGAGCATTTTCCTCACAAGACCTACGAGCAGGAACAGGCTTTGAGACGAAAGCTCGAGGTAAGAGAGAACCGACTGAAGTGTTGAACAATGACGCAATCCCGCGCCTTGACCGATGCCGCCTCTGCGGTCGCCGTCGCGAGCGTCTTACGGCGCTATCTCGGTCATTTCGTGCCAATGCGGGGAACAAGTCGCCGTCGAGACGCCGCTGTGAAGGCATTCGACGGCTTCGGGAGCGAACGTGATCGCCGAGCACTGTTGCTGTGTCGCCGGCTGCCGCAAGTGGTCCTAACGGGATGATGACATAAGTATAACATCATAGATCACTCAAACCAAAGAAAATTGGCTGGCTTCTCAATGCTGAATAGTCTCGACACCTTCGTGATGAAGCTGATGGCTCAGTATTCATCAAAGTCGATTACAGCGAATAAGCTCATTATTCATTTTCTTGACTTGAACACTGTAAAATTTCTGACTTTATTTATATTATTGTGGTTTCTATGGTTTTTTCGAAATAAGTGGAAGTCAGTTGTTGTCGAATGCATCATCGACATGTTCTTCGGAATTGGCATATCTCGATTTATACAACTGTTTCTGCCAGAGCGTCTCAGGCCGCTGCATTCAGGCAATCCCGACTTCGTGCTGCCTTTGGGCGTTGATCCGAAAGCGCTTGAGCATTGGAGTTCATTCCCCAGTGACCATGCCGCACTGACCTTCGCGGTATCGACAACGATGTGGCGTGCATCCCGACCGCTTGGTGCGGCCTGCTTCATCTGGTCGACGTTCGTGATTTGCCTGCCGCGCATCTATGCTGGCTATCATTATGCGACCGACATCCTGGGTGGCGCTTTTGTAGGCGTGTGCACAGCCCTTCTGGTTGCACGCCCTCTTCAGAAGCTATTGATGCCGTCTGTGCTAATGGTTGAGGAGCGCTTTCCAGGTTTGTTCTTCTCTGGTTTCTTTGTCATATCCTATGAATTGGTGACGCAGTTCGACGAGCTGCGGCTCGTCGGAAGGGCCATTCAACACCTCATTTCGTGATTGCGAGAGTTCGACGAGCTCGGATAAACGGCACATCCTTCCACTGCAGGCGGTTCCGGATCACATAGACGACTTGGGCGGCCGGCTGGCGAGAATCGAGATCGTAGCAAGCGGAGATTGGCCTGAATTAAAAAGGCCGAAGCTGAGTTCAACTACTCCAACATCGTAATGGAACCTAGCCGGTCCCTCTTTCGTTGAGGCAACAGGAAAGCACGGGTGTTCCTCCTGTGCGATCCGTGTTGTCAAGACTTGCCCCGTTTCGGCGGGGCTTTTTTTCCGGCATCGTACCGGAACCGCACTACACCCGATCACCCGCCGTTGATTCAGGAAGCGATCGACAAGCTGATCGATCTTGACGAGACTGCCCGAGCCCACTTCCAGGAGAATTCGAAAGAAATCGCCGAGTGATGTTCAGTCGAGCTCATCCTCGGATCTTATCAAAGTGAAGGGCTCTAACACCCACGGCCTCATGGCGCCGTTTCTGTTTGAGACGCCATCATACGCGGACGCGTCCAGCTCGCGAGTTCGACGGGACAGCCTCGATCCACAGTGGGTACGACGGCAGACATTTAAGTCGCTGCTAATGCTCCCCATATAACATGCTGCGCCGGTCGGGTTGTTCGTCCGGCGTAGCGGCGTGCTCCTGCGTTCATGGATGGTGCAGTTGAGCCGCCGCACTTCTTTCTCAACGGAAGCCGAAGAAGCTCAGGATAGCGAGCACGATGACTACGGCGCCGACGAGCCAGATTAAGTTATTCACGTGGAATCTCCTTCAATGGGAATGAGCCGGGTTGCAAGCACATAATGTTTGGCGGCGGCTCATGTTCCAATGTCCACAATGCCTGGCGCTGCTGTTCACGACGACTGAATGATCCGTGCCACCAATCCCCTCCCGAATGCTGCGGCTCAAGTCGGTGTCAACAGGGTCGCGCCGGTCGGCGCATTGGGGTCTGCCCAGCGACGGATAGTGCCGGTGCCCAAATCGGCACCGTAAAGCCAGCCGTCAGGTCCCTTCTGAATGTCTACCAGATAGGGGACGCCCGTATCGAAGACCTGTACGTTCGAGATCTGCCGGCTTGCGTTCATCGTTGCGGTGTAGACATTTCCATTGACAAGATCCGCAAACATCAGGGTGTTGTCGTTGTAGAAGTCCCCGACGGTGATCGCAGTGGCGTTGTCGGGCGAACCGTGGCTTCTCGATAGCAGCGGAAAAACAGCAGCCTGATCAGAAGGACTGTTTCGGTTCCCATTGTTGTAGAAGCTGATCGCCTGAGGGAGATCCTGGTAGCCGCCCGTTCGGCCAGGACCTTCCAGATACGGCCAACCGAAATTCGATCCTGCAGGGCCGGTATTTATTTCCTCCCAAGTGGTCCAGCCGACATCTCCGAGCACGGGCAGGTTGGTCACTGGATCGAAGGTGAAGCGATAGGCGTTGCGCACGCCCGAATAGAATACCTTGGACTGATTGCTGTTCGGATCTGCGGGGTCATAGAAGGGGTTCCCCGGAACGCCCGCGCCGGTCATCGGATCTATCCTCAGGACTTTTCCGGACAGATTGTGAACGTCTTGAGCGCGAACCGTGCGAGGGTCCATGAAATTGTATGAGGTGCCGTCTCCGTTGCTGAAGTACAGCATGCCGTCGGGCCCGAAATGGAGTGCTCCATTGGAATGGGAGTCACTGTCCGTCGCCAGATAGTCCCGAATATTCTGGTTCTGGATTCCGGCGCGATCTGGATCGTTGTCCTGCGTTCCCACCTCGATCTGGCTTGCAGGGGCGGTAATGGTGGTGCCGTTCACGATGCCGGACGGCGGTATGTTCACAGCGCCGGTACTGTCAAGATCCGGACGGCTGGTGTATGCCCAGGTGCTATTGGTACCGGCCAGCACGACCATGCTGGCCGGATCGGCAATCATCGTGTTGGGGTTGACCGTAAGCCGAACGAGGCGCGAAGGACGGTTCCCTTTGGTATCCGGTCCCGCCAGGCCCGTTCCAGTCGCGGTTTCCGGCGGATCGTAAGTGTAGAGCAGATAGACGTATGGATTTGCCGCGAAGTTCGGATGAATTGCCAGCCCCAGCATCCCCCGGTCTCCGGGCGTATAGTTGACCTGGCTGGACAAATCGACAAGCGGCGTCGATCTCAGCGTGCCGTTGTCCACCACCCGCACAATGCCATTCTGTTGCGCGACAACCATATAGCGGCCATCGGGGGTCCACTCCAAGGCCGTTGGCTCGGTCAAGCCGGACACGACGGTCTGTCGGACCAGATTGCCGAGGTTGCTGTCGTCGTCCAGGATGTTGACGGTCGCAGTCGTTTGGCTCCCCAGGACAGCACCTGTCGGGTTGCTCAAGGTTAACGTGAAGCTTTCGTTGCTCTCGGCCGTGGTGTTGTTGAGCAGCGGAACAGAAATGGTCTGGATCGCTTGCCCTGCGGCAAAGGTGAGCACTCCCGTTGTTGTCGTATAATCGGAGCCCGCGATCGCGCTGCCATTGCTCGTTGCATATGCAACGGTTGCCGTGGCATCGATGTTTCCACTGCGCTGAACCGTGATAGTGGCGGCGGCCGCCGCCTCCGACAAGGTGATGACCGGATTGTTCAGGGAGATGGTTGGTGCGGAATCGTTGTCGACGATGGAGACCAGAACAGTCCGCGGCGCTGCCAGGGAGCCACCAGGTCCGGGATTCTGGATGCCGACAGAAAATGTCTCGGTCCCTTCGGCATCAGGATCATTGACGATCGGGATGGCAAACGTCTTGCTGCTCTCGCCGTCCTCGAAAACAACTTGCCCGGTATTGGCTCGGCCATTGAAGGTCGGCAACGTATAGTCCGCTCCAGCCTGCGCCGCTCCGGCTCCGCCGATCTCGTTGGTCGTGTACTCCAGTGTCAGCTGCCCGCTCGTGCTGCCTGTGCGAACGACGGTGATTGTTGCAGCGCCCGCTGTTTCACTGACGTAGATGGTGGCGTTGTCCCGCAAGGCAACGCTTGATCCAGCAGAAAACACGACGTCGCGGAAGTAGTTTTCGTTCTGGTAGACAAGGGTTGGAAACGTGCCGATGGTTTCGTTGTAGACGCCGGCGCCGACCGGGGCGGTCAATCCGCCATTGCTGATCGGGTTGGCGAAGCCGTTCGATGTCAGCGAATAGTAGCTGTTGGCATTGACCGAGACGACATAGGTGGTGCCGGCATTGATGACCAGCGGGCTTGCCAAAGTCTGCTGCTGCCAGCCTGAGGCTGTCTCGTTGGTGAAGGTGACGCTTGCCAGCTGCTGCCCGGTAGCCGACCAGATGCGGCCGACATGCGTGCCGGTCTCGCTGGGGGCCTTGTAATAGCGGACCGCCTGGATCGAACCGGTATTGCTGCTGACGAAGCGCATCCCGACTTCCCAGTCCACTCCAGGTCCGTCGGTGAAGTTGGGCTGGGCCGGCGTCTGGGTGGTGAAGAGGCTGACGGGGCTGGAACTTACTGAGGTAATCGGGGCAGTCGCCGCGCTCACGACGTTCTCGCCAGTGCCACGCAGGTCGGTATAAGTGGCATTCACCCGCACGCGCTTGCCGACGAGACTGCTGCCCAGTGTCAGGCTTTGCCCGGCCGCGACGTCACTCCACGTAGTGCCGTTGTCGCTGCTCTGCCACAGGTAGCTGACGCTTGCCGGCAGGCCATCGATGTCACTCAGGCTGGCGGTCAAGGTCTGGCCTTGGCTCGCTATGCCACTGATCGAGATCACGCCGGGATCATTGACATTGGCGACTGCCGAGGGCGTCGCCGGGCTGGTGACATTCTCGCTGTTGCCCAGATTGTCGATGTAACTGGCCGTTGCCCGCACGAAATTGCCGACCTGGGCCTGCTGCAGGGTCAGCGTCTTGGCAGTCGCTCCGCCGATATTGCTCCAGGTGGTGCCGTTGCTGCTCTGCTGCCACTGATAGGTCACCGATCCCGGCACACCGTCCGCGTCGGTGACGGCGGCCGTCAACACCTGACCTTGCGTCGCGGTCCCGGTGATGCCAAGCACACCCGGGTGGTTGTCGGGATTCGCCGCCGCAGCAGAAAACACGACATCACGGAAGTAGTTTTCGTTCTGGTAGACAAGGGTTGGAAACGTGCCGATGGTTTCGTTGTAGACACCGGCGCCGACCGGGGCGGTCAATCCGCCATTGCTGATGGGGTTGGCAAAGCCGTTCGAGGTCAGCGAATAGTAGCTGTTGGCATTGACCGAGACGACATAGGTGGTGCCGGCATTGATGACCAGCGGGCTTGCCAAAGTCTGCTGCTGCCAGCCTGAGGCTGTCTCGTTGGTGAAGGTGACGCTTGCCAGCTGCTGCCCGGTAGCCGACCAGATGCGGCCGACATGCGTGCCGGTCTCGCTGGGGGCCTTGTAATAGCGGACCGCCTGGATCGAACCGGTATTGCTGCTGACGAAGCGCATCCCGACTTCCCAGTCCACTCCAGGTCCGTCGGTGAAGTTGGGCTGGGCCGGCGTCTGGGTGGTGAAGAGGCTGACGGGGCTGGAACTTACTGAGGTAATCGGGGCAGTCGCCGCGCTCACGACGTTCTCGCCAGTGCCACGCAGGTCGGTATAAGTGGCATTCACCCGCACGCGCTTGCCGACGAGACTGCTGCCCAGTGTCAGGCTTTGCCCGGCCGCGACGTCACTCCACGTAGTGCCGTTGTCGCTGCTCTGCCACAGGTAGCTGACGCTTGCCGGCAGGCCATCGATGTCACTCAGGCTGGCGGTCAAGGTCTGGCCTTGGCTCGCTATGCCACTGATCGAGATCACGCCGGGATCATTGACATTGGCGACTGCCGAGGGCGTCGCCGGGCTGGTGACATTCTCGCTGTTGCCCAGATTGTCGATGTAACTGGCCGTTGCCCGCACGAAATTGCCGACCTGGGCCTGCTGCAGGGTCAGCGTCTTGGCAGTCGCTCCGCCGATATTGCTCCAGGTGGTGCCGTTGCTGCTCTGCTGCCACTGATAGGTCACCGATCCCGGCACACCGTCCGCGTCGGTGACGGCGGCCGTCAACACTTGACCCTGCGTCGCCGTCCCGCTGATGCCAAGCACACCCGGGTGGTTGTTTGCACTGACAATCGCTGCGGTCGGCGCGCTCGCCCGGTTGGTTTCGATACCACCCAGCTGATCGGTGTAAGTGGTCCTCACACGGACTTGCCTGCCCACCTGCGCCGCCTGGAGTGTCCAGCTCCGACCGGTGGCTCCGGCGATGTCGGTCCATGTCGTCCCGATCAGCTGCTGCCAGCGATAGGTGATCGACACGTTGGCGAGCCCATCGAGGTCGGTAACGGCCGCGGTCAGGGCTTGGCCTTGAACCGGCGTACCGGTGATCGTCGCCACGCCTATGTCGTTCAGGTTGGCGACTGCCGTCGTCGGACCGCTGGCGACCGTCTCGTTGTTCCCAAGGGCATCGGTGTAGGTGGCGGTCGCTCGAACCTGCTTCCCAACCAGTGCTTGCTGCAGGCTGAGTGTTTTCGCAGTGGCACCGGCAATGTTGCCCCACGTGCCGCCGCCATCGCTGCTTTGCTGCCATTGGTAAGCGACGATGGTCCCGGTCGGGAGCCCGTCGACATCGGTAACACCAGCCGCGATCGTCCGATTTTGAGTTGCGGCCCCGATGATGGAAACGACGCCAAGGTCGTAGCCGGCAGGATTACTCGCGACGATCGGGGACGTGGCCAGGCTGGTTCGATTGTTTTCGGTTCCTCCCGACTGATCTTTATAGGTTACCTGGACGCGGACTTGCCTGCCGACCTGCGCTGCCTGAAGTGTCCACGTTGAACTGGTGGCGCCCGCGATGTTGCTCCAGGTGGTTCCGATCAGTTGCTGCCAACGATATGTGATCGACACGTTGGCGAGCCCATCCGGTTCCGAGACCGCGGCGGTCAGGGCTTGGCCTTGTAGGGGTGTACCGGTGATCGTGACGACGCCGATATCGTTCACGTTGGCGACGGCGGCATTGTTGGTGCTGGCAACCAGTTCCTGGTTACCCAAAGCATCGGTGTAAGCAGCGGTTGCCCGCACCCGCTTCCCGACTTGGGCTTGCTGCAAGGTCAGGGAGGCTGTGGCTGCACCTGTTATGTTGCTCCATGTGGCACCGTTATCGCTGCTCTGCTGCCACTGATAGGTAATGACCGTCCCCGATGGTAACCCGTCAACATCCGTGACGTTTGCCGCCAAAGTCTGATCTTGAGTCAGAGTCCCGCTGAGAGAAACAACGCCCTGCGCCATCACGCTACCTCCGCATCAACCTGTCGATGTTGCCTGCTAAGTCGTCGAGGCGTGGCCGCAGGAGTCCAGTGTCCCGCATTTCCCCACGCGCGCTGAACTCCACTGGGCGGACTATGCTCCGATCCTTTGGACTTTCCAATTAGCTCTTTATGGGTAGAATTCTGTCACTCCTCACACGTCCTGAGTGCGCTGGAGCTCAGTTGCAGGCTGGCAAATGGATGCGGACGACGCGGCTTTTGTCACTCAATGCGCCAATGAAGTCGAGGCTTTCGTGGCTCTGCTGCGTGGCCGGCAAGTGCCATGTCGATCGCGCGCGTTTCCTGAGCAAGGACTAGCGAAGAGTGCACGCGGCAAGGCGCAGGGCAGGGCGGCGCCTTTCGCTGTCGTTCCCCAAGGATCTGCCCTTAGCGTGATCGGCCAAGCCATGGATTCCAGGCGCAAGGCCTGGAATCACGGAGAGTGGGGGTGCGTCTCGGCCGAACTCGCAGCCCGCGCACCGCAAGAGCGTCTTTAGTTCTTGATCACATTGATATTGACGGTGACGTCCTTCACGGTTCCCTCACCGTAAGACACTCTGACCTTGTACATGTCTTTTCCAAAATAGCCGGTTTGGGAGGTGTAGTATTCCGAAACGCCTGGAGATTTTCTGGAATTGCACTTCACGCGCTGCGACTCTTTATAGTTTGAATAAACACCTTCGCTGACAAAATTCACCGACCCATGCGCCGGCGCTTGCACCAGCCGCACCTTGGGTATTGTCGCGGCTGTGCAATCGGCATTCAGATTGTAAGACTGACCCATTTTTGTCCGCTCTCCACTCAGAGCGCGACTTTGATCCTGAGATTTTTGAATGCCGTCGGTGCTGGTGACGCATCCGGACAGGCCCAAAATGACGGAAATCAGAGAAATCGAGATATGATTCTCTTTCAAAAATCGCAGACGCAGCATTATTTCTTTCGCCCCATGGTTTTAGCAATATCCAAACTCACGTTTATCTTATGCTCAGGTGATTGCAATGTGAGATATCGCGCCAACCGCTGCGAGCTCGGAGAGAGTTGCCGCGTTACCTCTGCCTTGTGCAGGCATGGGTTGCGGATTGACCGCACATGGATGGTTGCAAATATTTCCTGTCTGTCGGCAACGAGGATTTGGCATGTCTATCGCGACCTTACCTGCACCACCCTATTACGTCGTCTGCTTCTCATCGCAACGGACGGAGATCGAGGACGGCTATGGTGACGTCGGCGCTGCGATGGTGGAACTGGCAAAGCGGCAGCCCGGATTTCTGGGTTTCGAAAGCGCCCGCCGTGCCGATGGTTTCGGCATCATCAACTCTTATTGGCGGGACGAAGAAAGCATCCGGGCCTGGAAAGCGGTTGTCGATCACGTCGAAGCACAACGCCGGGGCCGGGCAGCCTGGTATACGGGTTATGAAATCCGCGTGGCGCTCGTTGAAAGAGCCTATGGGTTCGAAGCCGAATCATCGCGATGATCTTCGCCGTCAGACCGGGTCCCGCCGGGAACCGGCTCCCGTTCGTGACGGGATCTCGGGCCGTTTCCTTTCAGCGCTTCGACGAAACGGATGACGTCAGCGACCAGGCTGCCGCTGAAAATGTCGTTGTGGCCAACACCGTCATAGATCACCATTCGCTTGGGCTCGGGTGCGATCTCGTACAGCGCCTGCCCTGAAGACAGCGGGATGCTGTCATCAAGCCGGCCGTGCAGGAACAACTTCGGTTGTCTGACCTTGCCGATGTTGAGGTCCGATCGAAACGGATCCTTGAGAAGAATTTCAGCCGGGAGGTACGGAAAACGCGCCTGCGCAACCGACAGAACCGACAGGTACGGCGATACAAGAATGACGCCAACGGCCGGCCTGTTCGCGGCCGTGTTCACAGCAACGCCGGTGCCAAGTGACCGGCCGAGCACGACGATCTCGCTTCCGGCGTGTGCCGAAAGCCAGTCGAACGCGGCGATGCCGTCCGTCAGCAGCCCCTGCTCGCTGGGGGAGCCGGTCGAGCCGGGATAGCCGCGATAGGAAATCGCCAGCAAGCCGATCCTGTGTGTGGCCAGCGCCTGTGCGAGAAAGGCGTAATTGTCGACGCGGTCGCCGTTTCCGAAAAAGAGGAGCACGCAGGGCTTGTCGCTGTTGCCCTGGCTGTACAGCGCTAGAAGCATCTCACCGTCGGGCGTTTTGACGTGGACCGACTCGCCCCAACTCGGGTGGTCCGGAGCAGGTGTAGCGCCGGCTTCGGGATAAAGCAGGCTTCGCTGCGAAAAATAGACCAGAGCCACGATCGCCATGTAGGCAATGGCCGCCATCAGTGGCAATATCAGCAAGTATCTTGTGGTACTCACGACAGAATGTACCCGCCGGTTTGGCAATGCCCATGGTGCTTTGCAGCAACGCTGCCTATCGCCGCGTGGTGTGCTCGGCATAGTGGCAATATATACACGAATCGTTGCTGCGGAGAAGAGGTCGAGAGACGACGATGTTCTCAGAGACTTTACCCCTCAGGCTGGAAAAGGGTTTTGCCAAGCATTCAGTTCTTCAAGCCGTCCGTACCACTTTTGGATATGCCGGAATTCGGCGAGTGGTATGTCGGCATCGGTTGCATAAGGAAGCGCGGCGGCCAATGCGAAATCTGCGACGGTCAGTGTCTTGCCGACGGCGACGCTGTTGGCTGCCAGATGATCGTCGAGCACCCGGGCATGGAGCCGAAAACTCGTCTTCGCGTCTTCGATCACGGCGACGTCAGGCTCTCCGCCGAACAACGGCTTGATCAAGGTTTCAAACCACAGCGTCGCCCCGTGCCGGGTGAAATGGCTGGCATCCCAGCTCAACCAGCGCAGCACGTCGATCTGCCGGTGGTCATGCGGCCAGAAATCCGACGCGACTGCGTCAGACAGCCTGCACATGATGGCGTTCGCTTCCCATAAGGTTCCGGCATCATCCTGCAGCACCGGGACTTTGCCGTTCGGGTTCAGCGCCAGGAATTCCGCGCTGCGCTGCTCTCCGCTAGCCAGGTCAACCCTGACGAACTCGACGTCGGCCTGAAGAAAACGAGCGGCGGCGCAGGCCTTCCGCGGATTGAGCGTCTCGCAATAGTAGAGCTTCATCGCCGCCTTACGCATGGTTCGGCCCTTCGGGTTCAGCTCCGAGAAAAAAGCTCAATCGCTCGAAACTTTGCGACCAACCGGATTCGTGACCCTCACGTGAGGATGCGCTTGCAAATCCACTCTGCCGAAACGTCATTTCCGTGCCTCCTTCGCTTTCCCTGAAGGTGATGGTGACGATCGTTTCGGGGCTGGTTTCGCCTGATACGATCTCCCAGGCATGGGTGAAGACAAGCCTGTGCGGCGGCTCGACCTCCAGATATTTTCCGCCGACCCAATGCTCTTCTCCGTCCGGTGCGATCAGACAGGCGCGGTGTCTGCCGCCGGGCCAGGCTTCAAGTCTGTCGCCCACTGCCTTGAAGCCATGAGGACCACACCACTGCGCCAAGGCTTTCGGGTCAGTCCATGCCCTGAAAACGAGATCGCAGGGGGCATCGAACCTTCGCACGAGAACCAGGTCGTGGCTGTTGTCGCTGGCGGTCTCTGGATTGGTCATTTTTCGTATCCTTGTACCTTGGAGAGATAGTCATCGAGACGGTCGAAGCTTTCATCCCAGAAGCGCCGGTAATCGGCGACCCAATCCGCAATTGTCTTCAAGGCTGCCGGCTCGAGGATGCGGGGACGCGAATTCGCTTCCCGGCCAGAACGGATCAAGCCGGCCTGTTCCAGGACCTTGAGATGCTTTGAGATGGCGGGCTGAGACAGTTCGAAGGGATCCGCAAGCTCGGCTACGGTCGCCTTGCCGTTGGCGAGCCGCGCGAGAATTGCTCTCCGTGTGGGGTCGGAGAGGGCGGAAAAAATCGCATCGAGTCGCTCGTCCATGCATCACCAATCAGCTATATAGCCAAATGGTTATATTCTGTGCGGCGAAATGTCAAAGACAATTTTGCGCTGGATCGGCAATGACAGGAAGAAACTCGACCCCTGGTGGGCAAGCGACGATGTCGTGAGCGGAACCTTCCCCGCTCGCGACCGAGTACCCGAGAGACCATTTTGCGGGCGCTGCGCCTGCCTCACATCGGCGGCATCTTTTCGAAGTTCGGCACATCAGGGTCGACCCGATCCCAGGCGAGGCCGCGCACGGTGTAGGTTGCCATTTGCGGCTGATATCGCTCCGGCTCGTCGAGACTGGCGGCGTGGATGGTGAAGAAATCGGGCATATAGGAGAAGGTCAGATAAACGGGCGCGCCGCAGGCCGGGCAGAAGCCGCGCGTCTTGACGTTGCCGTTGTCGGCGACCATCTGCCAGTGGCTGGCCTCACCTTCGAGCTTCACCGCCTGGCGGCTCGGGAAGGTCAGATAGGATCCGTGGCCGGTGCCGCTCGTCCGCTGGCAGTCGCGGCACTGGCAGTCGTTCATCGCAATCGGCTCGGCGGCGATCTCGTAATGGATGGCGCCGCAGGCGCAGCCGCCGGTATAGGGCTTGCTCATTGCTTTCTCCTGATGAACTTGGACGGGACGCAGTCTTCGGTCGGCTCAGTCCTCGCCGCCGGCGAGGGCGCCGATATTCTTCACGACCTTCTTCCAGCCTTCGCCCATCTTCTGGAAGGCGGTTTCGTTTTTCGGCAGCAGGAAGCCCGAATGGACGAGGCGCAGCCGGGTGCCGTTTCCGGCTCCGGAAAGGATGAAGGTGACGACGGTATCGAGCGGCGAGCCGTAGCCGGTATTTCCCGCGTGCCCGCCTTTCCAGGCATAGGAGAGACGCTCGTTCGGCTTTACCTCCAGCACCTCACAGTGAATGGTGCCGTCCCAGCCGCCGGCCGGCGTCGTCTGGTAGGTGAAGCGCTTGCCCTCGACCGGCTCAAATCCTTCAGGCATCATCAGCCAGCGGCCCATCAACTCGGCCGTGATTAGCGTTTTCCAGATCGTTTCCGGCGCGTGCGGGAACACTTCGTCGACGACGATCTGCTGCGTGTCGGGCTTCAATGCGGTGTCGGTCATGGATCGATTTCCTTCAGCAAGGTTCTGAGATCGGCAAAACGTTCGCGCCAGAAGGTGCCGTAATGGCTCATCCAGTCGACAAGCGGCGCAAGCCCCTCCGGCTCGGCACGATAATAGACATTGCGGCCTTCAGGGCGCTCAGTGACCAGGCCCGCCTGCTTCAGCGCCTTCAGATGCTGCGAGACGGCACCCTGGGTGACGGTGCTTGCCCGCGTCAGTTCGACGACGGTGATCTCCTTGGAGAGGACGATCTGCTCGAACACGGCTCGCCGGGTGGGATCGGCAAGGGCGCGCATGACGGTAGTGATGGGGGCGGTCTGGATCATGCGGAAACAATAGGCATCGCTAATTGATTAGTCAAGACTAATTGTTTTAATCTTTGAACCATCGTTCCGGGGATGCGATCGCCCAGTCGCGGCTTGTCATCTTACGGATATCCGCGAATTCGGCGGGGAGCCGACACCATGACATCGCACCGGATTGCGAGGCGGGCTGGAACCTCGTCAGACCTGCGAAGTTTGCGGAAGCAGGAGAATTCCACGTGCTCTAACCGCCCGGAAGCCTCCATGGACATGCAAATGCGCCATCTTGAAATCTACCGCAGACAGGGTGAGTTCGCAGCCTGGCCGGCAAATTATGGTCTCTGGTCCTGGGGTGACGAAATCGTCGTCGTCTTTGCGCGCGGCAAACTCGGAGCGAAGGGGGAGTTGCACGAACTGGACCGTGATTATCCATTCGTACCCTGGCAGGCACGCAGCCTGGACGGCGGACTGACATGGATGGGCGAGCCGTTCTGCGGCCACGTGCCGGGTGGGCACTCGCTTTCGGCCGACGAGCACCTGAACGCCGATCTCAAGGTTCGTCCCCATCTGTCGGTCCGTGATGACCTCTGCGTTCTGGATGAGCCCATAGACTTTCTCGATCCCGAGACGATCGTCATGTGCGCCAGAACCGATGTGGAGGGCGATGCTGTCAGCTGGTTCTATGTCAGCCGGGATCGATGCCTGACATGGCAGGGTCCATATCGTTTTACCGGCTTGCATCTTCCGATCTCGGCGCGCACCGATATCGTGGCTCTTTGCAGGGAGCATGCGCTCTTCATGCTCAGCACCTCCAAAGAGGACGGTGCGGAAGGTAGAGTGTTCTGCGCGCGCACTGTGGATGGCGGGCGCAGCTTCGTCCTTCAAGGCTTTGTCGGCCCGGAACCTGAGGGCTATTCGATCATGCCGGCATCCACGGCACTTTCCGGTGGCGCCATCCTGACCTTGACGCGCTGCATGGGCAGGGGCGGCGGCAAGGGTTGGATAGAAGCCTTCACCTCCGACGACGAAGGGAAGACCTGGACGCGGAAAGGCTGCATCGTCGACGACACGGGCAGCAATGGCAATCCGCCAGCGCTCGGACGGATCGGAGGCATGCTTCTGCTCGTCTACGGCTACCGTGATCCGCCATTTGGCATCAGGATGCGCATGAGTTTCAATGACGGCCAGACATGGGGCGCCGAGAAGGTCATCCGCAGCGACGGCGGCACGGCTGATCTCGGTTATCCCAGAATCGTAGAACGCGGTGAGGGATCCCTGCTCGCCGTCTACTACTTCAACGATGGCGACAGGGAGGAGCGTTACCTCGCAGCATCCATTGTCACGCCTGCCAGAGATCAAGAAGGAGTCGAGGACGGCGCTGCTTCATCGCAGTCGCAGTTCTGCGCCATGCCGAAGAGGAACGTTTGAAGCGCATTCGGGGAACAAAGCGGGGCACCCGTGGTTCGGGGCTGCCGCAGTCGCCGGCACGACATGGGAGGTTAGACATGCAAAACGATTTCACGGATCCGGCAGGAAGAAGCGCATCGGCGCAGACATCGTCCTCATCCCCAGCTTTCACTTCTTCGCCGGGAACGCGCACGTCCATTTCCGATCTGGAAGCGAAGGTAAGCGAAGATGTTTCCGCCGCCAAGGAAGCGATCAAGGAAGGCGCCGACACTGCTGTCGAGAAAGCCAAGGAAGTCATCTCCGAGCGCACCAGCTTCGCTGCTCGCCAGCTCGGCGGCGTTGCAACGGCACTTGAGAAAGCTGGCGCCGAAATGGAAAGCTCGGGTCAGGCTGAAGTCGGGCGATACGCCAGGCAAATCGGGCGGAGCGTGCAGACTGTCGCTCGGCGGATGGAAGGCAAGGACATCGGCGAAATCGCCACCATGACCGAGGATTTCGGGCGCAAGCAACCGCTCGCCTTTCTCGGGATCGCCGCACTTGCAGGCCTGGCAGCAAGCCGCTTCCTGACAGCCTCCGCGAAAAGGCAAACAGCTGCCGCGCCGCGTGAGCCATCGATTGGCCTGCGCCCCGGCACCCCAGCGACCGGAGGCGAGGATAATGTCTAAATCTTCAGAGAACACACCCCTCTCCGAGCTCGTCAGTGGCCTCGTGGGTGATGTCACGGGCCTACTCCGCAAGGAAATCGATCTTGCCAAGACGGAAGCTTCGGAAAAACTTTCACAGGCGCTCAGCGGCGTGGAGATTCTCCTCTTCGGATTGGTGCTGGCGATCGGGGCTGTCGGCGTCCTGCTGAGTGCCCTTGTCGGCGGTCTCGCGGCCTTCCTTGTGACACAGGGTTTTACCCAAACCACTGCCAGTGCGCTCGCCTCTCTGATCGTCGGCGTCATCATTGCCGGCATCGCTTGGGGCTTGGTCTCCCGGGGTCTCGCCGCACTTCGCGCCAACAACATGAAATTGGATCGTACTGCGACCTCGCTTCGCCGCGACGTTGATGTTGTGAAGGACAAAATCTGATGGAAAATTCAATGGAAAAAACATCGGCAGAGCTTCAGCGGGAGATCGACCAGGACCGCCGCCGCATAGGAGATCGGATTGACGCGATCCAGGAACGGATGTCGCCGGGCCAGCTCATCGATGAGGTCATCGCATACGCCAAGGGAAGCGGCGGCGCAGAGTATGTCAGCAATCTTGGCCGCGCCCTTAAGGAGAACCCTCTGCCGGTCGCGCTGATGGGCGTGAGCCTGGCCTGGCTCATGGCAAAAGGCAGTCCGTCACCAGGTGACACGGCGATCTGGAGCAAGGATCCTGAATACCCGCTTTATCCGGCGACTGGCCGGGTTCGCAGGATTGGTCCGCCGGCAATGGAAAACGGAGCGCGTTACAGCCATTTTGC
Organism: Rhizobium sp. CBN3; assembly: GCF_030518245.1. Taxonomy (NCBI): domain Bacteria; kingdom Pseudomonadati; phylum Pseudomonadota; class Alphaproteobacteria; order Hyphomicrobiales; family Rhizobiaceae; genus Rhizobium; species Rhizobium sp. CBN3. The sequence continues at coordinate 131,004 of NZ_JAULSE010000011.1, forward strand.
CGATGAATCCGGCAAGAGGTTGAAAGCGTTGACAGACGAAACAGGAGGTCGTGCCGGCCATTTCATGGACGAGGCGGGCAAGACCTATCGTGGCTTCGCCGACGCCAGCGGAAAGCAGATCAATCAGATCGCCGACGAGACTGGTGCAATCCTCGACGCGGCCACCGGCTGGGCGGCGGAGAAATGGGAGCAGGCGAAAAGCGCCGCGAGCGACCTCGGCGCCCGTGCGTCTGACGCGGCGAACTCGCTGTCGAGCCGATCCTCTTCGGCCGCGACCAGTCTTCAGGAGCAAACGAGCAAACTCAACGAGGCGATCCTCACCCATTTCCGCGACCAGCCGCTCGTCGGCGGTGCCCTGGCTTTCGCGGTCGGTGCAGCGATCGGCGCGGCGCTGCCCCATACCGACGCCGAGGATGAATTGGTCGGCGAAGCCGCAGATAGCACGAGAGATAGCCTCAGCCATCAGGCTGAGGACCTCGTCGCGCAGGGTAAAGAGGTAGCGTCGGAAGTCTATCACAAGACCGTGGACGTTGCCTCCGATGCTCATGATGTCATCAAGGAACGCGTGGTGGACGAAGCAGAAGCTTTCATAGATCGCAAGGATGGCCTCGGCGGAACCGATCGGCGGTAGAGGATCCATACCGGTCGGTCCCAGGGAAGGTTCCACGGACTGTCATCGCTGACCATCAGCTTCATGTCCTTGAAAGCGGTGCGCCATACGGAAGCCCGCCGCGGGCGCGGAGGCAGGAGGCGCGTGAGCGGCAGCAGGGTATCGCGAGCGATGGTGCCCTGAGTCCGCCCGGGAGCATTGACTCCGGGTCGTGTCCTGCTGATCGTTGGCCGATGACCGCTCCGCACTTTCACACCCGTCTCTCGCTCAGCAAGGATCTGGAAAAGCTCGGACTTCGCGCCGGCGACATGGTCATGGTTCATGCCGCCATGAGCAGGCTGGGGCGGTTGCTCAACGGTCCCGACATGTTCATCGATGCGCTGCGCGACGTCGTCGGCCCGTCGGGCACCGTCGTCGCCTATACGGACTGGAACGGCGCCTATGACGAACTGCTCGACGAGAACGGCCGCGTTCCTCTTGAATGGCGCGACCATATCGCACCCTTCGATCCCACGACCTCCCGGGCGATCCGCGATAACGGCATCTTCCCGGAATTCCTTCGAACCACGGCAGGGTCGCGGCGCAGCGGCAATCCGGGCGCCTCGGTCGCGGCGATCGGCGCCAGGGCCGACTGGCTCACCGCCGACCACCCGCTCGACTACGGTTATGGCGAGGGCTCGCCGCTCGCCAAACTCGTGGCGACCGGCGGCAAGGTCCTCATGGCCGGAGCCCCGCTCGACACGATGACCCTTCTCCACCATTCCGAGCACCTGGCTGAAATCCCGAACAAGCGCCTGCGCCGCTACGAGGTGCCCTTTGCCATGCCGGCCGGCGTGGTGTGGCGCATGCTCGAAGAATTCGACACCGGCGACCCGGTCGTGCCCGGCCTCGAAAGCGACTACTTCGCCCGGATCGTCAGCGCCTTTCTCGCCGGCGGGCAGGGCGCACAGGGCCTGATCGGAGACGCGTCATCGGTGCTGGTCGATGCGGCCACGATCTGCAGCTTCGCTGTCGCCTGGCTGGAGCACGCCTGAGCAGGCTGAGCGGCTCCGCGCTGCCGTGCCAGGCTCTTTCGCTTCTGCGCCGCTCCTCCAGCCTCACGGAACAAAATCCCGATGGCGATGTTGGTATGGCGATAAGCAATAAGGCCATGGGAGGAATCCATGCATAAGTCTCTTCAGTTCGTGTTGATCGGCTTGGCCTCGATGACCGGCCTGACGATCGCGCCGACGATCGCCGCCGCGCAGGATATGGAGTTGCGCATCGGCCCCGGCGGCGTCGGCGTTTATGACCGCGACCGTGACCGTGACCGTTACGACCGCTACGAGCGCCGCGGACCACGCGGCTGCGATCCCGACGATGCGCTCGACATCGCTCGCAGCGAAGGCCTGCGCCGCGCTCAGATCGTCCGCATGTCGCCGCGCAGGATCGTCGTCGAGGGGATGACGCGCCGCGGGCCGGATCGGATGGTCTTCGCCAACCGGCGCGGTTGCCCGGAAATCTGAACCGACTTGTGACAGTCGAACAATGCCGCCGGCACGGGCCATTGCGCCCGTCGGCGGGAACTTTCCACGACTGTGAACTTTCGCCCATTCAGCGCTCCGGCTGGCGTTAACCCCACGGAGCACCACAGGAGGATTTCATCATGATGAGCGGTCAAATGAAGGCGCTTCTCGCCGTCCTTGCCGTTGCCGGTTACCAGAACAGGGACAAGATCCGGGAGCTCCTGCGGGGCCTCCAGAACCCGCGGCAGGCAGGCGCCGGAGGCCAGCCATCAGGCGGCCTCGGCGGCATTCTCGGCGGGCTGGCCGGCTCCGGCGGTCTCGGTGGCCTTCTCGGCGGCTTGACCTCCGGCAGCATCGTCAGCGGCGGCCTCGGCGATCTCCTGAAGACATTCCAGCAGAACGGCCAGGGCGACAAGATGGAATCCTGGGTGCGTCGCGGCCAGAATGCCGACATCAATGACGGCGAACTGGCCACAGCCCTCGGCCCGGATGTCCTGGACGAGATCGCCAGGAATACCGGCCTCTCGCATCAGGAAATCCTCGGCCGGCTGAGCCGCGATCTTCCCAAGGCCGTCGACGATCTAACGCCCGAGGGGAAAGTGCCGAGCGCCGAGGAGGCGTTCATGTCTTCGGCCAGCCAGGCGACGACGTCAGGGGGGACGAGTGGCGTTTAGGCTGCGATGTCAAGGGGCGCACGGCCTGCAGACAGCCGGCGTGTGTTTGCCGCAACGAGGACGATCGGGAGGCGCCCTGTCCTCATTCCTGAGACGTCGTTGGATTTGCCACAGAACTCACCCCACGCTCCGTCCTCCTCGGGCTTGACCCGAGGATCCACTACGCGGACATCCACCGTCAGCGGCCGTGGATTCCAGGCTCAAGGCAGCTCAAGGCCTGGAATGACAGAGATTGGGGGTGTGCGTTGGTGCCAAACTCACGGTTAGCGGATGAGCAGAGCCAGATCGCCAGCCGACCTCTACTCAGAGAGGTACTTGCGTAGAAAGGCGTAAACGCTGCGCATGGACTTCGCCGCAGCGTCGGGGTCGTATTTTTCGATATGACCCAGCACCCTCCTTCCCACCAGGAACTCCGGCGCATCGAAATTGTGATAGATGCCCTTGTAGACATTGAGCTCGACGGGCGGGGCACTGTCGCTGAGGCGGGCAAGCCGCTTCTGGCATCGCTCGGCCCGGCTCCAATTGTCCCGTTCGCCGGTCATGATCAAGGTCGGCACCGTCGGGTCACCGCGATCGGCATCACAGGCAGGATAATAGGCAATCGCCACCCTGAACTTGCGCTCCATAAGCTGCTCGTTGCCGTCGATTTTCGTTGCGTCCAGCGTCGTGGTGGCGCCGGCCGAAAAGCCCATCAAGGCGACGCGGTTGATATCGACGAAGCTTGATTTCGATAAAAAATTCAAAGCGCCATAGGCGTCGAAGACGCGCTCTGGAAGCGTGCTTCGGCAGGTGTCGTCGAGCTTGCGGGTGGCAAAACTGTCGACGACAAGGACAACATAGCCCCATCTGACCAGCCGTTTCGGCCAAAGCTCTTTGACGCTCAAACGCAGGTGATCGCAACCATGCAGGAGAACCACCGCCGGGAAGGGACCGTCGCCCGGAGGGCGGGACAAATAGCCGAGCAACGGCGTGCCCTGCGGTTGGGAGAGAATTTCTCCCTGTTCGAGGGCCTTGCGGATTCGAAATGGGCTGAGCTTGACGGGGGCGCTTTCGAACTGCACCAATTCGTCGGCATTGGCCGGTTTTTCAGCGAGCGTGACGCCACAAACAGCAAGGCAGAGAAAAAATCCGGCAGTTTTCACTGATGCCTCCACAGTGCGACCGTAGCCTGCTGATTTTACGCCGACCTGTAGCGCTGGCAAAGCGGGCGGGCGTTCTGCCACGATCGAGAGGAGGCTTGATCTCAAAGTGGCGCGAGGCCAGAAACAGCACGGCTGGTCTCCACCAGCAGCGGGCATGGATCCCAGGCTCAAGGCCTGGCATGACGGAGGGTGGGAGGGACGTTTCGCCCATTGCTTGAGCAATTCGCCTCCGCCGATTTCGAACCGGCATCGAAGGCAATTTCTACGCTCGAAAGTCCTTGATCACCCCCCGGTGGATCGTTTAGTCCTACTGTAAATCCAAGCTGCGAGATTTGAATGCCAAGGTGATGTCGACGGTGAAGGCCTGCGACGCTTTAATCGCGTGCGTTATTCGCCAGGGCTTTCCGGCCAGCGGCATCGAACACCACCGCGGGCTTTGGCGCAGCGCTCACCCCTTGCTCCGTCTTCCTCGGGCTTGACCCGAGGATCCCCCTTGAACTCAACCAGCATCGGCATGGATCCCAAGGTCAAGCCCGGAGGGTGGAGGGGCGTTTTGGACCAACGGTTGGCCGGTTCGTCTCCGCCGATTTCGAACCGGCATCGAAGTGAATTTCTGCGCTCGAAAGTTCTTGATCACCCCCCGGCGGATCCGTTAGTCCTACCGTAAATCCAAGCTGCGAAATTTGAGTCCAGGGGTGATGTCGACGGTGAAGGTCGGCGACGCTTCGATGGCTTGCGTCATTTGCCAGGACTTCCGGCCGGCGTCATCGACCACGCGGTGTGGCACAGCGCTCACCCCTTGCTCCGTCCTCCTCGGGCTTGACCGAGTATCCACGTCGACCTCCACCAGCGGCGGGCATGGATCCCAGGGTCAAGCCCTGGGACGACGGAGGGTAGGGAGCGCGCTTGGCCAAATTTGGCTAAGCAGCGCCCGACGCGGCCGTGTTGGCAGGACATCTACCTCTCATAAGGAGATTTGCAATGGACCCCTCGATTGCTCCGGCCTCGCGGGCCGCTGTGGTGACGCCGAACGATAGCGCCATTGTCGGCGCCCGCGCGCTTTATATCGGCACGGCCGGCGATGTGGCGATTGCGCCGCGGCGGGATGTGGAACCGGTCATCTTCAAGAGCGTGCCCGCCGGGACAATCCTACCGGTGCATGCGGCGATCGTGGCGCTGACCGGGACCACGGCCTCCAACATTATTGCCTTGTTCTGAGCGTCAGACGCGGACCGATGGGCAGGCCGAGCAAGTTCAGCCAGGCGCTGGCGGAAAAAATCTGCGCGCGCATCGCCGACAGGGAGAGCCTGCGCTCGATCTGCCGGGACGAGGACATGCCGTCGAAATCGACGGTGCTGTCCTGGCTGGCGGATGAGGACAAGGCGGCATTCCGGGCGCGATATGCGCTGGCGCGTGAGATCATGGCCGACAGCTTCGTCGACGAGATGGTCGAGATCGCCGACAACGGCAGCGACGACTGGATCGAAAAGAAGAATGCGGCCGGCGAGACCACCGGCTGGCAGGAAAACGGCGAGGCGATCCGGCGCTCGCAGCTGCGCATCGCCACCCGTCAATGGGTGGCCGAGAAGCTAAGGCCGAAGAAATACGGCGCCAAACTCGAAGCCGAACAGAGCGTGACCGGCGAAGTCTCGCAATTGCTGGAGGCGGTCAATGGCAGGACGCGCGGACTTCCAAGCGGCAGTTGACCAGTTTTCCGACTGGCGCTGGCGGCTGAACAATCTCTACTGGATCACCGACAAGGCGGGCAGGCGCGTCAGGTTCGAGATGAACGTGATGCAGACGAGCCTTTTCGAGGAGATGCATTATCTCAACGTGCTCTTGAAGGCCCGTCAGCTCGGGCTGACCACCTTCATCCAGATCTTCATGCTCGATGCCTGCGTCTTCAATCGCGATATCCGGGCCGGCACCATCGCCCATACGCTCGCCGACGTGCAGACGATCTTCCGGGACAAGATCAAATATCCCTATGACAATCTGCCCGAAGGCATTCGCAACGCCGTGCCCGTTGCCAGGACCAACCAGACCGAGCTGCTGCTCGCCAATAATTCGAGCATCCGCGTCGGCACGTCGCTGCGCTCGGGAACGCTGCAATATCTGCATATTTCCGAATATGGAAAGCTCTGCGCCAAATATCCCGACAAGGCGCGGGAAGTCCGCACCGGCGCCTTGAACACGGTGCAGGCCGGCCAGATGGTCTTCGTCGAAAGCACGGCGGAAGGCCAGGAGGGGCATTTCTATGCGCTCTGCGAGGACGCCCAGGTCAAGCAGCGCCAGGCGCTTGAGCTGACCGAGCTCGACTTCAAGTTCCACTTCTTCCCCTGGTGGAAGGAGCCGCAATATTCGATCGCGCCCGAGGGCGTCATCATCAGCGACGCCTTCGCCAAATATTTCCGCCAGCTCGCCGAGCAGGGGATCACGCTGACGGCGGGGCAGAAGGCCTGGTACGTCAAGAAGGCTGAGATCCAGCTCCGCGACATGAAACGCGAATATCCATCGACGCCTGCCGAAGCTTTCGAGGCAAGCGTCGAAGGCGCCTATTATGCCGACCAGATGGCGATCGCCGACGCCGAGGAGCGCATCGGGGTGTTCCCGCATGTGGAAGGTTACCCGGTCCACACCATCTCCGACATCGGCATGGATGATGCCAACAGCGTCTGGCTGTTCCAGGTGCTGCCCGGCCGCGTCAGGATGATCGGCTATTTCGAGCATACCGGCACCGGCATGGACGGCATGCTCGACGAGCTGGAGCGGCGGGCGGGCGAACATGGCTATGTCTACGGCGTCCACAACATGCCGCATGACATCAAGGTCAGGGAATGGACGCGCGGCGGCATGACCCGCATCGAGATCATGCTGAAAGAGGTCAAGGCGCGCGGTCTCGGCACGGTGCGAAAGGTCGAGCGCGCCTATGTCCACGACCGCATCAACGGTACGCGGCGCATCCTGGCAAAGGTCGAGTTCGACCAGGCCGGCTGCGCCGACGGCATCAAATGCCTGCGCAATTACCGCAAGGACTGGAACGAGGATCTGAGCGTCTTTCGCGACGAACCCTTGCACAACTGGGCCTCGCACGGCGCCGACGCGTTCGGCGGCCTGGCGATCATCTTCACTGGCCTCGCGCCCGAACCGCTGAAGCCAGAGCGTAAGCCGCTGCCGACATTCCAGACGATGACATTCAACGAATTTGCCGATTCCACCCCGAGACAGAGCGAGCGTGTTTGATGGAAGACGAGACGATGGCTTTGGAAGGCGCGCAGCATTGGGATCCGGCAAAGATCGGCGCCCATTGGCAGCAGGAGCTTGAACGCGCCCAGCGCTATTTCAAGTCCTGGCACGACCGCTGCGGCAAGATCGAGAAGATCTATCTCGACCAGCAGTCTGACCAGACAAGCGCGGCCAAGCGCCGTTTCCCGATGCTCTGGGCCAATACCGCGGTGCTGCAGCCGGCCGTCTATGCCCGGGTGCCGCAGCCGGTCGTCGAGCGCCGCTTCAAGGATGCCGACCCCGTCGCCCGCATCGCTTCGGAAATCGTCGAACGCAATCTCGCCTACACAGGCGACGAGGCCGATCTCGACTCCATCATGCGGGCGGTGCGCGACGATTTCCTGCTCTGCGCCCGCGGCACGGTGTGGCTGCGCTACGAGGCCGATTTCGAGCCGCTGGACATGGGCGTCGCGCCTTCGGACCCCTTGGCGGAAAACGGCTTGCCCGGCGAGACGGCTGCAACCCTCGAAACGATTGCCGACGAGCGCGTCTGCGTCGACTATGTCCACTGGTCGGATTTCCTGCATTCGCCGGCCCGCCGCTGGAAGGATGTCACCTGGGTGGCGCGGCGCGTGCCGATGAGCGAGGAGGAGATGGAAAAGCGCTTCGGCCGTGAGGCCATGGCGTCGGGGGCGGCCGAGGCTGCCGGCAGCCGCAAGGGCGAAAGCCAGGCCGAACGCGCCGAGAACGAGGGCAAGACCCATGTCTGGGAAATCTGGTGCAAGAGCGAGAACTATACTGTCTGGATCGCCGACGGCTCGCCGGTGGCGCTCGAGGTTTCCGAGCCGCCGCTGGAGCTGACGCATTTCTGGCCTTGCCCGCGCCCGGCCTATGGCACAATGTCGACGAGCTCGCTGGTCCCGGTTCCCGATTACGTCTATTACCAGCAGCAATGCGACGAGATCGATCTTCTGACCCGGCGTATCAACAAGCTGACCGATCAATTGCGCCTGAAGGTCTTCTATCCCTCCGGCGACGGGGCGATCTCGCCGGCGATCGAAAAGGCGATGCGGCCTGAAAACGATATGGTGATGGTGCCGATCCCGGAATGGGCGGCTTTCACCGACAAGGGCGGCTCGAAGGCGGTGGTGACGCTGCCGATCGACGAGGTGCAGAAGGTGATCGTCGCCTGCATGTCGGCGCGCAAGCAGCTGATCGAGGACGTCTACCAGATCACCGGCATCTCCGACATCGTGCGCGGCGACACCCAGGCGTCGGAGACGGCGACCGCACAGCGCATCAAGAGCCAGTGGGGCTCGATCCGCATCCGCGACCGCCAGGCCGAGCTCGCCCGCTTCGCCCGCGACATCATCCGCCTTGCCGGCGAAATCATCTGCGACCAGTTCCAGCCGGAAACGCTGATGCTGGTGAGCGGCATCAAGCTGCCGAGCATGGCGGAGAAACAGCAGGTGCAGATGCAGATGCAGCAGATGCAGATGGCGGCCGGGCAGGCAGCCGCGCGGGCGCAGCAGATGGGCCAGCCCGCGCAGGCGTCCCCCGAAATGGCGCCGCCCGAATTGCCGCCGCAGCTGCAACAGATGATGGGGCAGCCGACGATCGACGAGGTGGTGCAGCTTTTGCGCAACGACAGCATTCGCGGATTCCAGATCGACATCGAAACGGATTCGACGATCGAGCCCGACGAGGACGCCGAAAAGCAGCGCCGCATGGAATTCGTGCAGATGGTCGGCGGCTTCATGCAGCAGGCAGGCGCCATGGCGCAGCAAAGCCCGCTGCTGGTGCCGGTCATGGTCGAGACGCTGCTCTTTGCCGCCCGCGGCTTCCGCGCCGGCCGCCAGCTCGAAGGCATGCTGGAGCAGGTGGGCGCGCAGCTCTCCGAGGCAGCCAGCGCGCCGAAACCGGAGCCGCAGCCGCAGCCTTCGCCCGCCGAGATGCTCAAGCTGAAGACGGCCGAGGTCAAGGCCGGTGCCGAACAGCGGAAAGCCGAGCTTGGCGTGGCGCAAGCCGAGATCGAGCATCGCGCCACGGTCGAGCAGGCGCGCAGCGAGATGGCGGCGCAGGCGATCGACCAGATGCGCGCGAGCTATCAATAAGCCTGGGAGCAACAACATGAGAGAACGCTATTGCCGCGTCTGCGGCGGCTGGCACGCGCTCGATAAGTGGCCGCACAACTGTATGCCGGTGAGGAACCTCGCGCAGTCGGACCTGCCGGCGCCGCATTTCGTCAGCGACACGATCGACATCCAGTCGATGCATGATGGCCGGCACTACACCTCGAAAGCCAAGCTACGCTCCGCCTACCGGGCGGCCGGCGTGGTCGAGATCGGCAATGAGACGCCGCAGCCGGTCGAAAAGCCGAAGACGGACCGAAAGGCGATCCGAAACGAACTGCGGCGGGTCTACGCCGAATACAACGCCTGAACCTGAACGGGCATCAATCCCCGAAATAGGAACTTTTCCCGATGGATATGGAAGAACTGAACGAGGCCGGCAACGGCAGCGAAGATTTTGGCGCGGAAAAGCCGGTCAGCGTCCGCGACAGCCTGAAGACGGCGATCGACACCGTCGAAGGCGGGCCGGGCGATCTGCCGGGCCAGCCGCGCGACGGCGAATACGGCCGCTTCCTGCCCAAGGGGCAGGAGCAGGCTGTTGCTGCCCGGACAGGGCAGGCGGCCCCGGGTGCCCATGGCGCACAGCAGATCGGCGAGATTGACGGCCGCCAGCAGCCCGCTTCCACCGGCAGCCGGGTTCCGCCCGGCTGGTCGGCGGAAGCCAAGGCGCAGTTTTCAAGCCTGCCGAACGAAGTGCAGGCGGCAATCGCCAAGCGGGAACAGGAGGTCGATCGCGGCTTCCGAGTCCTGCAGGATTACAAGGGGCTCGAGGAGTTTACCCCGATCGTCCGCCAAGCCGGCATCACCCATGCCGATGTCATGCGCCGGGCGATCGAATGGGAAAACGCGCTGATCCGCGATCCCGTCAACACCGTCCTGCACGTCGCCAAGGTGGCCGGCGTCAATCTTCACGCTCTGGTCAACGGCCAGGCAGGGGAGGCGATGCAGCGCCATGAACAGGCAGGGCCGCAGCCCCAACGCCAGACCGGGCCGATCAATGTCGAGGCCACGGTCGAACATGTTTTGAGGAAGAGGGACACCGAAACTCAGGTCGATGCCTTTCTTTCCGATCCGGCCAATGCGCATGCCGAAGACGTTCTCGACGACATGGTCGCCCTCATCAATGCGGGGCGGGCATCGACGCTTCAGGACGCATACGACGCCGCATGCTGGATGCGCCCGGACATCCGCCAGCAGTTGATCAGCCAGACTGCGCCGGCTTTCGTCCACCAGCAGCAAGCCCAGAGGGCCGCAGCGGCAGATCAAGCCCGCCGCGCCTCGCGATCCATCTCTGGATCTTCCGCTCCGGGCCCGACCCGCGACGCGGCAAGAGGCCAGCCCAGTTCAATCCGAGACTCGCTTCGCGACGCCATGCGCTCCGCGCGCGGTCAAGTCTGATCAAAGGAATGATCAATGCCCATTTCGCCCAACCTCTCTGAAATCGTCGCCACGACGCTGCGCAACCGCAGCGGCACGGTCGCCGACGACGTGACGAAGAACAACGGTCTTCTCACCCGTCTCAACAGCCGCGGCCGCAAGAAGCCCGTCTCCGGCGGCCGCACCATCGTCCAGGAACTGCAGTACCAGGAAAACAGCACCTTCAAGCGCTATTCCGGCTACGACATCCTGAACGTCCAGCCCTCCGACGTCATCACCGCCGCCGAATACGATCTCAAGCAGGCCGCGGTCGCCGTCTCCATGTCCGGCCTCGAACAGCTGCAGAACTCCGGTGAGGATGCGATCCTCGATCTGCTCGAGCAGCGCATCGAGAATGCCGAAACAACGCTGAAGAACAACATCGCGCTCGACTGCTATTCCGACGGCACGGCCGATGGCGGCCGTCAGATCGGCGGCCTGCAGCTGCTGATATCGACCTCGCCGACATCAGGCACGGTCGGCGGCATCTCGCGCGCCACCTGGGGTTTTTGGCGCAACCAGAAATTCTCCGCCTCGGCCGATGGCGGTGCTGCCGCCACCAACGCCAACATCCAGAGCTACATGAACCGGCTCTATATGTCCTGCGTGCGCGGCGCCGATGCGCCCGACCTCGTCGTCGCCGACAACAACTTCTTCCGCCTCTACTGGGAATCGCTGCAGGCGATCCAGCGCATCACCTCGGCCGACAAGGGCATGGCCGGCTTCCAGTCGCTGCAATATATGGGCGCCGACGTGATCTTCGACGGCGGCTTCGGCGGCGGCGCGCCTTCCAACCAGATGTTCTTCCTCAACACCAAATACCTGTTCTACCGCCCGCACCGCGACCGCGACATGGCGCCGATCGGTGATGAGCGCATGAACACCAACCAGGATGCCTTCGTGCAGCTGATGGGCTTTGCCGGCAACCTCACCATGAACAACGCCTTCCTGCAGGGCGTGCTCTTCGCCTGATCGAACGAAAGGATCAACATCCATGACCATCGCAACTTCCCAGACCGATCGTCTTGGCGCGAACCCGTTCGTCGTCGAAGGCCCGATCGTTGCCGGCTCCGGTATTCCGGGGCCGAACTTCGCCCTCGGCGCAGTCGCCGGCGGCGACCGTGAATCCGAATGGGTCTATTGCCAGCTGGTGCTGGCGTCGCAGACGACCCTGCAGCCGGGCCAGTGGTTCCAGTGGAGCCGGGATTATGTCGCCTCGCTGCTGACCACGGCCGCCGCCGTCGTCGGTCAGCGCTGCGGCGTCTTCTCGGGTGCGGCCCAGCCGCCGACCGTCACCGGCGGCCCGGTCGGTGCCGTGACGCTGCAACCCGGCACCTATTACATCTGGCTGCAGCGCAACGGCCAGGCGCCGGCGCAGGTGGCGACCGCAACGGCGGCCCTCGTCGTTGCCGAAACCACCACCACGGCGGGCCAGGCAAGTGCGCCTGCCTCGGCGACCGTCGGCACCAAGGCGATCGCCAACGTCAACTTTGCAGCCGCCAACCAGACGTTTGCGGCAACGACGGTCAACGGGTCTCCCGTGCTGACGAACCTTTCCGGCCTCAATGCCGGATCCGGTCCGTTCATCGGCGCCGCCGTCGCCGGCACGGGTATTGCGGGCGGCACTACGATTGCTGGCATCAGCTACAGCCCGAACGGCGTCGTCCAGAGCATCACGCTCTCTGCCAATGCCACCGCCAACGGCACCGGCATCACCATCACGGCGACCGGCGTGCTCGAGGCGACGCTGATGCGGCCGTATCTTCCGAAGGTGAACTAAACCATAGCAATCAACGGGCGTTTCGGCGCCCGTTTCGCTGACGTCTTCGTATGTGGCGTGCCCCTCATCCGGCTGCCGCTCACCCCTCCCCAACCCCTCCCCACAAGGGGGAGGGGCTAATATGCCGCACCGCTTTACGCAGCATCATCGTCCCAAACCGTCGAGAGTGACAGCCGACAAGACCTTCCTTTTGGTCGCCGTCGGAATGACGGGTTAGCCCCTCCCCCTTGTGGGGAGGGGTTGGGGAGGGGTCTTCACGGACCGCACGACATCACAGCAGCGCCTCAGCGCCCATCCACATCTCCCGCCATCAACAGCGAGCAAACACCATGCCCGACAGCAACACCGGAATTTATGCCTCCTTCAGCCTCGAGCCGGTCGAACAGACCTTCCTGACCGAGAAGGAGGGCCGGCCGATCTTTGCCGACAAGGAATTCGTCCGGATCTTCATCGCCGGCGACAAGCACACCGAGGTCTACCGCGAGGTGACCGAGAACGACAAACAGCGTTTCGCCGATGCCTATAAGCGCTTCAAGGACGGCGCTGCCGCCCGCGAGCAGCTGACCGGCACGCCGCTTGCGCAATGGCCCTATCTGAAGCCCAGCCAGATCAAGGAGCTGGAGGCGATCAACATCTACACGGTCGAGCAGCTCGCTGCCCTTTCCGACACCGCCAAGCAGAAGGTCGGCATGGGCGCCAATGAGCTGACCGCCGCTGCCCGCGCCTATCTGGCGACGGCAGAGAGCTCCAGCGCCGCCTCGGCCTTTGCCGCTGAAAACGAGCGGCTGAAGGGCGAGGTCGGGCGTCTGCAGGAGCAGATGAAGGAGATGGCCCTGCGCTTCGAGGCGCTCGAAAAGGACGGCGATGGCGGCAAGAGCCGCGGACGGCAAGCGGCCTGACGAAGCCTCAATGCAGGCGCGTTACGAAGCGCTGATACAAGCAGCCCCCTCATCCGCCCTACGGGCACCTTCTCCCCGAGGGGAGAAGAGGGAATAGCGACGTCACGGCACATCCCCTTCTCCCCAGCGGGGAGAAGGTGGCCCGAAGGGTCGGATGAGGGGGCCACGCGGCACACCCTATCAAATTCACCTATTGCCCACAGCTCTGCTCTGAACCGGAGATCCCCCGCATGTCGCTGCTGACCATCATTCAGAACGTCTGCGCGGAGATCGACCTCGATCCGCCGACGGCAGTCATGTCGTCTGCGGATCCGCAGATCATGCAGCTGCGCATCCTTTCCACCCGCGCCGGCCGTGATCTGATGCGGGCGCATGACTGGTCGGCGCTGATGGTGCGGCGGCAATTCGAGGCAACCGGTGCGATCCCCGAGCCGGCCGAGCCGCCCGGCGACTGGGAACGCTTCGCCGCCAATGCGCGGATCTGGAACGTCTCCCGCCTCTGGGCACTGAACGGCCCGGTGGAGCCGCAGACCTGGCAGCGCCAGACCATCCTCAATGCCAACCCGGTGCCGCAGATCTGGCGCATGGCGGCGGGCAGGCTCGACATCTACCCGAATGTTGCGGGTGAGACGATCGAATATGCCTATGTCTCCGGCTACTGGGTGGCGGTGAATGGCAGCGCCACCACTGCCGCCAATTGGGCCAACGACACCGACACGGCGCTCTTTCCCGAAGAGCTGCTCGAACTCTCGCTGATCTGGCGCTGGAAGCGGGCCAAGGGCCTCGATTACGGCGAGGAGCTTGCCTCTTTCGAGCGAGCCAAGGAAGCCGCCATCGGCGCCGACCGCGCCGCTGGGCCTGTCGACCTTTCGCTGCCGGCGAGGGGGCAGACGCCTGAAAATTATTGGCCCGGCATGATCACGGTGACGCCATGACCCGCAGACCTGTCCCCCCGAACGGGCGCACTCGCCGCGTTTCGCCCGGCAAAGACTGGATTGCGCCGATCGGCGGCTGGCGAACCGATGTCGAGATGGCTGACATGCCCGAGGATGCGGCCTTCCAGCTCGACAACTTCTTTCCCGAGGCCAACCGTGTGCGCGCCCGCTACGGCTTCCTCGCCTTTGCCACAGGCCTCGGCGCCGATGTGCAGACGGTCATTCCCTATTCCGGCGTGAGCAACAGGCTGTTTGCCGCGGCCGGCGACAAGATCTTCGACGTCACGGCGGGCGGTGCGGCCGGCGCGCCTGTCGTCTCGGGCCTCGCCAGCGCCCGTTGGTCGGTGCAGCAATATACCAACCCCGCCGGACAGGAATTCCTGCGCCTCGTCAACGGCCTCGACACGCCGCTGATCTTCAACGGCAGCTCCTGGACGAATAATTTCCTGGTCGGCACGGCGACACTCGCCACCCAAAATGTCGCCGTCCGCAACACCGCCCATACGCTGAGTTTCTTCGGCACCGGTTCCGTGACGCTCTCCGGCGCCTGCGCCGGCACGCTGAACGGCACGGGCGCCGGCAACCGGGTGTCGCTCACCTTCACGCCTGCGGCCGGCACGCTCACCGTCACCGTGACGGGGTCGGTCAGCAATGCGCAGCTGGAAAAGGGTTCGGCCGCCACGCCCTATGTCGCCTCGACGATGATCACGGGCATTCCGGACGCCTCGCTGCTTTGCGCCGTCACCGCCTATCGCTCGCGCCTGTGGTTCATCGAAAAGAACTCGACCAATGTCTGGTACCTCGCCACCGACGCCGTCAGCGGCACGGCGACGGTTCTGCCCGTTGGCGGCAACATGAAATATGGCGGTACGCTGGTGGCGATCAACGTCTGGACGATTCCGGTGTCGACGGGCCTGCAGCAGTGCCTGGTGCTGATCTCCTCGGAAGGCGAGGTGATCGTCTTCCAGGGCTCCGATCCTTCGAGTGCCGCCAATTGGGGCCTGATCGGCACCTTCAAGCTCGGCCGGCCGCTCGGCACCGATCGGTGCCTGCTTTCGGTCGGCGCCGATCTCGCGATCATGACCACCGACGGCATCGTGCCGATCACCAAGGCGGTGCAGCTCGATCGCGGCGCCACCAGCCTCGGCGCCATTACCGCCAGGATCGGCCCGACATGGCGTTCGACCGTGGCGGCGACCGGCACGAGCTCGCTGGAGTGGCAGCTTTCGAGCTTTCCGGCGCGGCAGATGGCGATCGTCAACCTGCCGTCCTCCTTCGGCCCCTATCAATATGTGATGAACACCGAGACAGGCGCCTGGTGCCGCTTCGTCGGCATGCCCGCCTCCTGCTGGGCGACATGGCAGGACCGGCTGTTCTTCGGCGCCGCCGACGGCACGCTTTACGAGGCCGAGGTCGGGGCAAACGACAATGGCGCGGCGATCGACGCGCTGATGGTCGGCGCCTGGAGCCGCTTCGGCGACGGGCTCTCGACCAAGCTCTCCAAGCTGATCGGGGTGACGGCCGAGATCGGCGTGTCCACGCTGATGTATGGCGGCATGTCGGTCGACTACCAGACGAAGGTGCCGACAGCGCTTCTGTCGTCCGTCGAGAACAATGCGGCGGCGAAATGGGGAACGGCAATCTGGGGCGTTTCGAAATTCCCCGGCATTTCGCTGGTGCGCAAATTCGCCTCCGCCGGCGGCGCGGGTTCGGCGCTTGCACCGACGATCCGCGCGCTGATCTCCGGCTCGTCAGGCTCGGTCTCGGAAGCCGCCGTTGTCGGCGGCTCGCTGCTTTACGAGAGGGGCGCGCCGATTTGATCGTCTGCGAACCCAGCGCCGAGATCGCCGCCTGGGTGGGCGCGAGAATCGGCGTCACCTTTCACCCGCCCTACACCACGCTTGCCCATGTCGACCGCGGCCGGATCATCGCCGGCCTCGTCTTCAACGTCTGGACCGAGCACGATATCGAGATCTCGCTTGCCGCCGACCGGCTGTCGCTGACGCTGATGCGCGCCGTCTTCGACTATGTCTTCAACCAGCTCGGCTGCCGCCGCGCCACCTGCCGCACCCGCGCCGACAACAGCCGCGCCCAGAGTCTGCTCGCCAGAGTGGGCGCCGAGCCGGAAGGCCGCCAACGCAGCTATTTCGGCGATTGCGACGGCCTGCTTTACGCCATCATGAAGGAGAATTTTCCCTATGGTCTCCACGCCAAAGGCCCCCAAGGCGCCTGATCCGACCCAGACCGCGGCGGCGCAGACCGCCACCAACGTCGACACCGCCATCGCCAATGCGGGGCTCAGCCACACCAACCAGTACACGCCGGATGGTTCGCTGGAATACAAGGTCAGCGGCTATCAGACGATGACCGACCAGAACGGCAAGACCTACAAGCTGCCGACCTATTCCGCCTATCAGACCTATTCACCCGAGAACCAGGCGATCTACGACCAGACGCAGCAGACGCAGCTCGGCCTGGCCAGGCTCGCCAACGACCAGACCGCCAAGGTCTCCGGCATCCTCGGCACCAATGTCGATCTCAGCGCCGGCAACGTCGACAAATACGTCAACGATCACTGGCGCTCCGGCTTCGACAACCAATGGAACCGCGACCAGGCGAGCCTCGAGCAGAGCCTGGCAGACAAGGGTATCGCCATGGGCTCGGCGGCTTACGACAACGCCATGCGCGATTTCTCCACCCGCAAGCAGGCCGCCTCCGACCAATATCTCGGCGACATGTATTCGAATGCTCAGAATTCGATCCTGACCGAGCGCAACCAGCCGCTGAACGAGATTTCGGCGCTGATGTCCGGCTCGCAGGTGCACCAGCCGAGCTACGTCAACACGCCGACGACGCAGCTTCCCACCGTCGACCAGGCCGGCCTGATCAACGAGAACTTCAATCAGAAAATGGGCCTCTACAACCAGCAGCTCGCCCAATCGAACGCCGCCATGGGCGGCCTCTTCGGCCTCGGCGGCTCACTGCTCGGCGGCTGGGCGAAATCCGACCGCCGGCTGAAGCAAGACATCAGCCGCGTCGGCACACTGGACAACGGCTTGCCGGTCTACGCCTTCCGCTACAAAGAGGGCGGTCCGATGCAGATCGGCCTGATGTCCGACGATGTGCGCAAGATTCATCCCGACGCGGTGTTCGAACATGCAGACGGTTTCGACCGCGTCGACTACGGAAGGGCGGTGGGCTGATGGCATATATTTTCGCCGGCGATACCGGCAAGACGCAGAGCGACGTCAGCGACCAGCGCAAGCGGCTGGCCTACGCCATGCTGCAGCAGGGCATGGATGCGAGTCCGATCCAGTCGCCCTGGCAGGGCGCGGCACGGCTGGCGCAGGCGCTGATGGGTGGGTTGGCGATCAGGCAAGCGGATCAGGAGCAGAAGGCGGCTACGGCCGCAGCTCCCGCTGTGCCGACGCGCGCGCCTTCAACTCCGCCTGCGAAGGCTCCTGGCTTCCTGCCGTCGTTGTTCGGTGTATCGAAAGAGACGGCACCCAACTCGTCGATCCCGAAAAGGAAGCTACCAGGAAATGTCGCCCTTCCAAGAATTTTCTGACCCCGGCAGGGTCCTGGTCAATTATGGGCGCGATGACGCCAGCGGAGCGTAACTATGACAGAATTGACACCTGAGCAGTTGCAAGCCCTTGCCCGCGCACGGGCCCGGGTGCAGACGAAGCAACTACAAAATCCGACGCCGCAGCTACCTTCCGGGCGTCATCTAACTTATGAGGAGGGGTTGGCGGCTCTTAAAACCGAGGGGCTCTATGGCCAGGCCCTAACCGGCCTGAGTGGCGTCGTCGATGGCATTCCCATTGCCGGCCCATATCTCCTCGAGGGCGTGAAAAAGGCAGCGGCTCATCTCCGTCCCCTCATACACGGAGGGACTTATGAGGATCAGCTCAGGGTTGTGAATGCCCGCGATCGGGAGGCCAAGATTGCGCATCCTAATGTCAACACGATAGGGCAGGTGGCCGGTGCGGTTGGTGGAACTATTCCGGCCGTCGTCGCTGCACCAGAATTATTCGGTGCTGGCGGGGGCAGTATGGTGGCGCGCTCGCTGGTTTCAGGCTTGACCGGCAGCGGCATTGGTGCCGCGGATGCTCACGTGAGGAGTGGCGGCGATCCTGAAAAAACTCGCCGGGGCGCTATTGAGGGGGGCCTGCTTGGATTAGCTGGTCCCTTAGCGGGGGAAGTCATCGGAGCCGGTGTGAAAGCAAGTGCACAGGGCGCAAAGGCTCTCACCCGCGCGCTCCTTGGAGAAGAAGTAGCTTCAAAGCCGGCGCGGGATATACTTGCGGACCTGACAAGGGATGCTCGTAATTGGCTCGCGAAGAACGTTTCTGATGCCGATAAGCTCGCCGCGAATCGTGACCGTTTCGACAAGCTCGGATCTGAAGCGATGCCAGCAGACGTCTCGCCAGAATGGCGCGGCGCCGCCAAGAGCGGTGCAGTCCGGGAATCGACACGCAACAAGGTCGTGGGACCTCTGAATGAGCGCGGCTCCCTGGCAGGTAGTCGCCTTAAGTCGGACTTCGAGACAAGTCTTGGACCCGATCCGGTTCCGTCCATGATCGACAGCGACCTGAAAGCAAGCCAGGCGCAAGTGAACAGTCAGTACCGGCCCGCGGTCGTGGAACAGCCGCCCTACGACTTTACGCCCATTGCGGAGCATCTCGATAGATTGATTCCGTATCGGCGCGGTAGCGAACAGACCGACCTTCTTAACGTTAGAAACATGCTCAATGACTTTGGGAAAGACACCGTCTCTTCCGACCCAGCCATTGCGTACGAAACACGCCGCGCGATCGATCGAATTCTGACGACTGCTAAAGATCCCGAAGTCATTGAGACACTCGGCGGCGTTCGTGGGATGATCGATGAAAGGCTTGCTCGATCTGCCCCCGGCGTGAAGGAGCTTGACGCGCAGTTTGGGGAGTTAGGCCGACAAAGGGAGGGCTTACTGCAGGGGCAGTCTGTTCTCGCCGATGGACCACGCGCCATGCGCCCCGCAGAGCTTCAGGAGAAATTGGTGGCGGGTGCCGAACCGCAGGGTATGCTGATTGGTCCCTCTGCTGAATCAACGCGCATTCGCCAGGGGGCCCTTGGCGAGATCTATCGTGCGGCTGGAACCGAAGGTGGTGATATAAACGCGCTACTCAAGATTATTCGCGGCAAAGGCGACTGGAACGGCGAAAAGCTTGGCATGATGTTCGGACCCGAGAAGGCTGATGCCTCACTCAATGCCCTAGATCGCGAAGCCCTTTTTGCCAACACGAAAAATGGCGTAACCGGCGCAGCTGACACGGCAGGGGAGGCCGGGTTCGAGCAGTATCTCGGCAAGGTTTCCAAGCCACAAGAAGTTCCGACGGAAAAAAGTTGGACCGATCTCGGCCTAACGACGGCTCGACGTCTTGCGCGATCCTTCCTTGAGGCGAATGCAAGCGCCCACGCAGCTCGCGTTGCCGACGAAGTCGCTCCGTTGAGTGTGCTTCGAGGTGAGCAGCGTAATGCGTTAATGGAGGCGCTCGTGCGCCTAGGACGCGACCACATCGTCGACCAACAACGCATGGCGCTGATCAACGCATTCGTCCAGGGTGGGGGAAGGGCAGCCTATCCGCTCTTGTCAAACGAGAAGAATAGATGATGTCAGGCGCCCTCATAGGCGATCTGCATCGGTATGACGACCAGCAGCAATGTTGCGAGCCTGACCATCAAAGCAAGCGCGCCGCCCAAAAGGTAGTTGATGACGCTGAAGTAAATCCCCTCACCGTTCGCGCGCGCGCCTGCTTCCATCCGCGGATTGGCAGCAGGAATACTGCGAAGGGTTTTCAGCTGGTCATCGATTTGTATGCCGCAACCGATATTATACGTTTTGAGGCCTCGCAATCGCGGGGCTTTTCCTTTCGGAGCAAGATAAATGCCCAGAAACCCCTCAACCGGCGTCTATTCGAAACCCGCCGGAACGACACCATCTGTCGGCCAGGTCATTGACCCGGCACCTTGGAACGCGCTGACCACCGACCTCGGCAACGAAATCACCAACTCGCTGCCGCGCGACGGCTCGGCGCCGATGACCGCGCCACTCAAAGTGGCAAGCGGTACGGTTTCGGCGCCCGGCATCGGCTTCGCCACCAACCCTCAGACAGGCCTTTATCTGAAGGGCGGCGGGCTCTTAGGGTTCACGCAGAACGGCGCCGACGTCGGGTTCGATAAGGCGTCGGTTTATGCGGCGAAGTCAGGCGATTACACGGCGCTTGCCTCCGATGACAACGCGGTTCATCGCTTCACCGCAGCAGCGACGCTCACCCTCAGCGCAGCGGCAACGCTCGGCGCAAACTGGCACTATTGCGTCATTGCCGATGGTGGCGATGTGACGATTGATCCCACCGGCTCGGAGACGATCGATGGCGCGGCCACGCTTGTCCTCAAGAACGGCTATAGCGTCAACATCATATGTTCGGGTGCCGCCCTCTTCACCGATAAGCTTTCCGCCAGGATCCAGAGTAAAGCCGACAGTTCGGCCGTAGGCGATTTCGTTGTCGGCCTCATCCTTTCCAATAACGGTAACGGCCCGAACACCCATATCGACTTCACCTCCGGCTCCGCCAGGTCAGGGTCGAGCTTCGTTTCCAGCGCAGCGGCGTTCACCAAGAGGGTGACGGGAACATTTGCGGCCGGAACGGGCTCCGGCGGCCTCGATGCCGGCGCCGTCGCGGCAAATGCGACATACTTCGCCTATGCGTTGCGCAAGGACGCCGACCTGTCTTTCGACGTAGTTTTCTCGACCTCGCCAACCATCGGCGGCATCACCACGACACTGCTCACCGGCTATACCATTGTGAGATGCATCGGCGTGGTGCTGACGGACGGAAGTTCGAACATTCGGCCGTTTGTTCTGTATCCGAGGGACGAGTATACCTTCGTGACGCCGGTCAAGGATGCTGTCAGTGCCGCTATCTCTACGACCTCGACCCTTCTGGCGCTAACAGCGCCAAATGGGGTGAAAGTCAAAGCGAAGCTGCGTTTCGAGTTCACATCGTCGGCAACGACCAATGCGGCTCTGCTATCCGACCCTGCACAAGGTGCGCTTATTGCCGGCGCCGGCAATGACGGCGCCAACGCCGGCTCTATCCAGGTAGCGAGCGGTTTCGCAGTGGGATCGCAGGAGATATGGACAAATACAAGTCGGCAAATTCGGATGGCAGTGGGCGGTTCTATCGGGAGCATCTGGATCTGGACTGATGGCTTCCATTTCCCTTGCGGAAGGAGCTCTTGAATAAGCTCCACACCTGTGTTTGACATGCTGCCATCACGCCGGGAGTAGAAATGGCACAGGTCGACAAGGCATCGTATCGTAATCGAGGCGGCGTAATCCAGCGGCTCGTCACTGCTTATAAGCGATTCCGCTACTTCACCGCGGCCGGCGAAAATCTCGTGGTGAAGCGCAGCGCTGCGTTTCGCCTGGTGGGTCATGCCGTCCTTGAGGTCGGGGATAACGTCACCATCCAGGACCAGTCGTTCTTTCAACTTACAATGCCAGAGCCCAAAGTCTTCATCGGCAACAACACCGTAATCGGCCGGCGAAACATCATCACGGCAAAGAACCGGATATCAATCGGCAATGATGTCCTCATCGGCTCTGATGTCCAGATCATCGATCATGGCCACGGTATGAGGCGAGACGTACCAATCAGGCTTCAGAAGGCCGAAATCGGCTTTGTAGAAATTGGTGATGATGTCTGGATTGGCGCGGGTGCCAAGATATTGATGAACGTCACGATAGGGACAGGAGCCGTGATCGGCGCAAATTCAGTAGTTATCTGCGATATCCCCGAATACGCCATCGCAGTTGGATCGCCCGCCAGGGTCGTCAAATATCGGGAGTAGCCATTAAGATCGGCTCAGAAGCCAAATTCGAGCGGTGTGTCACGCAAGCTGTCGCAGGTATTCAATGCTTTGTGAGCGGCTTCCATGAAGGGCGGTCGCCACGTCCTCTATGCTCGGTAGACGGCATGAACATACTATCGTTCAACGGCCCTTTTATCGATGGCGGGCTAGACCGTGGTCAAGCCCGCCATCGCAATTTGACGATCTACCGGTAAAATTCTGATGTAAAACCCTACTAACGCCACCAGCCACGCTCAAGCTTACGTTGCAATCATCCTGATGATGTATTTATATTCCCCCGCGTGTTTCGGGGGAATCATGGGAAAATCTGTCGTGCCCAGCGTAAAGCCGCGTAGTGTAGCAGTTGAAATGGCGAGCGTAGAGCAGTTCTACAGAACGCTGCGAACCCTCATCAAGACGGCTGGTCTCGTCGGTTGTTTTTATTTTATAGCGCTTGCCATGGCGCCTTTTGCAGGCAAAGAGACCGCCGTTTCATTTGCGTTAAACTTTTTGGCGGATGTTAAGTTTGTCCTAACACTTGGATTGGCTGGGGCGGCTGGAACATGGGCGGTCGCCGAGCGGATGTTGCGAGAGCGCAAGACACAGAAATTGCAGGATCGTGTGAAAGAACTTGAAACAAGGATTGATCCGAACCGTTCTACTAGCGGTTTGACGCGTACAGGCAAAACAAATCCACGGGATAGGAGGTTCTGATGAATTTCGACGCCGTGCTAGCAATCATGGTTCTGATGCTTTTGGGGATGTTGTTTTTCGGTCCATGGCAGGAACTATGCACCGCCTATGCAAGACAAATCGCGTTTGAATGCAGGGATAGGATTTTCGATCTTGCGGCTGACGGGAAGCTGGATTTCCGCTCCCAAGAGTACCGGGTCATTCGAAGTTCGATGGAGAAGCTTATTCGTTTTGCCCACGATATGACCCTTCTGAATTTCATCTATATCACTTGGCACCTTCGCCGTAAAAGAGCGACTACCTCGGAAAGCCATCTGACGACCGCCTTGGAATCGATAAAGGATCTAGAAACGAAGGCGAAAATTCGCGCCTGCGTAGAACGAGCTCACTTCGCAATGTTTCTCATGATGGTGGCTAAGTCCCCCCTGACCTTCTGGTTTGCTTTCGTTTTCGTCTTTAGCCGGAAATTGGGCTCGCAACTGCCGTCTAGGTCCAGGTCATTCGCAAATCCATGGGGTGAAGTGCTTCAAGTTGAGGCGGAGAATGCCCGAGTGAATAAAGGGAATATGAAAGCCGTTGCTTAGGCAAGGGTCTTAAATTGGCGAAAGAAGGCCCGCTTCGGTGGGCCTTTTTTGTGTGCGTCATGCTGGGCAACATACGTAATCAGCAACTAAGGCTGCGTTCTCAAGCCTTGGTCTGGCTAGGCTACAAGGCTTATGACGGGCCGGCATCGCCATCACGCGTTCAGATCGGCCTTGTGAGGCATAGCCCTTCCTAAATTATCGGAGCCCACCCATGCTCGTCCATAACTGGCGCGCAGTGCTGAGGCGCGCCTGGAGCGTCCGCCTGATTGCGCTCGCTCTGCTCTTCATCGTGCTTGAGCCCGTCATTAATTTCGTCGCCGCAACCTGGGTGCCGCGCAACCTCTATATCCAGATCGCCATGTCTACGGCATCAGGCCTTTTCGCTGCGGCGGCGATCGTCGCCCGCATCGTCTTCCAGCAGAAAATCTCAGGAGAACTGAATGGCAAACCGCCTGCAGAAAGGTAGCGCCGCAGCCGCGATGGCCGTGGCATTGGTCGGAAGCTTCGAAGGGCTCCGGCAGCACGCCTATCCTGATCCGGCCACCCAGGGCCAGCCGTGGACGATCTGCTACGGCAGCACCAACGGTGTGAAGCCGGGCGACTATAAGACGGTGGGAGAGTGCAAGGCGCTGCTTTCGCTCGAGCTGCAGCGGTACGCCAATGGCATAGAGCGGTGCGTCACGGCCCAGCTTCCGGATGCCCGCTTCGTGGCTCTGACCTCCTTCGCCTACAATGTCGGCGTCAAGGCGGCCTGCGGCTCGAGCGCGGTCAAGCTGATCAATCAGGGCAGGACGGCGGAGGGCTGCGAGGCTCTCCTCAAATGGAATCGTGCCGCCGGCATTACCTTTCCCGGCCTGACCCGCCGCCGGCAGAAGGAGCGCGCCTTCTGCCTGGAGGGCATCTGATGTTCGGCCTTCTCGACGCGCTGAAGATGGGCGCCGGCATCGCCGCCGGCCTTTTACTCTATCACCTCTATGCCGTCTCGATCGGCTACCCCTCGGCGGCGCGTCAGGCGCGCGCCGGCTACGTCCTCATGTCCGAAAAGACCGCGGCCGAAGCCAGGGCGGCCGAGATGGAGCGTCAGCGGAATGCGGCGGCCGGCGCCGGCGAGGAGCACCGCAAGCGCCTGGAGGCCGCCAAGGCCGCCGAACAGGACGCCAGAAACACATTGGAAAACGAGATCCGATCCTATGAACTCGAGCTTTCGCAAACGAACCACGCTTGCGCTGTCACTGCTGCTGATCGTGACTGGCTGCTCCGCCACTGAGCGCCTGAACAAGGCGGCGGTCGCCAGCGGGCAGGCCGCGGCCGGCATCGTGCTGCCGCCGTTGCCCGACGATCTCAGAAAGCAGGAAGCGCATGCGCCTGTCCGCGAGGGCGAGCCGCTGATTGCGATCCTCGCCCGCGAGCGCCAGGCGCTCGACCGCGCCAACGCCCGCCAGGAGCGCAGCGTCAAATTCTATGATGACCTCACCAGCCGATACGGAACACGCCGATGATGAATGCCATTTCGCTCGCCCTTGCCAATCCGATGCTGAGCGGCGGGGGCGGGAGCGCCGGAGATCCCGACCGCTACATGTTCTTCGCCACCCGCAACCGCATGCCGTCCGGCGCGATCGTCACCGCCGCCTCCGGCACGAATTATGTCTGCACCAAGATCGTCGTCAACACGCCGCAATATAAGACGCGGACCTTCCGCTTTCATCTTTCCGGCTTTGCCTCGACCGAAGGCGGAAATTCGCCTCAGGAAACCGTCGTCACCGGCACGATCGGCACCCCGGGCAATTCCGTGGTCGCCGACGCCATGTTCATCCGCGTCGCCGGCGTCTTCTACCAGTGCACCTTCGCCGGGGCAAACACGGTGACGGTCGCCGACCAGACGAACGGCGCCTGGACGGACGAACTCACCATTCCCGACGTCGCGCCGGAAAGCGAAATCGAAATCTGGCTGTTTTATCACACCGCCGTCGGCGAGAAGATCTGGCCGGTCTACCGCATTCAGAAACATCGCGGCGAACGCGTCTGGGGCGCCGGAGATCTCGCCACGCTTCTCGCCTTCAAGGATAGCCCGCTCGCCGACAGCACCGCCGGGCTCGATACCGGCTATGGCACACAGGCACAGCCGCAATATTGGGGGGCCGATTTCATGGTCGCCAAGGGCGACTGGGATGGAAGGCCGGTCGCACTGGCTTTCGTCGACAGCATCGGCGAGGCACGTCAGGAATATTCGTCCGCAGCCGATACGCGCGGCAATCTCGGCTGGCTGCGCCGCTGGCTCGACAAGGATGGCGGCCCGGGCCGCATCCCCCATTGCCTGATCGGCATGCCCGGCGCCGGTTCGGTCCGCGAATATACCGGCAGCGGCTCCTCGATCGCCACCAGACGCCGAGACATCATCCGCGAAATCATTGCCTTCAACGGCAATAAATGGCCGTTCACGGTCATAACAAATCAGATGGGGCAGAACGACACGGCCTCGACCTATACGCAGTTCTTCACCACCAACTACCGCTCGCTGGTCACCCGCCTGCGCGCCGAATATGCCGGCGTCAGAATCGTCGCCTTCCCGCCGCTCGGGCGGACGACGATCACACGCAACATCACGCTGACCTCGGTCGGCACGGTCGCAACGGCGACCATCGCAAGCGGCCTCAACGGACTTGCGACTGGCCAGACCGTCAGTATCTCGGGAGCGACGCCGACCGCCTACAATGGAAGCTATGTGATATCAGTCGTCGACGCCAACACCTTCACCTACAATTTCGCCGGCGGCACCTCGCCGGCGACCGGGACCATCACCTGCAACGATCTCGGCCTCAGGGCCGAGTATCAGGTCTATGGAACCAACAACAGCTGGCCCTCGGACGGAACGGACGCTTCGGGCAAATGGCGGCTTCGGGATGATATCCTTGCGCAGACATCGGCTTGCTGCGACGCGGCAATCGATACCTACGCGGCGTGGGTCTCCCCCTCCAGAGGCGGTGTCTGGCCCGGCATGCTGGAGCTTGCGAGCACGACATTGACCGCGCAGGCCGGAACTGACGGTGTTACCACCTATAACCAGATCGTCGTCGCGGATGCGAGCATCTTCAGGCCGGAGCAGACGCTGCATATCTATTCCGGCCCGGACGGCCTGGCGCGCCTGAGCACGCAGGTCGTCGCCAGCATTGCCGGCAACGTCATCACCTATCAAGGCGTGAGCGCCGTCGTCATGCCTGTGGGATCGGTGGTACGTCCGGCGCCGTCCGTCGGGGAGCTTTCGCCGGTCTCCTTCATCCATCCGCAGCCGATCATGATCGACCGGATTTCGAACGGCATTGCCCAGTCCGAAAAGCTGAAATTCAATTCCTGAGGTGGCCGATATGACATCCAACGACGATATCCTGCGCGCCCTCGGGCGCGTCGAGGGAAGGCTGACCGGCATCGAGGAAAACGTCGCGCTGCTGCGCCAGGAAATGGGCGACGAAAAAGCCAATGCCCATGAGAGCCGCGCCGTGATCCACAAGCGGCTCGACGAACAGGCAAGACAGATCGCCCATCTCGACACCAGGGTGGCGATGACAGGCGGAGCGGACGCCCAGATCCGCGCCGAGATCGTGACGCTCAAGGAAACCGTCGACAAGAACCAGGAGACGGTCGGCCCGGCGCTGGAAGAATGGAAACGGATGAAATCGATCGGCTATGGCATCTCCGGGCTGATTGCCTTCGCCGGGCTGACGACGGGCGGGGTCATTGCCTATGCCAGTGATGGGGCGGTGGCGGCGCTCAGGCATTGGCTGAAGATCAGTTGAGCGGTGCGCCATCTTTGCGCTGTTCGGCCCGGCAAGTCATATGCAGCAAAACGGCGCCAGCGCGGCTGATATATTGCCGCCTCCGACGCCTTACTTAAAATTAGACTTTACTAACGAACAAAACCGCCGCCTGTTTGTTATCCTCTTCAAGGAGGAAACGGACATGAAGAGCATGAGCAACCGCCAAGTTCGCGTTCCCAGCCCCCGGGAGCATGACGTTGCCGAGCATTGCCGCAAGTTCGGGATTGGCCCGGCGGAGGAGAAGAAGCTGAAAAAGCTGCTCGGGTCTCACGCGCCGCTGCATGAGATCCGGGCCAATGCGCCGCCGCCCCAGCCGAAATGGCGATAGCGCCGGAGCCGGAACTTCCGGCACTATCCGGCGTTAGATCGCCGGGCCGCGCGGTCGGTCTCGTCTCCTGTACCCCCTGCTACCCCGGCAGGCGCTGCGCGGTCCACTCTACCCTTGCTTCCGGCTTATCGGCGTGCCGATCTGTCCGCGCACGCCGAGCCATCAATGCCGCAGCTCGCGCGATAGCATCAGAATATAGTCGTCGGCAATATCGGCGACCACCATGGCCGCTTCGGCTGGCGGATAGCCCCTGCCGACAGCTTCGGCGACGATCTTCATCACCTGCGGTTCAAGCGCTTCCCGGCAGTCGGCCAGATCTTTGTCATTCGGGCATTTGGCACGAAATTCCACAATGTTATTCATGGCATACCCCTCCGTTTGATGTTGCGGCGCTGCTTGATGCATGAAGCCGGTCCCCTTCGGGAAAGGCGGGTCACCGTTCCGGCGCGCCGTGCCGGAACAAATTAGCGATCATGAAAATACGATGTCACAGGGCGGGATGTATTCAAGTTGATGCTGATATTAAGGTAAGGCAGTAGGGTTAATTCGTCCAGCGGGAGTTGACGGCCCGTCGGCAGGAATGTCAGGCAATGGCGCAACACCTTGTTTCCGTGTCGCTTTCCGGCACGAAAAACCGGCGGTCTGTTGGTTTTTCATCAGAAATGCCGGCATTTACCATGCGCTACGAGGGCTGGTCGCAGCTCTGTACCGGAACTGGACAGCCACAGATCGCGACGTCATCCCAGGCCTTGTGCCACTGCTGTCCGATCCGTGTCGATGGCTTGCCCCTCACCCTAACCCTCTCCCCGTTCTGACGGGGAGAGGGGACATGCCTTACGAGACTTTTGGCGAGCGACCGAGAGGTCGCGGCTTGTCCCCTTCGCCCCGTTTACGGGGAGAAGGTGCCGGCAGGCGGATGAGGGGCTGTGGCCGCGGCAAAGGGAACGGCAATGAAGGTGTTGCTGCGGGACTCGGCTCTCAGGCCGCGTTGAAGGGTACGGCGACGAAGGTCTTATTCCCGTCGCGTTCGACGAGCAGCAGCACGGATTTGCGGCCGGCCTTGCCGGCTTCGGCGATTGCAGCCTTGACATCGCGGGCATTGTGCACCGGCCGGCCGTTGACCGAGACGATGACGTCGCCCGACTGGATGCCGGCGGCGGCGGCCGATTTGTCCGGATTGACGCTGGCGACCACCGCGCCGCTGACCGAGCGCGGCAGGTTGAGCTGCTGGCGCACATCCGGCGTCAGCTCGGCAAGGCCGATGCCGAGGCTCGGCTGGCCGGAGGACTGGCCCTGCGCTTCCGGGCTTGTCGCCGCAGCCTGCTTCTGGCCATCTGCATTGGCGCCGACGGTAACGTTGAGATCGATCTCCTTGCCGTCGCGCCAGACGCCGAGCGACTTTTGCGTGCCGGGCGAGAGATCGGCGACGAGACGCGACAGGTCCTTCGGCGTCTTGACGGTCTCGCCGCCGACCGATGTGACGATGTCACCGGGCTTCAGTCCGGCATGGGCGGCCGGCGTATCGGCGGAGACGGCAGCCACCAGCGCGCCGCCGGTCTTGTCGAGGCCGACGGCATCGGCGACGTCTTTCGTGACCGGCTGGATCTGCACGCCGAGATAGCCGTGATTGATCGAACCGTCCTTCTCGAGCTTGGCGACGATCTCCTTGGCCTCGTCGGAGGGAATGGCGAAGCCGACACCGACGCTGCCGCCGTTCGGCGAATAGATGGCGGTGTTGATGCCGACGACCTTGCCCTCACGGTCGACGAGCGGGCCGCCCGAATTGCCGTGGTTGATCGGCGCATCGATCTGGATGAAATCGTCATAGGGCCCGCTGTGCAGGTCGCGGCCGCGCGCCGAAACGATGCCCGCCGTCACTGTGGTGCCGATGCCGAAGGGATTGCCGATCGCCAGGATCTGGTCGCCGAGCTTCAGCCTGTCGGAATCGCCCCAGGCGACGGTCTGCAGCGGCTTGCCCGCCTCGACCTTCAACACGGCGACATCGGATTTCGGATCGGTGCCGATCAGCTTGGCCGGAAGTTCTGTGCCGTCGTCGAGCGTCACCTTGATGTCGAGCGCATTGTCGATGACATGGTTGTTGGTGACGATCACGCCGTCCGGGCTGACGATGAAGCCGGAGCCGAGCGCCATCGCATGCTGGGAGCCGCGCTGTTGCGGCGCCGGGCGTGGCAGCGGAATACCCTGGTCCTCGAAGAACTGGCGGAACTGCTCGTCCATCGGCGATTGCTGATCGGCGCTGACATCCGTCGTCTTCATCGTCGTGGTGATGGTGACGACGGCAGGCTTGTCGGCGTCGACGACGGAGGCGAAGGAGCCGCTCGGGGCGAGAATGCCGCCCATGTCCGATGGTGCGGCAAAGGCGCTGGACGAATTGATGGCGTAGGGCAGGCATGCCGCGCCGGCGATAATGGCGGCCCCGACAAGTGCTGCTGTGCGATGTTTGCTGAGAATACGTGACATGGTGGTGATCCCTTGCGAGAGCGTTGGCTTGTGATGGCGTCGTAGTTCCGTGTCTCGGACCTGGCGTCGGATGAGGTGCGCCAATTCCTGTGTTCGCCGGCGCGGATCGTCGGGAGGCGACGATCGGGGGAGGGCAAGAAGAATTCGCGCTCGGGATTAATATGATCGCGCCGGACGGCTTTACAAATTAAATATTGATCATGTTTATATTGCTGATTTGTCAGGCATTACTGAAGTTTAATCTTCGCTGCCAAAGCGCGGCGCCGACCGCTGCTCCCGGCCGGATTACAGATCTCGGAACCTGCAATCGCCCGGGGGGGCGCCAGGGAGAGAGAGGCCGTCTCCAAGGAGTGACGCGCCATTTCAGGGCGGTGCGGTGATCCGAGCGTCGCTTCAACCTGTGTCGTAAAGCAAACCGTCCAGCGCCTGCATGGAATCGTATCCCAGGAACCGGCTGCGAACACAAAAGTTAGTAGACTCTAAATTATTTCTTGGTCAGGAAGTAATGACCGGGGAATCGGCCGCAGGCGAGTCTCGTCGGCGGCATCTGAGGGGCGATGAAGAATTCGGTGGAGCGGAGACGGAAAGCCGAGCGCGGGATGCAGGTGAAGCTGAGCGATGTGGCGAAGAAGGTGGGCGTCAGTCCGATCACCATTTCGCGCGCGCTGCGCAACCCCGAAATCGTCTCGGAGGATCTGCGCGAAGAGATCCTGCGCACGGTCGAGGAGATGGGCTATATCCCCAATCTTGCCGCCCGGGCGCTGGCCGGCCGCCATAACGGCATTGTCGGCGTCATCACCCCGGCCTTGCACCAGTACGGCTTCGCCGCCCTGATGATCGGCATCGAGGATTGTTTCCGCGGCACGGAGTTCACCGTGCAATATTCCAGCACGCTGCACCATTCCGAGGGCGAAGCCGGCCTGCTGAAATCCATCCTGACGCAGAAGCCGGCCGGCGTCGTCATCGCCGGCGCTGAATCCTACGGCGATCTTCTGCCGCTGATGGCGAGCGCCGTCTGTCCCATCGCCCATGTCACCGATCTCAGCCAGGAACCCCAAAGCCTGGTCGTCGGCCTCGATCATTATTCGGCCGGCGCCGAACCCACCCGCTTCCTGTTGTCGAGAGGCTATAGCAGGATTGCCTTCATCGGCCGCGGCGGCGATGTCCGCTCGCGCCGGCGCATTGCCGGTTATGAGGCGGTGATGCGGGAAGCCGGCCTTTTCCAGGAGGCTCTCATCATCGGCGGGGATGCGCCGAGCCGCGTCGCCCTCGGCAGGGAGCTGTTTTCCCGCCTGCTCGAGCGTGTGCCCGATGTCGATGCCGTCTTTGCCCAGAGCGACGAACTGGCCTTCGGCGTGCTGATCGAATGCAAAGCGCGCGGCATCCGCGTGCCGGAGGAAGTCGGCATCTGCGGCTTCAACGATCTGGAATTTTCGCCCTTCATCGAGCCGTCGCTGACGACGGTGCACCTACCGCGCCAGGATATCGGCCGCCGTGTCGCTGACATGCTGCTGCGCGCCATCCACGACGAGCCGCTCGAGGAAGACAGGGTCGACTGCGGCTTTTCGATCGTGCCGCGCGGTTCGACCCGATAATCTGGCACGTGCCGCCATAATGGAAGTCGAGTTGGGCCTTGAGGTCTGGGCACAGCGAGGATTATTCCGTATATGGACAGGATGGCCACCACTGTGCTGAAAAATGGATAACGCGGGGTTGTCCTTCGACAGGATGCGCACCTTCGTGCGAGTCGCCGAGCGCGGCAACCTGTCGATGGTCGCAAAGGAGCTCGGCGTCGGCCAATCCACCGTGACGCGGCACCTCAATGAGCTTGAGGAGGCTGTCGGTGTGCCGCTTCTCAGCCGCACCACCCGTCGCGTCACCGTGACGGAGGAGGGCAGTCGCTATTATACCAACTGCCTGCAGATCTTGCGCCTGGTCGAACAGGCTGCCGAGGAAGCCAGAGATGCCCGTCAGGCTCCGGCGGGCGCCGTTCGGCTTTCCTGTACGGCTGCGCTCGGTGTGATGCATGTCACGCGAATGATCTTTGACTTCCAGGACAGGCATCCCGACATCCGCATCGATCTCAACTTGACGGACGAGCGCATCGACCTGGTTCGCGAAGGCGTTGACGTGGCGCTTCGCCTTGGACCTCTCGCCGACAGCTCAATGAAACTCCACGCGGTCGGAGAGAGCCAGCGGCTGCTGGTCGGAGCTCCGGCCTATTTGTCCGCCCGGGGGCGGCCGGAGCGCCCGGCCGATCTGTCACGCTACGAAACCATCGTGATGTCCAACGTGGCTGGCAGCAATCAACTCCTTCTTTCCTCTCCCGATGGCGCCAGCCTGATCATCCCGGTCGGCGGCCGGCTGCGTGTCGATCACGGGCTTGCGGCGCGCGAAGCCCTTGCTGCCGGACGCGGCATCGGTCCAACACATCTCTGGCTGGTGCAAGATCTTCTCGACGACGGCCGGCTAGAGGTGGTGCTTGGAGACTATCGGCCTTCGCCGGTTCCGCTGAGCTTGCTGATTGTTCCTGAGCGTGCAGCCATTGCCCGCGTTCGGCTCCTCGTCGACTTTCTTGCCGCCGAGATTGCCAAGCTGCCGGGAATCCGGCCGTCGTAAGCATTTACCTCAAGTATGTCGTTGCCACGCAAGCGCTGCCGCACTTGTGCGAGACAGCTTCAACCTCCGAAAGACCGTTTGTCGCCGCGCCATCCCGTCGTCCGCAGAAACTGCTCCCAGTTGAGGGTCTGGGGATTGAGCCGTCGGCTCCATTCGAGATCGTGCTCCTTGCCGAAATAGCCATATTCGACCGCATATTCGACCATCCCGAGAAGCTCACGAACAAAAAATTCGTTGGCGGCAAATTCCGGAAAATAGTGCAGCAGGCCATCCCTGGTGAAAGCATTCCGATACTCGGCCTTGAGGCCGGTAACGCGTTGGAAAGTTTCGACCATCTCCCGCGGAGAAATGATGTCGCCGACGATCGGCAGCGTTTTGCCGTTGTAGCGCTCGGAAGTTGAGAAAATCTCCAGGACAACAGGCCCGGTCGCCGTCAGCGGATCGACGAAAGGCGCTCGGAAATCTTCCGGAAGATAAATCGGCAAGAGTAGGGTGTCGCCTTCCATGCGCGGCGCATAATACTCGATAAGGTTTGTGTAGAAGAATGCCAGCATGACGAAGGAATGAGAGATCGGCAGGCTGCGAATGTAATCTGCAACGCGCGCCTTGTCGGTAAAATGCGGCGCATATTTCGTCCCACCGGTGATCTTGTCGACATTCTCCAGCGTGCTGAAGACAATGTGCCCTACGCCGGCCTCCACGGCCGCATCCGCCAGTTGCCGGCCGAGAGGAGCTTCGGTCGTCTCCGGCGGGGCGATCGGCGGCGTCATCAGAAACGCGCCGTCCGCGCCTTTGAATGCCGCAACGAACTCCTTCTGAAGGCCGAGTTCGAGGGGCACGGCGACGATTTCCGCGCCGAGTTTCGCGAGACGCAAAGCTTCGGGCGAATCCTTTCTTCGAGTGAGCGCACGGACGCGGAAACGCTGGCTTTCAAGAAGCGTCGCAACGACGCTGCGCCCCTGTTTGCTCGTTGCACCCGTGACTGCGATCAGTGGCTTGTTGTCTGTAGACATGTCTTTCATCCTTTCCCGTCACTCGGCGCCGGCCGGACAGGCCGGCGTTGCGAAGCAGGGCGCGGGCCGGTCTGGTGCCGATCGCCCCCTCGATTGGCTGCACTCTATCGAAACAGGTTTTCTCGCTGTAGATAGGCGGAATGGATAAGATAATGCCATTTTTCGAATAAGTGGTCCGGCGCCGGATCACCACCCGGATCAGCCCGTGGAAAGCCGCCGGGCGGATCGGAAGTGCTGGCGATCCATGGATCGTGCCGGCGTCTTTCTCGAAGCAATCAAGGGATCAGCAGGATACTGCCCGCCGCGCGCCCGGATTCCATCTCTTCGTGCGCTTTCGCAACGTCGGCCAGACGGTATTCGGCACCGATCTGCGAAACGATCCCAGTTTCCATTGCCCCGATGGCAGCGAGAGCAGCCTCGCGATACTGTCCGACGTCAGCGCACCAGGCCATGATGCTCGGATGGCAGAGCGCCTTGCCTGGGCGGAGTTCCTCGACCGGCACGGGTGGAATGGCGCCGGCGGCCTGACCGATGGTGACAGCCATGCCGAATGGGCGGACGGAGCGAATGCTTTTGAGAAGCGTGTCGCCGCCGATCCCGTCATAGGCGACGTCGACGCCGATCCCGTTCGTCAACCGCTTCACGTCCGAGACGATATCGGCGCCGCGTCCGACGATCAGATGATCGGCGCCACACGATGCGGCAAGGGCTGCTTTTTCGGAGGAGCCGACCGTCCCGATCACGGTGGCTTGGAGCGATTTGGCCCAGCGAACGAGGATGCTGCCGAGCCCGCCGGCGGCCGCATGGATCAGAACGTGGTTTCCGGCACGCACATCATAGGTCTTCTTCAACAGCATGTAGGCGGTCATGCCTTTGAGGAGCGAACTCGCTGCCGTTTTTGCCGAAAGGGTATCCGGCAGCTTGATCGCCCTTTCGGCGGCGATGTTGCGCGCGGAGCGATAGGCGCCGACCGGAGGCCCGGCATAGGCAACGCGATCACCTCTCTCGAACATCGAGACGCCCGGACCAATGGCCTCGACAATTCCAGCCGCTTCGGCGCCGATCACCGCAGGGTAGGACGGCATCGGATAGATGCCTTTCCGGTGATAAATGTCTAGAAAGTTCATTCCGATCGCCTCATGACGGATTCTGATCTCGCCATCGCCGGGATCGTCACTCTGGTGCTGCTCAATATGGAACTGGTTGATGTCGCCGGGGGCGTTCAGCCATATAATCTGGTCGGTCATCGCTCGTGATCTCCTTGGCCCGGACAGATTAAGCGATGGCGTAATGGGTGAAAATTCCCTATTACTGCACAATGATTGGGAGAGATTTCACAAAGCTCGATTGGGATGACCTTCGGCATTTCCTGGCGCTCGCGCAGTCGGGAACCTTGCTTGGTGCAGCAAGACAACTCGGCGTCGAACATGCCACCGTCAGTCGGCGCGTTTCGTCGCTCGAATCCAGTCTCGGACGCAAACTCATAGACCGCCGCGGACGCCGCATCATCTTGACTTCGGACGGAGAGCAGGTTGCCAGGCACGCCGCTCTCGTCGCCGTCCAGACAGCGACCATCGAGCAGCTTGGTCGCAGCAGCGCCACGGAATTGCGCGGCCATGTCAGGATCAGCGCCCCTCCCGCGCTCTCGAGCATGCTGCTTGCAAAACCGATCGCAGTCGTCAGGCGAGACCATCCCGGCGTCGAGATTACGCTTGTCGGAGAAAAGCGCCTCGCCTCGCTGAACAGGCGGGAGGCGGATATCGCCGTGCGAATGTCGCGTCCGGAGGACGGAGATTACGCTATCGCCAAGCTCGGCGAGACAAGCTTTCATCTCTACGCATCGAAGACCTATCTCGAAACGGTTCCACCGTCGGACTGGACCTTCATCGGTTATGACGAAACCATGAACGCCTCGCCGCAGCAATTGCGGCTGATCGAACTGGCCGCCGGCCGGCCGATCGCCGTGAGGTCGTCCGTTCTGGAGTTTCAGGCTGCAACTGCAAGCCTTGGTGCAGGTGTCGTCATGCTCCCCGATTTCGCCGCCCTGGAGTCGAGCGGTCTCCAGCGCATCGAGACCGAACAGCCGTTGACGAGAGAGGTCTGGCTGGTGGTCCATGCCGATATCAAAGAAGTCCCCTCCGTCCGTGTCGTCGTCGATGCGCTGAAAAACGCTTTTGGCAGGTAGTCCCCGCGGCTGGGTCTCTGCCGAACCAGATCACTTTTCGCAAAGCCTTCGGCCGCCGGAATAGGGCTGATAGGTACAATCGGATGGGCGGAAGGAGCGGTAACTGCGCGAGCAGGCGCTAATGTTGCAGGACTGCGGTGCGCCTTGACCGTCGACGACCGCTTCAGTCGACCGCACGCCGTTCAGCGTCGGCTCGATCGTCGCCTCGCGGATAAAGTCCCGCCAAATATGGGCGGGCAGGGCGCCGCCCGTCACCCCCTTCATCGGCGCGTCATCATCATTGCCAACCCAGACGCCGACGACCAGGGCGTCCGTGAAGCCGACGAACCAGGCATCACGATTGTTCTGGCTGGTGCCGGTCTTGCCGGCCGCAAACGTGCCGGGATCTGCTCCCCGTCCGGTGCCGCGCTCGACCACCAACTGCAGCAGCCCGAGCAGATCGGACTGGTAAGGCGAAAGATCGACGCCCGGTTTTGATTGAGCGCCAACGCGAAAGGCCTTGGGCTGCCCTGCCGCTTGGAAATCGATGATGCCCCAGGGCTTGACGGGAGCTTTGCCGAGTTGGACGGACGCATAGGCGCTGGTGAGATTGAGAAGATTGACTTCGGAGGTACCGAGCGCCAAAGACGGCGTGTCGGCCAGTGGCGCATTGATGCCGAGTTCGCGCGCCGCGGCAATCACATTGTCCAGACCGATCTCTTGGGCAAGCGCCACCGACGCGGCATTGAGCGATCGCGCGAACGCCTCGGCGAGCGTCACCCACCCACTGTAGTTGCCGCCGGAATTTTCCGGCGACCAGCCGTCGATTTCGATTGGCGCGTCCAGAATCTGGTCGGACAAGGTGAACCCAGCCTTCAACGCTGCGTAGTAGACGAACAGCTTGAAGGTGGAGCCCGGCTGGCGCATCGCAGTGACGGCGCGATTGAACTGGCTCGCCTTGTAGTCACGCCCGCCAACCATGGCGACGACCGCGCCGTCCGGCGTCATCGCAACCAAAGCGGCCTGCGATGCTCCCACGGTTCTTCCTTCACCGTCCAAGGACTTTTTCACGACGCGCTCGGCGATCTGTTGCAACTGCGGCACCAGCGTGGTGCGCACCGTCGTCGAACCTGGCGAGGAGCCCGCGATTTCGCTTGCCTGCGGCGAAATCCAGTCTGCAAACCAGCTCCCGGAGCGCGGCGTCGGCGTCGTCGGGTGCAGCTTGGCAAAGCTCCCCTTGGCCTCCGCCGCCTCCGGCGCGGTGATCTTGCCATTGGCCGTCATCGCGTCGAGAACGACCATGGTGCGCTGCCGGGCGCCTTCGAAATTATCGATGGGGTTCCATTGGCTCGGCGCCCGCAGCAGCCCCGCCAGCATCGCCGACTCCGGCAGGTTGAGGTCGCCGATATCCTTGTTGAAATAGATCCGCGCGGCGGCAGGCATGCCGGTCGCACCGGCGCCAAGATAGACGCTGTTGAGATAGCGCGTCAGGATTTCATGCTTGCCGAGCTTCCACTCCAGCCAGAGTGCGATGACAAGCTCCTGGATCTTTCGTTTTATCGTTCGATCGCTGTCGAGGTATTGCAGCTTGATGAGTTGCTGGGTGATGGTGCTGCCACCCTCCACCACCGAGCCGGCCTCCAAGTTCCGCAGAAACGCCCTGCCGATACCCCTGGGATCGACGCCGAAATGATCCATGAACCGGCGATCCTCGATCGAAAGGACGGCATCGATCAGATGGGGCGGAAACTGGTCGTAGCGCGCATATGGGCCCTGATAAGGCCCCTGTCTTACCAATGGCGCGCCGTCGGCGGTTTCCAGCACCACGACCGGCTTCAAGGTTCCATCCCGGATTTCGCTCCAGGGCACGTCTTTCAGTGCCCACACCAGCACACTTCCGACGAGGAGGCAGACAAGAAGGGTTAACCCGAGAGCGAGTTTTCGCCAGCCCGCCAGAAGCGACCGGCGCTGGCTGCTTTCAGCCGGACTGATACGCCGAACGCGAATTCCGCCTCCGGCTCTGGCTAGAGCAGTGGTCATCCACCTTGTTGGAGCTGATGTGGCTGCCAGCCGCATCGACCTCCGTAGCTTCCGCCTCAAACCCGAAGCGGCCGTCCTGCTCTTCGCCAAGGCAGAACTTGCCTGCAGATCGTGACGCAGCGCCCGGAATAGATTGCTCACGGCCTGTCTGGTTTGGCCGAAGGATCCGTGGGCTGGTTGCGGGTTGTCGATTGGGTTAATGTCTGGTGAATCCGCGGCAGCCGCTTGCCCCGCCGGATCTGCTGGCTGATTGCGACCCGAGATCGAGCTGCTAACGCTTTCACCTGAGGAATCGGGAGAATTGGGCATCGGTTACCGCTAAAAAGCCAACGCAGCATGACCTATATATCCGCGTGATGCGGAGTGTTCCACCGCAAAAGGTCGCAGCAGTTCCGGAACTCACTGAGCACCACCCGGGCGGTGGGCGTCGAGCGAGTTTTGCTCTCAAGGTGCGACTTGGGAAGCTACCGACATCAATTCCTGGGAATTCGGTGCCTTGAATGTTTGTAGCCCGGGCTCCAGAGCTTCAGTGAAGCTCCAGCGTACGATTCCCTCCCGGTCGATGAGGAACTGACCGACAAGCTGCCCATGATCGGCGGTCATCATCTGCTCATCGGCTTCCGTCATTTGATATCCTTCCTTCTCGTTGAGAATTCGGTCCATTGCCCTCACGCCCATAGGCTCGGGCAACTCGCCCGGAAGATCGATCCGTATCGCCATGAGCGTGTCGATCCCGACCTCGCGTAAGCCGAAGGCTTGGTGCGAAGCCCGTACCGGGTCGGAAGCAGCAAGAAGATCGGCTATCGGATGGTAACGGAAATAGAGCCGCGCGCGTTCGACCGGGGTGTTTACAACAGCCAGGGATTGGACGCCTTTCTCACGCAGTACCGGGTTGAGATATGCCATGGCGGCGACGTGGCGCCGGCAGAACGGGCAATGCAGGCCCCGAAACAAACCGATCAACAACGGGCTGCGGCCACGAAAATCGTCAAGTGCGATTTTCCCCTCGCGCGAGATTGCATCAAACTCAACGTTCGGGACCCGGTCGCCCGGTTGCAGCGGGTGGTCGGCATAGGGCGTGGACATGGACAACCTCCTCGCTCGGGATCAGTCGAGCAAAGGCGCCGCGTCAAGTACAGCGAGGTCGAGATTGAGCGTTGCAGGCCTAACCTCTCGTCTTACCGCACCGCCAGGATCCAATTTAAGAATGTGCTCAGATGAGCCCGCGGGCAAGCGGTAATCAGCGAAACGTGAATTGAAAAACCCATTTTCTGCAAACGCTTTTGTTTAGCGGCCAATCTGTGAGTTGTCGCACACTGAAAGGCCGCAAGCCTGTCAACGGCAGCGACCCCCACCCGATTTCTCTGTAGAGTTTTAGCAACTCTGCGCATCGCGACCGCTTCGGGACGACGAACGGTGCGACGGCCCTTACTTTACCGTGATGGCAATACCGCTGAGATCGGCGTTGACTTGCAGGCCTACCTGTTTGCCTGAGAGTTCGAGTTGGGCGCCCTTGTCATTGGTCATGACGATCACCTGGGCACCTTTGCCGACCGCGCCGCCACCGCCCGCCGCACCGTAGACCCCCGTCACATCTCGAGCGCGGCGAATATGGCGAACCGTGCCATGAAAATTGGTCTTAGAAGCCCCGAAGGCGAGGCCGCCCGAGATGCCGCCGACAGTGATGGGATAGCGGCGACCATGGAAGGTCAGCGTACCCTCGCCTCCAGAACCACCCACAAAGAAGGCAGCCTTGTAGACTGAGAAGCTGATCGTACCGCTGTCGGCATGCGCGGAGCCGGCAAAGCTGATTCCTGCTGCGGCGATAACCGCAACCGCGACTGAACGAATTCTGGATGATTTCATGATGCAAGTCTCCTCAAAATCGAGGCTTTACCCAGCCAGGAGGGCGTGTCAGCGTCATGCCAAAGTCACAGCTGAAACAGTCTCGCCCGTCATTAGTTCCAAGCACGCGGCCAGAATCCGACTGGGAGAAAGCAGCCATAAAACGAAGCCGATGGCAAACATATTCTCGGTGGGAGTGGGAGTGGACCGTCATGCACAATGAAGGCGCAAGAAAGACAATCGCTGCGCCTTCAAAATCGATCTACCTAAGCCTAATCGCAATTCGCGGTGAGTGACCGTTGGCCTCCTCAGCGGGGCTTCACGTTGGCGTGCTCGTTGGCGGCATCCGTGTCGGTGGCCGGCGTCTGGGTGTCGTGTCCGGTGAACGGACTTCCCTGGCCGGGCGCCAATGTACCGCTGTGACCGGCACTGTTGGTCGTAAAGGCGTGCGTCGTGGAAGCTGCCGTGCTGCCGGACTTCAATCCATGCTGTTCCGCCTGGAAAAGGTGGTCGTCCGCCTGGGCAACACCGCAGGTGGAAATCAGCAAGAACGCGGCGGTAATCAAGGGATGGATCTTCATCGCAAGAACTCCTTCGTTTTCTGCCCTGGACGACAACACGCTGGCCACCGCCGATATTCGCCTATTCCTCATCACATCCTTGTGAGCCACCCCTGCCGACAATCACGTCGCTCCAAGGGCCATGGTCATCGACCTGGCGGGCAGGCACCAGCGTGATCGCGTCGCCGGCAACCGCGGCGTTGCGCACGAGATCGAAGGTGACCATCTTGGAGCCGTTGGTGACCATGCCCGATGGCAGGACCATGACGCTGTCGCCGGCTTGACCGAGCCGCCACGCGGCGGACATTGTCAGCCATGCAGAAAAGATTACTTTAGACGCAGGGGCTTACCTGTTGACCGGGAGTTTCTGGCTGTGGGGCGGCCTTCATATTGTCGTTTCGTTAGGTGTAATACGGGGAGGGGATGGCATCTATGTTGCTTGAAGATTTGTATCGCCTGATGAAGACCGGGCACGTACAGGCTCAGGGCATCGTTGACACCATGACCCAGCCAGTTGTTGTGTTGGATCAGCACTTTTCTGTTACGACCGCCAACAATGCCTTCATCAAGGCTTTCGATGTCGAGAGGGACGACATTCTCTCCCGGAACTTCTTCGGGCTTGGCAACGGACAGTGGGATATTCCGGTCCTTCGGCAGCTCATATCCTCCGTCATCCCACGGGCGGCGGCCGTCGTCGGCTTTGAAGTGAAGCATGATTTTCCGACAATCGGCCAACGGACGTTTCTTATCGACGCCCGTCGCCTCGTTCACCCTGATGATAACAGTCCCAACATTCTGGTGATCTTCGATGACGTGACGGAGCGCCAGCGCCACGATACCGAGATGGACTTCATCGTCGCGGAGATGCGGCACCGGCTGAAGAACCTGTCGGCCATCGTTCAGTCGGTCGTGAACAACACCAGGACCGACGATCCGGCTGTGGCAAGCTTCAAGGAAGCGCTGCTTGGGAGGCTGAATATCACCTTTCAAGCTCAGGAAATTGCCGCTGGCGGGGCGGCTGGCTTCGAAGCATTATTGAGAGGCGCGGTCGGCGCGACGGTCTCGGAACGGCTCGAATGCTCTGGACCTTCCTTAGAGCTTCGCAGTTCAAATATTCTTCCGGTCAGCATGATCTTGCACGAACTTGGCACCAACGCGTTGAAACACGGAGCTGTCTCGGTGCCCGGCGGAAAGATACGGGTGACGTGGGAATTGGAAGCCGGTCCGCGGGATCGGACACTGCTCGTATGCCGGTGGCGCGAGGAAGCGGGGCCGCGTATTCCTGACGCTGTAGGCAAGGGCTATGGGACAGAACTCATCGAAGGCCTCGCCGCCCATGTGGGTGGCAGCGTGGAACTTAACTATCCTCCCAGTGGTTTCACCGCAACGATCAAAATCCCGATGTGAGGTCATGTGAGCGATGCTGTCGACGCGAGGGCCGAAGGCGAGACAGTCCTCGTAGTCGAGGACGAGTTCTTCATCGCCGATGAACTCCGACGCAATCTGACCGCTGCCGGATTGCGGGTGCTTGGCCCGGTGTCATCCAACAAGGACGCTCTCGATCTTTTGGAAGAGGAGCGGCCTGACGTCGCGGTACTCGACGTTCATCTCGGCGGGGCAAGAGCGACCTCGGTGGCCGCGAAGCTTCGGCAGTTGAATATTCCGTTCGTTCTGGCGACAGCAAGTCCTGCGCATGAACTTGCATCTGATCCGGTCCTCGCCGGCGCTGTCATCCTGGAAAAGCCGACGAATTTCGGTCGTCTCATCGAAGCCGTTCGCAGGGTGATCAAGTGACTGTTCACAGGCCAGCGAGGGTCAATAGCGGGCGGGCGACGCATCGTTCCAGGAACTGACGGGTTCGTCGCGAAAATCTGCGATATCGCCATTCGGCAGGCAATCCCTCAGCTCGCAGCCGGTGGATTCAGCCTCGGCGAAGGGGGCCTTGCTGGCCCCCATGTCTTATCAGATATCGCTGGCGGCGCTCGACCACAGCTCGGCCGCCTCGGCTGCCGTTATCCGGCGGACCTCGGCCTCATGGCTGCGGCTGGCGAAGAGTTCGCTCGCCATGATCTGCTCGGCAAGGTCGGCCGGCAGCGAGAGGATGACGCGGGCGTCACCATTGTGAAGGCCGCCAAGTTCGGTGCGTTTGCCCGTCACCATGCCGCCGGCGACCGTGTTATTGGTCTCCGGGTCGATCAGGATGAAGGAGCCGGATTGCCGGTTCTGCTCGTAGGGGTCGAAGATTGCCGCTTCGTCGAAGGAAAGCCGCACCTTGCCGATCGCATTCATGTAGAGCCGCTGGGCGGCGTTCCACGTGCCGGTCTTCAGTTCGAGCTGGCTCAACGGCTGCACCTGCACGCGCTGGCGGCGGCTGCCGCTCTTCAGCCAGTAGCGCTTGCCGGGTTCGATGCCCTCAGGCTGCAGAGCGACGATCTGCGCGTCGAAGGCCAGGCCGACCTGCGGCTGAGCGTCGATCGAAACGATCATATCGCCGCGCGCCACGTCGACCTGCCGGTCGAGCACCAGCGTGATCGCGTCACCGGCAACGGCGGCGTTGCGCACGAGATCGAAGGTGACGATCTTGGAGACGTTGGCGACCATGCCCGACGGCAGGATCATGACGCTGTCGCCCGGCTTGACCGAGCCGCCGGCAACCGTGCCCTGATAGCCGCGGAAGCTTTCGCCCGGACGCGACACGCGCTGGACCGACAGGCGGAAGCCGACCGTCTGCGACGAGCGCACGGTGGCAAGCTCCAGCGTTTCCACCAGCGTCGGGCCGCTGTACCAGGGCATGGCGGCCTGGCCGGAATAGACGACGTTTTCGCCCTTCAGCGCCGACATCGGGATGGCAGTGATCTGCTTGACGCCGAGCGACAGCGCGAATTCGCGGAATTCGTGGCTGATCTTCTCGAAGCCGGC
Source organism: Rhizobium sp. CBN3 (assembly GCF_030518245.1). Taxonomy (NCBI): domain Bacteria; kingdom Pseudomonadati; phylum Pseudomonadota; class Alphaproteobacteria; order Hyphomicrobiales; family Rhizobiaceae; genus Rhizobium; species Rhizobium sp. CBN3. The sequence goes on from NZ_JAULSE010000011.1 coordinate 174,279, forward strand.
GCGGTCGTAGCCCGTCAGGTCGATCTTGTTGACGGCGAGCACGAACTGCCTGATGCCGAGCAGCGAGGCGATCGTCGCGTGGCGGCGCGTCTGCTCGAGGATGCCGAGCCGCGCATCGACCAGCAGAATGGCGAGATCGGCGGTCGAGGCGCCGGTCGCCATGTTGCGGGTATATTGCTCGTGACCGGGCGTGTCGGCGACGATGAAGGAGCGCTTGTCGGTCGAGAAATAGCGATAGGCGACATCGATGGTGATGCCCTGTTCGCGTTCGGCCTGCAGGCCGTCGAGCAGCAGCGCGAAGTCGGGCAGGCCGAGGTCGTTCTGCTTGCCGGTGGAATCGCGCTGCAGCGTGGCGGCCTGGTCTTCCTTGACCGCCTTGGTGTCCCAGAGCAGGCGGCCGATCAGCGTCGACTTGCCGTCATCGACGCTGCCGCAGGTGATCAAGCGCAGCGGGCGCGAGTCGCGCTGAGCCTTAAGCGGCTCGGCGGCGGGCAGGCTGGCGACGGTTGCGGCCGAGACGGCGGTTTGGACTGCGGTCATCTCAGAAATATCCTTCACGCTTCTTCTTTTCCATGGAGCCGGACTGGTCGCGATCGATGGCGCGGCCCTGGCGTTCGGACACCGTTGCAATTTCGAGCTCGGCGATCACCTCTTCGAGAGTGGCGGCCTCGGAGCGGATGGCGCCGGTCAGCGGGAAGTCGCCGAGCGTGCGGAAGCGGATCATGCCTTCCTGGCGCACTTCGCCGGGCAGCAGCTCGAGGCGCGGGTCCTCTGCGAGGATGATCATGCCGTCGCGCTCCACGAACGGTCGCTTCCTGGCGTAGTAGAGCGGCACCAGCGGAATGTCCTCGGCCTGGATGTAGCGCCAGATGTCGACTTCGGTCCAGTTCGACAGCGGGAAGGCGCGCACGCTCTCGCCCTTGCGGATCATGCCGTTATAGATGTTCCAGAGCTCCGGCCGCTGGTTGCGTGGATCCCAGCGATGGTCGGGCGTGCGGAAGGAATAGATGCGCTCCTTGGCGCGGCTGGCTTCCTCGTCGCGCCGGGCGCCGCCGAAAGCGGCGTCGAACTGGCCGGCATCGAGCGCCTGGCGCAGGCCTTCGGTCTTCATGATGTCGGTGAAGGCGGCCGATCCATGGGTGAAGGGCGTGATGTTTTCGGCCGCACCGCGCGGATTGATATGCTCGATGAGATCGAGATCGTACTTCTTCGCGGTCTCGTCGCGGAAGGCGATCATCTCGCGGAATTTCCAGCCGGTGTTCACGTGTAGCAGCGGGAAGGGCACGCGGCCGGGATAGAAGGCCTTGCGCGCCAGGTGCAGCAGCACCGAGGAATCCTTACCGATCGAATAGAGCATGACGGGACGCTCGAATTCGGCCGCGACTTCGCGGAAGATGTGGATGGATTCGTTTTCCAGCGCCTTCAGATGCGGGTCGAGCGGCGCCTTGGCGCTCTGGGGATTGCTGAGTTCCGTATCCGGACGGCTATCGGGCATGTCTTACTCCAGACTGTCGGTCCTTGCGGCTGCCCGCAAGCTTTTATCGATTGTGGCTCTCCCCGGGGAAGCTCGCTTCCCCCAAGGCTGCGGCGACCGCCGCGCCCTGATCCGGTAAGCCGGGAAGGTGATTATTGTGCGACGATCGCTGAGGCCTCTTCGGCGACATGCAGGCCGCATTCGCGCGTCTCGTCCTGCTCCCACCACCAGCGGCCGGCGCGTTCCGGCTCGCCGGGCTTGATCGCCCTTGTGCAGGGCTCGCAGCCGATCGAGGGATAGCCGCGGGCATGCAGCGGATTGATCGGTACGCCGTTTTCCGAAACGAAGGCCTTGATCGCCTCGATGTCCCAGTCGGCCAGCGGATTGACCTTCAGGAGGTGACGTTCGGCGTCATATTCGGCAAAGGGCGTTTCGGCGCGGTTGGCCGATTGCCCGCGCCGAAGGCCGGTGATCCAGATCGTCGCACCTTCGAGCGCACGCGCAAGCGGCTTCAGCTTGCGCACGCCGCAACAGGCATGTCTGGCTTCGACGCTCTCGTAGAAACCGTTGAGGCCGTATTGCGCAGCATAGGCGTCGATATCGGCCTTCTCAGGCCCGAAGCGTTGGACATGGATGTCGTACTGGGCTTCCGTCTCGGTAATCAGATCAAGCGTCTCGGCAAACAGGCGGCCGGTTTCCAGCGTCGCAATGTCGATCGGCAGGCGGTGCGTGCCGATTTCGGCGGTGATCACCTGGTCTTCGATCCCGAGCGAGGTGGTGAACACCACGCGGCCGCCAAGGCCTGCCACCAGCGACAGACGTCCGGCGAGGTCGAGGCCCGCCAGCTTGTCGTTCAACGCCTCGGCTTCTGCATTCGGATTGATAACGGTCATGAGAATCCTGTCCTTGGTTGACCGGAGTATCGCAGTTCAGGCCTGGATCGGACAGAAAAAGGGATTTCGAAAGCTGCGGCCGCAGGAGCAAATATCTCTCCGAAGCTGCCGCGATGCAGAAAAGCAGCCGCCCGCAGTGAAAATCCGCGTCGGCAGCCTGAATGTCTATAAAATTAGTAGACTTACACGCAGCCTGTCAATCCGAAATCTGAAGTGATGCTGAAAAAGGTGCGGAAGGCGCTGATTTGGCGTAGTTTGCAAGGGCTTGGCCAAGCGTGAAAAACAAGGCCAAAAATGCTTGTCCCTCAAGGCTTTCTGCCGGCGCGTTCAAATTCCGTTCATGCTGGTTGTGCCATAGAGGCGAATATACGTGTGAAGCGGCGCGAAAAATGCGCGCCGCCTGTGTGTCGACGGTCTGAGATGATTACGCAAAAGGCGAAATATGCGCTGCGGGCGCTGACGGTCCTGGCTGATGCCGATGCCGACGAACCGGTGATGATTTCCGATATCGCCGCGCAGCAGAAGATCCCGAAGAAGTTCCTCGAACAGATCCTGCTCGACCTCAAACATCACGGCATCGTCGTCAGCCGCCGGGGCAAGCAGGGCGGTTATCTCCTGCTCAAGCCCGCCCACACCATCACCTTCGGCGAGATCCTGCGCATCATCGACGGACCGATTGCGCCGCTGCCGTGCCTGTCGATCACCGCCTACCGCAAATGCGACGATTGCGACGGCGAACAGACCTGCGAAATCCGCCACGTCTTCGCCAAAGTGGCCGACGCCACGCGCAAGGTGCTGTTCTCCACGACGATCGCCGATGCCGTCGGCCCGAGGCAAGGCGCCGAAATCACCCGGCTGCTCGCCTGATCAGCTCTCAGCCGTTTCCTTGGCGCGCCGGGCCCGGATCGCCGCGGCGATGAAGACGCGCGACAGGCCGTGATAGAGCGGCTCGCGCGACAGGATGCGCGAGGTGATGTAGCCGATCATCGATACCGCCATGATCGGAATGACGGCCTGATGGTCGCCTGTCATTTCCAGAATGATGACGAAAGCGGTCATCGGCGCCTGCACCACGCCGGAGAAATACCCGGCCATGCCGAGAATGGCCGCAAGCGCGATACTGCTGCCCATGATCTGGCCGATCGTGCTGCCGAAGCCGGCGCCGACGGAGAGCGACGGCGCGAAGATGCCGCCCGGTATCCCCGACATCATCGACAGAAAGCCCGCAAGAAGTTTTTCGAGGAAGAACAGCAGGGGCAGGGGATTGCCCTCGACGGCGCCTTTCGCCTGGACGTAGCCCGTCCCGAAGGTCATGCCGCCCGAGAGGATTCCGATCGCCGCGACCACAAGCCCGCAAGCCGCTGCCAGCATCACCATCCGCCGCAGCGGCTGCGGATGCGCCCACCGGCGAACGTGCTGACCGAGATGCAGCGCAAGCCCGCTGAAAGCCGCACCCAGTGCGCCGCCGCCGATGCCGCAGACCAGCACCAGTTCCCAGTCGCGTACCGATGCGGGTGCGACCGCGGCGGAGCCGAAATAATTGTAGCTGCCGGCAAGTCCGAGGGCGGCAAGGCCCGAAAGGATGACGGCCGTCAACACCAGGCCGTTCGCACGGGACTCATAGGTCCGGCTCATTTCTTCGATGGCGAAGACGATGCCGGCGAGCGGCGTGTTGAAGGCTGCGGCGATGCCGGCCGCTGAGCCGGCGAGGATCAGCCCGCGCGCCTGCGCCATGCCGCCGAAGCGGGCAACGGCCAGCATGATCGATGCGCCCACCTGCACGGTCGGTCCCTCGCGGCCGATCGATGCGCCGCTTGCGAGCCCCAGCACGGTCAGCAGGATCTTGCCGACGACGAGCCGCAGCGACAGCAGCCGCGTGCGGTCCTCCGGATCACGCAGATGCCGCGCGGCAATCGCCTGCGGAATGCCGCTGCCCTGCGCGTTCGGGAAGAATGTTGCGGCGAGATAGGCCGACAGCATGAAGCCGAGCGGGGTGATGAGAAGCGGCAGCAGAAAGCTCCATTGCCCCGCGGTCACGCCGGCAAAGCCGCGCTGCGCCAGATCCGCAAACCTGGCGAAGCCGACGCTGATGATGCCGATCGCAAAGGCGCCGAACCAGAAGATCAGCCGCGGACGCCAGAGGGAGAAGGAGCCCCAAAGGACACGCGATCTACGGAGAAGTCTGGACTTGCGATGGAACACGGGCATGCCGGAGCGCGGATGTTGGACAGGCTTCTTCCTAAACCGGTTTGCAGGGAATGGGCCACCTCTTTCTTCCGAAAATTGCTACTGTGATTGCGTCCTGACAGCTTTCGCCACTCATCATCGATCGCTGACCGCCGCCCGCGGGTTGACCCAGGGCTCCTGGTTCGAGCGCGCCAGCGGCTGCTTGCCGAGGATATGGTCGGCCGCCTTCTCACCGGTCATGATCGACGGGCCGTTCAGGTTGCCGTAGGTGACATGCGGAAAGATCGAGCTGTCGGCGACACGTAAGCCGTCGACGCCGATCACCCGCGTCTGCGGATCGACCACCGCCATCGGATCGTCCTTGGATCCCATCTTGCAGGTGCCGCAGGGGTGATAGGCGCTTTCCAGATGTTCGCGCAGGAAGGCGTCGATCTCATTGTCGCTCTGCACCCCTTCGCCCGGCTGGATCTCCGGGCCGCGATAGGCGTCGAAGGCCTTCTGCCCGAAGAGCTCGCGGGTCAGCCGCACGCAGTGGCGGAACTTCTCCCAGTCTTCCGGATGGCTCATATAGTTGAAGCGGAGCACCGGATCGGCCTTCGGGTCGGGCGAGCGCAGCGTCACGCTGCCGCGCGATTTCGACAGATTGTAGCCGACATGCACCTGGAATCCGTGGCTCTTGGCCGCCGCCTTGCCGTCGTAGCTGATCGCAACGGGGAGGAAATGATACTGGATATCGGGCTGCTTCAGCCCGGGTGCCGAGCGCAGGAAGGCGCAGGCTTCGAACTGGTTTGAGGCACCGAGCCCGCCCTTGGACAAGAGCCATTGCGCGCCTGCCACCCCCTGCCAGAACCAGGGCAGCCAGGAATAGAGCGACACCGGCTTGGTGCTGACCTGCTGGAAGTAAAACTCCATATGGTCCTGCAGATTGGCGCCGACACCAGGACGGTCGGCCTTCACCTCGATGCCCATTTCCTTCAGATGCTCGGCCGGACCGATGCCCGACAGCATCAGAAGCTTCGGCGAGTTGAAGGAGGAGGCCGCGACGATCACCTCGCGGTTCGTCTTCACCACCTCTGTCCTACCGCCGCGTTCGATCTCGACGCCGGTCGCCCGGCCGTTCTCGATGACGATCCGGCGCGCCAGGCCGTAGATGATGCCGACATTTGCCCGCTTCAGCGCCGGTTTCAGATAGGCGTTGGCGGCAGACCAGCGGCGGCCGGCAAAGATGGTCTGTTCCATCAGGCCGAAGCCTTCCTGCTTGCTGCCGTTATAATCCTCCGTCGTCTCGAAGCCCGCCTGCTTGCCGGCCTCGACGAAGGCCCGGAAGAGCGGATTGGTGAAGCCGCCGCGCTGCACGTGCAGCGGCCCGTCCGTTCCGCGCCAACCCTCCTCACCGCCATGCGAATGTTCCATCCGCTTGAAATAGGGGAGAACGTCGGCATAGGCCCAGCCGCTGGCGCCGAGCTCTTCCCAGCGGTTGAAGTCCTCGGCATGGCCACGCACATAGACCATGCCGTTGATCGAGGACGAGCCGCCGATCACCTTGCCGCGCGGCGCGGTGATGCGCCGGTTGTTGAGGTTCGGCTCCGGCTCGGAGAGATAGCCCCAATTGTAGCGCTTCATGCTCATCGGCCAGGCAAGCGCTGCCGGCATCTGGATGAACGGCCCGAAATCGCTGCCGCCCGCCTCGATGACGAGAACGCTGTTCTTACCGTCTTCGGAGAGGCGGTAGGCGAGGGCGGAGCCGGCCGAGCCGGAGCCGATGATGACGAAATCTGCTTGTTGCATGACGTTCCCTTAGATTTCTTTTGCAACGTGGGCATTAAAACCCCGTCCCAAACCCCTCCCCACAAGGGGGAGGGGCTTAATCTGCCGCTCCGCCTCACTCCGCCATCAACGTAGCGACGGGTGCGGTCGAAGTGCGACGGTGCGGCACGCTAAGCCCCTCCCCCTTGTGGGGAGGGGTTGGGGAGGGGTCTTCAGTCTCCTCAATAAGGCGCCGCCACCGGCCCCATGCCCACATAAACCGTCTTCAGCTCGGAATAATGCTCCAGCGCCGCCAGCGAATTCTCCCGGCCGAAGCCCGATTGTTTCGAACCGCCGAAGGGGATTTCCACCGGGCAGAGATTATAGGTGTTGATCCACAGCGTGCCCGCCTCCAGCCGGTCGACGACGCGGTGGGCGCGGGTGAGGTCGGCGGTGAAGACGCCGCCGGAGAGGCCGAATTCGCTGGCATTGGCGCGCGCGATCACCTCGTCCTCATCGTCGAAATCGAGCACCGACATCACGGGCCCGAAGATCTCCTCGCGGGCGATGGTCATGTCGTCGGTGACATCGGCAAAGACGGTCGGCTGCACGTAATAGCCTTCACCCGAAACATTGTTCGGAATGCCGCCGCCGGCAAGGAGCGTTGCGCCCTCGGCCTTGCCCTTCTCGATATAGGCAATCACCTTCTCGCGCTGCGCCCAGGACGCCATTGGGCCGATCTGCGTCGCCTCATCAAGCGGATCGCCGATCAGCATCGCCTCGGTGCGCGCCTTCAGCCGCTTGAGGAATTCCGCCTTAACAGTCTTCTGCACGAAGACGCGCGTGCCGTTCGAGCAGACCTGGCCCGTGGAATAGAAGTTGCCGAGCATCGCCCCGCCGACCGCAGAATCGAGATCGGCGTCGTCGAAGACGATCAAAGGCGACTTGCCGCCGAGCTCCATCGTCACATGCTTGAGGTTGCCGGCGGCGGCGGCCGCTACCCTGCGGCCGGTCGGTACGGAGCCAGTCAGCGACACCTTGGCGATATCGGGATGGTTGACGAGCAGCGGCCCGGTGTCGCGGTCACCCTGGATGACGTTGAAGAGCCCCTTCGGCAGCCCCGCCTCATGCAGGATTTCGGCGATCTTCAGGGCGCCGAGCGGCGTGTTCTCGGAGGGCTTGAACACCATGGCATTACCGCAGACAAGCGCCGGGGCAGCTTTCCAGCAGGCGATCTGCTGCGGATAATTCCATGCGCCGATGCCGACGCAGACTCCGAGCGGCACGCGCTTGGTATAGGCAAAATCCTGCCCGAGGGGGATATGGGCGCCGTTGAGGCCGGCGGGTGCGACGCCGCCGAAAAATTCGAAGGCATCCGCACCCGAGGTCGGGTCGGCGACGATCGTTTCCTGGATCGGCTTGCCGGTATCGAGCGTCTCCAGTTCGGAAAGCTCGCGGTTGCGTTGGCGCATGATCTCGGCGGCGCGCTTGAGGATGCGGCCGCGCGCCATCGGGCTCATCGCCGCCCATTCCGGCTGGGCGCGTTTGGCCGCGGCAATCGCCTTTTCGACGATTGCGGGCGTTGCCGCATGCAGCCGGGCGATCACTTCGCCGGTTGCGGGATAGAGGCTCTCGATGACGGTGCCGTCGGTATCCTCGACATATTCGCCGTCGATGAAGTGCGAGGCTTTCGGCTGGGCTTTCATGTCATTTGTCCTTGGGGGAGGTGGTGGATAGAAGCGCGTTCAGATAATCCTCCGTCAGCGCGATCGAGGCTTCGATGCCGATCGGCGCCGATTTCAGACTCTGCCTGATATAGAGCCCGTCGATCATCGCCGCAGCGCCCTCGGCGATGCGTTCTGCGGCGTCGGCCGGCAGCAGCGCCTTGAGGTCGGCAAGCAGGTTCGAACGCAGCCGGCTGGCATAGATCACCAGAAAGCGCCGCGTCTCCTCGGAACGCTGCGCTTCGGCATAAAAGGCAAGCCAGGCGGCAATCGTCTCCGGTGCGAACTGGTCGGCGTTGAAGCTGACGCGGATCACCGCCGAAAGCCGCTCGCGCGGCGTCCTGGCGGCTTTCAGCGCCGCCACCGCATCCTGGCGCAACTGTCTCAGCAGCGAGCGGATCGTCTCGATCAGCAATTGCTCCTTGCTGCCGAAGTAATGATGGGCGAGGGCAGGCGACACGCCGGCCTGGCGGGCGATGTCGGACATGGTAACGGCAAGCGAGCCGTGATCGCCGATCACCCGCAGCGCCGCATCGACAAGCGCCTTGCGGCGGACCGGCTCCATTCCGACTTTTGGCAACACCGCCACTCCCTGAAACGCAGCCATCTTATTTTTGATTGACTGATCAATCAATAAAAATCTTTCTCGGTCTCGCGCACGGTCACATCTTTCCCCGGGTCATCGCTGCAACATATTCCAAGCTATGGGGAGGTGCGTTTATGGCGGATATCTTCGACGAAACGCCGACATCGCAACTGCAGTCGAAATGGATCTGGTTCGTCGGCCTCGGCGTGCTGCTCTTGGGCTGCGGTCTGATCGCGCTCGGCAACCTGATGCTCGCCACTGTCGTCTCGGTCTATTACGTCGGCATGCTCATGCTGTTCGGCGGCGTGACCTATCTCGTCCATGCCTTTCAGGTGCGTGGCTGGGATCATGTGCTCTTCTGGACGCTGAGCGGCCTGCTCTATGTGTTTGCCGGCATCGCAGCCTTCGTCAATCCGATCCTGACATCGGCGGCGCTGACGCTGTTTCTGTCGCTCGCCCTCGTGATCGCCGGCGTCTTCCGCACCTGGGTCGGAAGGCGCATGAAGCCAGCCAAAGGCTGGGTCTGGATCGTCGCAAGCGGCGTCATCACCGCGCTTGCCGGTTTCGTCATCGCGCTCGGCTGGCCGGTCAACAGCCTCTGGGTCCTCGGCCTCTTCCTGGCCGTCGATCTCATTGTTCAGGGCTGGACGATGATCGCCTTCGGCCTCGGCATCCGCAGCTGAAGCGGTGGAAGGCCGTTTCTTTTTTGACAAGGACATGACGGGGGATTAGACTTTAGGGATTAGGGCCAATCCGGGTTATGCGGATGGTTTCCATGCGAATGCACCACAGCACCGGCGCAATCGCCGAGATGCCGAAAATGGTCATGCGTCCCCCAAAGGCAGGGTACTGCCGGAAGAAAAAAAGGGAGGAAGTTCATGCCGATGGTCACCGTTTCCCTCTCTCCGCAACAGGCAGCGGGCATCCGTGCCGCCGTCGACACGGGTGGTTACGCCTCGAGCAGTGAGGTCGTCCGCGAGGCGCTTCGTCTCTGGGATACCGCCCGCAAGCTCGCCGACATCAAGGCCGACCTGCTCGACGACGAGAGCGTCGCCTCCGGCGGCAGATGTGTCGCCGATATGTTCGCCGATCACGAGGCGCAGCGCCGTCGCTCCGCCTGAACAAGCGCCTGATTGCATTGGTGAATTCGAATAAACGCGGAACGTGTTGCGGGATTCGCGTCTTTCACAAAACTTTCATATTGGCGAAAGGGTTCGTTGATCCTTCTGCGGCTAGTTCTTGAGCAAGAAGAACAAGTCGCAGTGGAGATCGGCCCACCATGAAGACTGCAATATCCTTGGCTGCCGCCGTCGAGCCCGGCGTGCTCCGCCGTTATGCCAGCGATCAGATCGTAACCCTTGCCAAGCTCGTGGTCGAGAACGCCTTCCAGCCGATCGTCGAAGCCGGCACCGGTACGGTGTTCGGTTACGAGTCCCTGATGCGCGGTCAGGAACGCATCGGCTACGACACGCCGGCCGACATTCTCGACGAGGCGCACCGGACCGGCCAGCTGCTGCAGCTCGAACAGATGGTCGCCAGCCGCGCGCTCGCCAAGTTCGCGACGCTGTCGAATTTCTCCACCGCGACGCTGTTCCTCAATCTCGATGTCCGGCTGATCCCCGATGGCGAGCGCCTGGTCGAGAGCCTGCTTCAACATTTGCGGACAGCCAATATTCCGCCGTCGTCCATCTGTTTCGAATTCTCCGAGCGCTTCGACAATACCAGCGTGCCGGAGTTCGCCGCTCTGGTTTCAACGTTGCGGCGGGCCGGCTTCAAGCTGGCGATCGACGACTTCGGCGTCGGTCACGGCGAGATGAAGCTGCTCTGCGATCATGCCGTGGACTATCTGAAGATCGACCGCCATTTCGTCGCCGAGATCGACCGCAGCCCGCGCAAGCGCCATCTGTTGAAGAGCATCGTCAATATCGCCCATGTGCTGGGCACGCGCGTCATCGCCGAAGGCATCGAGACCGAGGCGGAATTCATCGCCTGCCGCGAATATGGCGTTGATCTCGTCCAGGGCTGGTTCATTTCCCGCCCGACGACGCATATATCCGAGCTCGCCCCGTCCTTTCCGCATCTGCAGGAGCTCGGCAAGAGCAAGCGCGGCAGCCAGTCGCTGGACGAGATCCTCATCCGCAAGCAGATCGAGCTGCTGCCGACGGTTTACGAGAATGACAGCATCGACAGCGTCTTCGAACTTTTCCGCCGTAATCCGCGCCAGGCCTTTTTTCCTGTCCTCAACGCCAACAACGAGCCGCGCGGCATCATCCACGAGCAGCATCTCAAAGAGTATATTTATCAGCCCTTTGGCCGTGACCTCCTGAAGAACAAGATGTACGAGCGCTCCATTTCGCATTTCGTCGAGATGGCGCCGATCGTCGGCCTCGACAGCGATGCCGAACAGCTGATGGCGATCTTCGCCAATATGGAGGGCAGCAACTGCCTGATCCTGACCGACAATATGCGTTATGCCGGCGTCGTCTCCGCCGCTTCCCTGATCAAGGTCATCAACGAGAAACAGCTGAAGACCGCCCAGGACCAGAACCCTCTGACCGGCCTGCCGGGCAATCGCGCCATCCGGGACTTCATGCGCCAGTCCGGCCGCGACGGCGATGAGGTCCGCCATTTCTGCTATTGCGATTTCGACAATTTCAAGCCGTTCAACGATGCCTACGGCTTCCATCTCGGCGACCATGCGATCTCGCTCTTCGCCGCGCTGATGCGCCGCTATTTTTTCGCCGAGCGCCATTTCCTCGGCCATGTCGGCGGCGATGATTTCTTCATCGGCGTCGTCGGCTGGACGAAGGAGGAGCTGACCGAGATCCTCGACCGGCTGATCAGCGATTTCCACGACGACGTGCTCGATCTTTATTCCGACGAGCACCGCGCCGCCGGCCGCATCCTCGGCCACGACCGCACCGGCGCCGAGGCCCTGTTCCCGCTGATGCGCTGCTCGATCGGCGTTCTCGAACTGCCGGAAGGCCTCGTCATCGACGATATCAACCGCGTCAGCGCCGAAATCGCCGTCATCAAGTCGGCCGCCAAGGAGAGCGAGGAGGGCCTCGCCTTCCATTTCCTGGGCGAGGCGAATTGACGCCCTTGCCGCTTCCAGCCTTCCCAAGCCGGCCAGGCTGATCTATTCCGAACCTTCTGGATCAGGAGGGTCGCGCCATGTCATTGCCTGAGGAAATGCGTTTCGTCGATCTCAAGTCCTTCGGCGGGCCTGATGTGATGGTGATCGGCAAGCGTCCGCTGCCGGTGGCCGGCGAAGGCGAGGTCCTCGTGCGCGTGGAGGCGATCGGCGTCAACCGCCCCGACATTGCCCAGCGCCAGGGCAGCTATCCCCCGCCCAAGGATGCGAGCCCGATCCTCGGGCTGGAACTCTCGGGTGAAATCGTCGGCATCGGGCCCAGCGTCAGCGGCTATGCCGTCGGCGACAAGGTCTGTGGCCTCGCCAATGGCGGCGCCTATGCCGAATATTGCCTCCTGCCATCAGGTCAGATCCTGCCTTTTCCGAAGGGATACGATGCTGTGAAAGCCGCGGCGCTTCCGGAGACCTTCTTCACCGTCTGGGCCAATCTCTTCCAGATGGCCGGGCTGACCGAAGGCGAGAGCGTGCTGATCCATGGCGGCACGAGCGGTATCGGCACCACCGCCATCCAGCTCGCCCGCGCCTTCGGCGCCGAGGTCTATGCCACGGCCGGTTCGAAGGAAAAATGCGAGGCCTGCGAAAAGCTCGGCGCCAAACGAGGGATCAACTACAGGAGCGAGGACTTCGCCGCGGTGATCAAGGCCGAGACCGGCCAAGGCGTCGACATCATCCTCGACATGATCGGTGCCGCCTATTTCGAGCGCAACATCGCCTCGCTCGCCAAGGACGGCTGCCTGTCGATCATCGCCTTCCTCGGCGGGGCCGTCGCCGAAAAGGTCAATCTCTCGCCGATCATGGTCAAGCGCCTGACGGTCACCGGCTCCACCATGCGCCCGCGCACGGCCGAGGAGAAACGTGCCATCCGCGACGACCTGCTCTCCGAGGTCTGGCCGTTGCTGGAGGCCGGCACCGTCGCCCCCGTGATCCACAAGGTCTTCGCCTTCGAGGATGTCGTCGAGGCGCATCGGCTGCTGGAAGAGGGCAGCCATGTCGGCAAGGTCATGCTCACCGTTTGAGGTCAGCTTCGGACCAGCATTCATGGGCAAGGTGAAATTGATCCTGGCTGTCTGTGAGTCTCCGGGTCGTTGAACAGTCGTCTGATCGAAACCCGGCCCCGAAACTGCGCATCCTGATGTGGCATTGCTTGCGCGTTGTAAGGTCCTACGAGGAATACAATGGCTCTATTCCACGCCTGCCCCATCTGCCGCAGCAGAATTCCGCATTTCGTACCGCTTCCGCGCTACTACATCGACAAGGCCGTCGAACATGGCTTTCCCTATCGCATCGATGAATTCGAGACGATCAACCATCAGGCCTATAGCTGCCCCAATTGTCATTCGACCGATCGCGACAGGCTCTACGCTTTGTTCCTGACGCCGGTATTCCAGCGTCTTGACCAGGCAAAGGCCGTTCGCTTCCTCGACATTGCGCCGGGCCGGGCCTTGAGCTTCTGGCTCAAGAGCCACCCACACGTCTTCTACCGCAGCTGCGACATGCATATGCCGGAGGCAGACGACAAGGCTGATATCCATAACCTGCCCTATGCCGATGAGAGCTTCGACTTCGTGCTTTGCTCTCATGTGCTCGAACATGTCGACGATCCGGTGCGTGCCACCGCAGAAATCCGGCGTGTTCTCAAGCAGGACAGCGTCGCTATCCTGATGGCGCCGATCTGCCTGTCGATCGAAGACACCTATGAAAATCCCGAGGTGACGACGCCGGAAGGCCGCTGGGCGCATTTCGGCCAGGACGACCATGTGCGCATCTTCTCAAGGTCCGGCTTCATCGACGTGATCCGGCGCGCCGGTTTGGCGGTCCAGCAGGTTCCGGTCACCGACTTCCTGACGGCCGAGGTCTGCGATACCTATGGCATCGGCCGCGGCTCCGTCCTCTATCTCGGCGTGAAGCAGGAGGTCGTCCAGCAGGAGCCGGAACCGGAGCGCAACGTCGCCTGAGAACACGGAAATCATTCAGTCGTGAAAAGGCGCCCCGAAACCGAGGCGCCTTTTTAATTTCACCTGTCTCTCAGGGTTATCGTCAGTCCCCGGCCAACCGAATTCTGATCCTGCTCAAGACCGACGGCCCGCAGCTTGGCTCGGCGATTGGCGATGCGCTTGGCATTTCCGGCGAGGCCGCCCGCCAGCAGCTGGCGAAGATGGCGGAGGAAGGGCTGGTGGAGCCGGTCACCGTCGCCGCTGCCGGCAGGGGCAGGCCGCGTCAGCTCTGGCACCTGACGGCGTCCGGCAATCGCCGCTTCCCCGACGGCCATGCCGAACTGACGGCCGCTCTCCTCGGCACCCTCGTCGACCAGCTTGGGACGGGAGCGCTCGACACCGTCATCTCCGCCCGCGAGGCCGAGACGCTGAAGCGCTATCGCCACGAGCTCGAACACGCCGGCGACCTTGCCGCGCGCGTTGAGGGTCTGGCCGCGATCCGCACCCGCGAGGGTTATATGGCCGACAGTTGGCAGGAGGCGGACGGCTCGTTCATGCTGGTTGAAAATCACTGTCCGATCTGCGCGGCGGCCACCGCCTGCGCCGGCTTCTGCCGCTCCGAACTCGAAACCTTCCGCGCCGCCCTCGGCGCAGACGTCGAGCGCAGCGAACACATCGTGACCGGCGCCCGCCGTTGCGCCTACCGCATCACGGCGCGTTAGGCGTGGCGGTTGGGGCGGCCATGTGCCCCTGCGCCGCCTGCGATCAGGCCGGCTGCCGCGCCTGCCGCCTGCTGCTTTCCAGATGGAGCAACGCCCCAATCGCCGCCAGACCCGCGCCGGCCCCGACGAAGGCGGTGCCGGAATAATCGGTCAGCGATGTGCCGAAGGCGAAGAGCCCGGCGGCGATGCCGGTGCCGATGAAGGTGTTGAGCGAGATGAGCGAGGTTCCGAGCCCCGGCCGGTCGGCGATCAGGTCCTGCAGATAGGTAATCGGCACGCTGAGGATTGCCGCCGCGCCGCAGGCATTGACGAGCAGCAGCGCATAGATGTGCCATGGCGCGGAAGCAAATCCGAGCAGCAGCAGATAGGCGCAATAGAACAGCGCGCCGAAGGCGAGCACATGCGCGGTGCGGAAGCGGCGCTGCGCCATGCCCCACATCATCATGAACGGCATCTCGAGAAGCGCCGTCAGCCCTGCGATGAAACCGACATCGGCGACGTTTCCATCGGCCGCACGGGTGATGATCAGCGGCAGAAGCATGCCGTTCAGCCGCTGCAGTGCGAACAGCAGCGACATGATGACGACGCGGATCAGCACGTTCGGCGTGAAGATCCGTTTCAGCGATGCGAAGAAGCCGACCGGGTTCGGGGCAGGGCCGGCGCTGCCGTTGCCGGGGGCGAAGAAGAAATACAGGCAAAAGCAGGTGCAGCTGGCAAGGGCCGCGATGCCATAGGCCGGCGTCATCGATGGCGAGTTGACGAGATAAAGCCCGATCAGCCCCGGCGCTAGCGCCCAGGAGCCGGAAAACAGCGCCCGCACCGTTGCCGTCACCGCAGCGCCCTCGCCACGCTCCATCTGGTTGGTCCTGGCGCGCAGGCTGGCGAAGAGCAGCGAATAGGTGGAACCGCTCATCGGCACCAGCAGCAGGGTCGAAAAGATGAAGATTGCCGGGCTGTGAATGATCGCGATCGACCCGAAGCCGAGCATGCCGGCGACCGAAAGCATCAGCACCAGCGGCCGGCGCTCCTTCAGCCTGTCCGACCAGATGCCGAGCGTCAGACTCGTCGTAAAGTTGACAATCGCCGAGAAGAACACCAGCGCCGAATAGGCGCCATTGCTTAAGTCCAGTTCGTTGATCCCGATGATCGACTGGTAAGGCACGGTCGAGGCGTAGGTAAAGGCAAGCGCGACGAGCGTCACGGCGGGAATGCGGATCCCGTTGTCGCGCAGGATGAGGGAGAAACTGGATGACATGGGGGGGTCCTGACGCACCACTCTTAGCCGGATCGCACACACCAGAGAAACGATAGTTTTCGATCGCATGCGTCAATTTCTGTGACGGGTATTGGGATGAGGTGGTGGCCGTACGACGGAACTACCCGGTCGAGCCCGGCTGGATTCCAGGCTCAAGGCCTGGAATGACGGAGGAGGCGCCTAACTCGCGGTCGTCGCCCCGCTTCTGGCGCCCACCTAAACCCGTTGGCTTTCGCCGCGTGACGCGTTATGCCTGCCGCATCCCGTCAGCATCCGGATGAGAGCCCATGAACAATCCTGTCACCGTTGAAGTCACCCGTGGCCTGCTTGTGGAAAGCCGTCATCGCGGCGCGGTGGTGGTCGTTGATGGCGACGGCAGGCTTGTCTTTTCACTCGGCGACATCGACGCCGCCGTCTTCCCGCGCTCGGCCTGCAAGGCGATGCAGGCACTGCCGCTGGTGGAAAGCGGTGCGGCCGATGCCTATGGCTTCGGCGACAAGGAGCTGGCGCTCGCCTGTGCCTCGCATAATGGTGAGGACGAACACGTGGCGCTTGCAGCCTCGATGCTCGGGCGCGCCGGACGGGATGGCGGAGCGCTGGAATGCGGCGCCCACTGGTCGACGAACCAAAAGGTGCTGATCCATCAGGCCCGCACGCTCGACGCACCGACGGCGCTGCACAACAATTGCTCGGGAAAACATGCCGGCTTCGTCTGCGCCTGCTGCCACCGCGATATCGATCCGAAGGGCTACGTCGACTACGAGCACCCGCTGCAGATCGAGATCCGAGCAGTGATGGAAAGCTTGACCGGCGCCGTGCTCGGCGCCGAGAGCTGCGGCACCGACGGCTGCTCCATCCCGACCTACGCCGTGCCGCTGCGCAGTCTGGCCCACGGCTTTGCCAAGATGGCGACCGGCACCGGTCTGGAGCCCCTGCGCGCCAAAGCATCCCGTCGCCTGATAGAAGCCTGCATGGCCGAGCCCTTCTATGTCGCCGGCTCCGGCCGCGCCTGCACGAAACTGATGCAGATCGCTCCCGGCCGCATCTTCGTCAAGACAGGCGCCGAGGGTGTCTTCTGCGCCGCGATCCCGGAAAAGGGCATCGCCATCGCGCTCAAATGTGAGGATGGTGCCACCCGCGCCGCCGAAGCCATGGTGGCGGCGACGCTCGCCCGCTTCTTCGAGACGGAAGAAACCCTGCATGCCGCCCTGATGGCCTTTGCCGCAATGCCGATGCGCAACTGGAACGGCATCCATGTCGGCGATATCAGCGCGACCTCCGTCTTCTCGGCCTGATGCAGAAACCTGCGCACGGTTTTCGTACGCCATCGAGCCCCGACTTTTCAGCGCAGGATTACGCTGCAGTGATTGTACCGTTGAGATCGCGATAAGGCTTCAGCCGCTCGGCCGTCATCTCCGTCGGTACGATCAGTCCTGCCACCTCGGCAATGCCGAGCACCGGGCAGGGCGAGACGAGGTCGAACTTCTCCTCCGTCAGCAGCACATGCGTTTCGGCCGAGCAGCGGGCGATGTGCCGCTTGATCGCCGCTTCCTCGAAATCGCCGGTGGAAAGCCCGTGCACGGGGTGGGCGGCGGTGACGCCGAGGAAGAAGAGATCGGGGCGCAGCTGGGAAATCGCCGCCATCGCCGCAGCGCCGGTCGCCACCATTGAATGTTTGTAGAGCCGTCCGCCCGCCAGGATCACCTCGGCCGTCGGATGGTGCTCGAACTCGGCGGCGATCGTCGGACTGTGGGTCGCGACCGTCAGCGCCATGTCGCGCGGCAAATGCCGGGCGATTTCGGCGGTCGTCGTGCCGCCGTCGAGGAAGATCATCTGCCCCGGCCTGACCATCGCCGCCGCCGCGGCTCCGAGCCGCGCCTTGATTTCGGACGAGACGCTGCGTCGCGCGGTAAAGTCGGGCAGATCGGGAGCAATCGGCATCGCCCCGCCATGCACCCGTTTCAGGAGCCCCTCGGCCGCCATTTCCCTGAGGTCGCGTCGGATCGTGTCTTCCGAGAGCGAAAAATCCTCGGCGACGCGTTTGGCAATCACCTGGCCATCGCGGCGCAGAATGTCGAGGATCAGGGTCTTGCGCTGCGTCGTCAGCATTGTCTCTCCGCACGAAAATGAACGAGGTTGCACGATCTTGCACGAAATGACTCGACATTCAAGAAATATCGTGCATTTTCAAGAAATCCCGTGCATCAGGCCGGGAGAGTGATGGAGTGGATCATGTTGATATTGATTGCCGGGCCTTATCGGTCCGGGACGGGCGACGACCCGGAAAAAATGGCCGCCAACCTGAAGCGGCTGGAAGAACCCTCTCACGCCTTGTTCAAGGCCGGCCATGTGCCGATGATCGGCGAATGGGTGGCGCTGCCGATCTGGCACGCCGCCGGCGGCAGATCGGTCGGCGACGCGCTCTACGAGGAGATCTTCCATCCGGTCGCCGGCCGGCTGCTGCAGCTCTGCGAGGGCGTGTTACGCTTGCCCGGCGAGTCCAAGGGCGCCGACAATGACGTGCGCATCGCGAGAGAACGCGGCATCCCGGTCTGGCACCGGCTGGAGGATGTGCCGGGTTGCGGGTGAGTCAGGGTGTCCCGTGGGGTTGCCCCTCCCTAGCCTCTTCCCGTTCTGACGGGGAGAAGGGACGTGCCAAACGCAACCTTGAGATAGAGGAAGCGGGTGCGGCATACCCCTTCTCCCCGTCAGAACGGGGAGAAGGTGGCGGCAGCCGGATGAGGGGCAGCCTCCCGGCACGCCGATCATAGTCTGGCTGCCGAACGCCTAAGCAAACCACCATCTCCCCGGTTCCGGCGCACCAATCCCCGCGCTATAAGACGTGCCGAACGGGAGTCGACAACCATGCTGACACTATATTACGCGTCCGGAACCTGCGCGCTCGCAAGCCTTATTGCCCTCGAAGAATCCGGCCTTGCCTTCGAAACAAGGAAGCTCAGCTTCCGCGATGGCGAGCAGCGTTCGCCGGACTATCTGAAGATCAATCCGAAGGGCCGGGTGCCGGCGCTCGTCACGGATCGCGGCGTGCTGACGGAAACGCCGGCGATCCTCGGCTTCATCGCTGAAAGCGCCCCGGCCGCGAAGCTCGCGCCGCTCGGCGATGCCTTCGAAATGGCGCGGCTGCAATCCTTCAACAGCTATCTCTGCTCGACCGTGCATGTGAACCATGCCCACCGCCCGCGCGGCTCGCGCTGGGCCGACGAGCCGGCGGCACTCGAGGCGATGAAGGCCAAGGTGCCGCAGAACATGGCCGATTGCTTCACGCTGATCGAAGAGACGATGTTCGAAGGGCCGTGGGTGATGGGCGAGACCTATTCGCTCGCCGATCCCTATCTCTTCGTCATGACCGACTGGCTGCCATCCGACGGCGTCGATCCCGCCCGTTTCGCAAAGGTCAGCGACCACCACGCCCGCATGCTGCAACGGCCCGCCGTTCAGCGGGCGCTGGTCTTCGACCGGGGCTGAGGCGGGGGCAGTGCCATCAGCCGCCGGCACCCTGGTATTTGCGGGTGGCGTAGCGCCAGTGGGCCATGGCGAGCAATACCCAGACGGGGCCTGCGGCGAGCGTCACCGGCCCGGCCCAGTCGCCGAGGATCGGGATGGGTTTGCCGAGCAGCGCGCCGACCGGGACCGAGCTGGTCAGCGCCAGGGGGACGGCGGTGATCAGAGTCAGCTGGATGCTGCCGGGAAAGATGTTGAGCGGGTAGCGCGTCAGCTCCCAGAAGCCGAAGAAGATCGAGAACAGGTGGTTCGACCGCACCCACATCAGCGCCGTCGCGCCGATCATGGTGATCATCGCGCCGGTGAGCAGCGTCGCGCTGACGATCGCGGCCAGCAGGAACGCCACGGATGAGGCAGACCAGGCGCAGTCGACCGACAGGACCGCCCATCCCAGCAGCGGCACCGCCAGGATGATATGGCCGGCATAGCCGATATTGGGGCCGGAAAAGACGAGATAGGCCCAGGGGCTGAATGGCTTGATCAAGAGCGTGTCATAGGTGCCGAGCCGCACCAGCTCCTCGAGGTCGCGCAATTGCACGAAGCTCATCGCTGCCCCCAGCGAATAGGCGAGCAGCTGGAAACTGAAGAGCAGCGCCAGCTCCGGCCAGATCCAGCCGCCGAGCGTCTGGAAGCGGGCAAGCAGAATGCCGATGGTGGCAAAGACGCTGCCATAGGAGAGGATCTGCGCAAGCCGGTCGAGCCAGAAGGCGCCGCGATATTCCATTTGCGAGCGCACATGCATGCGCACCAGCAGCGGAATGACGCGGAGGTGATGAAGGAGCACGATCAGCCTCCCTGCACGGTGATGCGGCGCGACGCCAGGCGCCACAGCCAGAGCACGCCCAAAAGGAACAACCCGGCCCAGCCGAAGCCGAGGCCGAGATGCAACCAGGTGTCGGCCACCGAAAGCCTGCCGAGATAGACCGCATTGGGATAATAGACGACCCAGGCGAAGGGCAGGTGACGGGCGATCGTCGCTAAGGGCTCGGGGAAGAACCAGAAGGGCACCAGCAGGCCGGAGAAGAGATGCAATAGGGCGCCGAGGATCCAGTCCAGCGAGAAGCTCGTCATCAGCCAGAAGGCGATCAGCCCGAACAGCGCCGACATCAGGAAGATCAGCACGAAGGACAGCGACCAGAAGACGGCAAACATCAGGCCGTGAAACAGGCTTGCCGGCGCCAGCATGCCGTAGATCAAGGCGGTGAAGACAACGGTCGGGATCACCTGCGTCGCCAGACGATAGGAAAAGCTGCCGCATTCATTGGCGAAGAGATAGAGCGGATAGGAAAGCGGCTTCAGCAGCCAGACAGCGATATCGCCTGTTTTGAGCGAGCGGCCGATCTCGCCGATGACCCTTTCCGGGCGGCTGGCGCCCATCACAGCGCCGCCGAGCAGGGCGTAGGTCACCATCTGCTGCAGCGAGACGCCGTCGACCACGGTCGCGCCGGCGCCGGCATAGACGGCGAGCCAGATGGCGACACGGGCGACGACCTGCACCATCTTGCCGAAAATATTGGCCCAGACCTCGTTGCGATAGGCGAGCTGCGCGTGGAAGGCGCTGCGTGTGAAGGCCAGATAAGCGCTCATGGTGTGGGCGCCTGGGCGTTGTGCGTGAAGGCAAGATACGCATTCATGGTGTCGGCGCCCGGGCGTTGCGCGTGAAAGCGAGGTAAGCGCTCATGAGGCCCGGGCCCTGGCGTTGCGACCCTGGTAGAAGGTGCGGATGACCTCTTCGATGTCGGGCTCGTGCAGCGCCACGTCCTTGAGATCGCGGTCGCTGCCGACCTCCGAAAGGATTTTGACCAGCGACACATCCTCGCGCTCGATCAGATATTCCTTGCGCAGGCCCTCGTCGTTGACGAGCGACGCGGTGCTGAGCCGCAAAGGGCCGGGGTCGCTGGCAAATTCCAGCGTCAGTCGCCGGGCTGAACCGAGGGCGGCGCGCAGGCTGCGCAATTCGCCGTCGAAGATCAGCCTGGAGTGATCGACCATGATCAGCCGCGGGCAGATCGTCTCGATGTCCTGCAGGTCATGGGTGGTGAGGATGATGGTGACGCCGCGTTCGCGGTTGATCTCGGCGAGGAAGCGCCGCACCGCATCCTTGGCGACCACGTCGAGCCCGATCGTCGGTTCGTCGAGAAAGAGGATCTTCGGATCGTGCAGCAGCGACATCACGATCTCGGCGCGCATGCGCTGGCCGAGGCTGAGCTGGCGCACCGCCCGGTCGAGGAAGGGCGAGAGGTCGAGCAGCTCGCTGAACTGGCGCAGATTGTCGGCATAACGGGGAGCCGGGATATCATAGATGCGCTGGTGCAGCGTGAAACTGTCGATCAGCGGCAGGTCCCACCACAGCTGGCTGCGCTGGCCGAAGACGACGCCGATCTCGCGCGCATTGTCCATGCGGGAGAGATGCGGCGTGCGGCCGAGCACCGAAAGCGTGCCTGAACTCGGCACCAGAATGCCGGTCATCATCTTGATCATCGTCGATTTGCCGGCGCCGTTCGGGCCAAGATAGCCGACGGCCTCGCCGGCCGTAATATCGAAGCCGATATCGGAAACGGCCTGAACCTCGGTATATTCGCTCGTCACCAGCGTCTTGAAGGCGCCGAGCAGACCCGGAAATCTCTTGTGCTGCCGGAAGCGCTTGCTGACGCCCCGTGCTTCGATCAAAGCCGGCATGTCTATTCCCTCGGATGTGAAGCGAGCCGACTCGGGCGGCGATGGGGCTTGCGAACGCAGGCTAGCGCGAAGTGGGATTCGTGCAAGGGCAAGTTGCGTTTCGATCGATCACTTCGTCCTATGTCGCCACGACCTTTGACCGATCTTCGCCTGCGCTACATTCAACGCATGGACAAAATCTATGCCTTGCTTATCGTCGCCGCGGCCATCGCGATCATCGTTCTTGCCGGCCGATGGAACACCTCGGATGCCGATCACTATATGGGCTTCGGCAATCTCCGTTCGCGCCGCAAGCGGCAGCCCGGCGACGATGATACGAAAGAGGAATGAGGCGCCGTTTCGAAGGCCGTCTTCGATCGGACGCCTCCGCAACGGCGGTCAGTGTGCTTGGCGCTGGGAATGTTGACGCAGGATCGTCGCCGCATTGATCGGCATCGATCGTTCGACGCGCCGGTAGACGCTGCCGTCGCGCGTCCGGCGCATGAGGCCGAGGTCGCAAAGTTCCCGACGCAGCAAAGCGTGATCTCCAAACAGGTGCCTGTCGCGAAGAAGGGCATTGACTTCTTTTTCGGACATCTCCCTCGCTGAAGGAATATACGACCAGAGAATCCAAAGCGCCGTGATCTGATCCATGCGCCGCGAGGGCCAGCGTATCAAGCGAAGCTTTTGGTCGAACCTGCGTTGAACACGGGCGATATGCTTTCGGTCGACCGCGGGGTCGGCGACAGGCGCCGCTGTCGGGGGGAGGGCCTCGCTGTCAACGAGATCAGTTTGCGCCCGCAGGCTCTGGAAATTGCCGTAACCGGCAGCCCGTGCCAGCATGTTCAAGAACTGCAGGTGAGAGGGAAGCCCCTCATGGGCGGAGAGCTGCAGGCGCAGCGACTTGGCAAATGCGGAGGCATTGCTCACCTGGAGCGGGATGAGTTTTCTGGACATGACCTATCCTTTGGTCGTGCCGTTCCGGATGGAGTATCGGTGATCGCCCTTCCGACATGGCACGGGATCGGTGTCCATATCTCGGTCATTGTCAGGTTTAGCGTGTTCCGGAGAACGGCGATGCCTGGGTGAACTGCAGACCCGACGCAGCAATTATCACCGCGCGCTCGATATTTCAACGGTCTTCACGCTCGGTGGCTCCGGCCGGGCGATCGCCTTTTGCGGGGGGGGCGGGCCGTTGACCGCACGGGGTCAAGCACGCAGGCCTCTTCTCCACAGCTATGGGTTTCAGCTTGTCGGTCATGACGGGAACAAAGCAGGCGGTCTGGATGTTTGACGCATACTCTGTGGCATCTGACGAGTTGTGCGCCATGGCCAAATTTGCTCGGGGAGATCACGTCACCTGGAATTCGGAGGCTGGGCAAGTCTCCGGCCGCATCATCGCGATCCACACCCGGGATTTCGATTACAAGGGCCATCGGCACCGGGCGACGGAGGCATCGCCCCAGTACGAGATCAAGAGCGACAAGAGCGATCATATCGCTGCCCACAGGCAAGACGCATTGAAAAAGGTCGGAGGACAATAGGATGAACCCGAAAAGCACCTTGAGCATTGCCGGTCATCCGATCCACCCGATGTTGATCCCGTTCCCCATCGCCGCCTTCGTCGGCACGCTTGTCGTCGACATCGTCTACGCCAGATCGGGCGATCCGGCCTGGGCAGTTGCGACAAACTGGATGCTCGGTGCCGGCCTTGTCATGGCGGCGCTGGCGGCAGTTGCCGGATTGACCGACTTTCTCTGCGACAGCCACATTCGCGATCTGCGCGACGCCTGGTTCCATATGATCGGCAATGTCGTCCTCGTCCTGATCGAGGCCGTCAACCTCTGGCGCCGATTGGCCGAAGGTGGCGACTTCATCGTGCCGACCGGATTGGTGCTGTCGTTGATCGCCACCGCCCTTCTTCTGTTCAACGGCTGGAAAGGCTGGGAAATGGTCTATCGCCACCGCGTCGGCGTCAGCGAGGATCCGGCCAATCCGACGAGATAATCGACGGCATCTTCAACGGCAGCATGCCCGCCTCGTCCTTCGACCTGCGGGGCACCTCAAGATGAGGCTCTCGGGACGCTCCGGTTCGGAACCACCAACGCCTCCATTGGCTGCGGCCCCCTCCAGCGCTCCTCATCCTGATGAGGCGCGTAGCCCAAAGGGCGAAGCCTCGAAGGACGCGCTCCGGCGCTGCTTCTTGCGAAGCCTGGACAAAGAACCCGATGAACTTCAATATCAAGCCGCATCAGCTCATTCCGGGATCATGCCCCAACAGGAGAATGCCTTTGTTTGCCGTCGCAAAATATTCAGAACGCACCGGCCGAGGCGAACGGCGAGACATAGCTCGAAATTGATCGAGGGCTAATCTCGTTCCATCGCTCGGCTTGACGCGCCAAAACCGGCGCATGCTCAATGTCGAGAAGAATATGATCATCGAATTGACGGCCCATGATTTCAACGCGTTGCTGAACGGTTTCGCGCCTGTAAACACGCGCCTGGTTTCCGATAGCGCCATCGCGCCTCCTGAGGTTCTGGAGATGCTGGCCAGGATTGCAGCCGAGATCGGCGCCGAATTTATCCCATCGGTCTGGATGATTGTGGAGGAGACCGAAATCGTCGGGCTGTGCTCCATCATTCGCGCACCTCAGAACGGCGAAATCCACATCGGCTATGGGATCGCGCCCAGCCGCCAAGGACGTGGATCCGTCACACGCGCCATAGGAGAATTGCTGGAATGGGCGCGGCAGGACCCGCGCGTAACTCTCGTTTCAGCCGATACAGCCGTGGAAAACATCCCTTCGCAGCGTGTCCTCGAACGCAACGGCTTTATCCGCGCCGGCGAGCGCATCGATCCCGACGACGGTCCGGTGATTTGCTGGCAGGCGTCTGCCGTTTAGCATAACGCGAATCAGCAAAGCGCGGGAGCGGTGCTCACGCGCATTTCGCCAGCTGCGACCTGGCCTCGGCATGAAAACCGGTCTCCGCTCCCAGCGGCAGATCAGCGATTTCGCGCAGCGACATGCGCTGGACCTCGGGATGCCGCAGCGGGTCATCCTTCCAGGCCGGGTCGATCTGCGTCCGCGCGGCAGACATCAAGAAAAACTTCAGCCACGACATGGCAAGCCTCGCATTCTCCAGCGGCGCGGAAAGGTGACCAACCGGCGGCTGGTGCCGAACAAGCTCTCCCGCTCATCGTGCCATCGCCGGTCGAGCGGGATCCTGTATGCTCGCAATGTCTGCCTGCGCCCGTGCTTTTTCAATTGAGATTACCGCGGCGACATTATAGAAAAACTATATGAAGAACCTGAATAGCGTCCATCTCAACGGCCTCAGGGCGCTGGAGGTCGTCGGTCGTCTCGGCTCCCTGCAGGCGGCCGCCGACGAGCTCGGCGTCTCGGTCGGCGCCGTCAGCCAGCAGGTGATCAAGGCCGAAGCCCAACTCGGCCAGGTGATCTTCGAGCGCACCGCCCGGGGCATGATTGCCACCGAAGCCGGCCGGCCGGTGCTCGCAGCGCTCGACGAGGGCTTTGCCCGTCTTTCTGCGGCAGTCTCGATCGCAAGCCGCAAGGACGATACGATCCTGACCATCTCGGTTGCGCCGGTTTTCGCCGCCCGCTGGCTCGTCTGCCGGCTCGATCGCTTCGCCGAGCGTTACCCCGACATCAAGCTGCGGCTTGATGCAACGACCAACCTCGTCAATCCCGCGCTCGGCGACGTCGATATCGGCATCCGCGTCGGGGCCGGCAGATGGCCCGATGTGAAGGCCGAGCTGCTGCTGGAGCAGGAGGTCTTTCCCGTTTGTTCGCCCGAGATGGCGGCGAACCTGAAACAGCCTGCCGATATCCTCGCTTTGCCGGCCATCATCGATGGCCCGGCCATGTTCAGCTGGGAAGTCTGGATGCGCGAGGCCGGATTGTCGGGCGCGACGCTTGCGACGCGCCACGTCTTCAACGACGCCTCGCTGTGCCTCGATGCGGCGATCGCCGGCCAGGGCGTCATGCTCGCCTGGCAGACGCTTGCCGCCTTTGCGCTGGCCGAAGGCCGGCTGGCGGCGCCGTTCGGCATTCGCGCGAAGACCGGCTTCGGCCATTATTTCGTGACGGCCGAAGGCATGCGCGAGCCGAAGAAGGTCAAGGATTTCAAGGCCTGGATCCGCGAGGAAATGGCCGGCACGCTGGCGCTTTTCCGGTAGCGCTAAACCTCGATCGGTTCCTTGCTGCGGGCCGCCTGCATCGCCTTGTAAGCCGGGCGGGACTGGCAGCGTTCGATCCAGGCCTTGACGTTCGGATGCGCGTCGAAAAGATCCGTCTCGCTCTGGGCATAACGCAGCACCTCGGCGATATTGAGATCGGCGACGGTGAAGCGGTCGCCGACGATCCACTGCCGGCCGGCAAGGTGACCTTCGAGCGCCGCAAATGGCCGGCGCAGCCCGTAGCAGGCGGCGGCGATCGTCTGCTTGCCGTCGTCGCTGTTCTCAAGCCCGTTATCATAGGTGAGCACGATCCGCACCGAATGCGGCTCGACCTGCGAGGCCGCCCAGATCGTCCACATCGTCAGCAATCCGTCTTCCTCGACGGTTTTGCCGGAAAGCGGCCCGCCATGCTTGCGGGCGAGATAGAGATTGATCGCCAGCGACTCGTGCATGACGAGGTCGCCGTCGCGAATGCTGGGGATCTGCGCCATCGGGTTGAGGGCGGTGAAATCGGGCGAATGCGTGTTGAGCGGCGCCTCCTCGGCGAGCGGGTCGGCAAGCCGCCTGGCCTGCAGCACGGGCACGGAGCGGAATTCGAGCCCGAGTTCCTCCGCCATCCAGTAGACGCGTGAGGCGCGCGATCGATAGACCCCATAGATTGTCAGCATGACGATATCCCCTCGCTGTGTCGCAGAAACCGTAAACGCCGGATCACCCTCGGAAAAGTCCTCGCCGCTGATGGGACGATGAAAGCTTTTGATGCGGGGGATCGAGCACAATTGGGAACAATGAGAGAGCCGGTGGGTTGGACCCTGGGATTGGCGTCGTCGAGACGCCGAAAAGCGATGAGCCGCGTGCGCAGCGCAGGCCAGGCAAAGGAGGAACTCATGACAGGCAAGAAGACGCATGAACAACAGCTTCGTGTCATCGAGAAACGCGAGAAAACCGCAAATGCCGGCAAGGATTTCGACGCCAGGGCAGATCTGCAACGCAATGCGCAGGCGAAGGAAGCCTATCGCAAAGGCAATGATCTGAAGGCCGACCCGGATACCCGCAATGACGACCGGGCCATGATGCGCGGCCGCAATCAGGAGAGCGAGCATAAAAAGGGAAGCGGTCGTCCCTGACGATGAAGGAGCCCTGAACATCAAGGAGCCCCCGATCAGAAAGGAGCCCCCTTAGAAGGAGAACGTCGTGACTTTGACATTGATCAGCAAGGCTTTTGCCCAGGATCAGCCGATCCCGAAGAAATATGCGCGCGCCGGCGAGAATCTCTTTCCGCCGCTTACCTGGAGCGGCGCGCCCGAGGAGACCAGGAGCTTTGCTCTGATGGTTGAGGATCCGGATGCTCCGCATGGCACGTTCCGCCATTGCGGCATTGCCAATATCCCAGCGCAGTGGTGCGCACTTGCCGAAAGCGTCGATACGGCGCCGGAGCAGGCGCCGCGCTTCTACAAGAACGATTTCGGCAACGCCCGTTACGATGGCCCGCAGCCGCCGGCCGGCGATCGCCCGCATCACTACATCTTCCGCCTCGCGGCCCTCGACGTGCCGAAGCTTTCTACGCCGGATGCCGCCGGTATCAGCGCGATGTGGGCGGAGGCAAAGAAACACGCATTGGCGGAAGCGACCGTCACCGGCACCTACCAGACGCACTGAGCAAAGGCGGAGCCGCGTGTCATGATACGCGGTTTCGCTCGACGGTCAGCTGCGCATAAGGCGCGCGGCCGCCCGCCATTTCGGCGGAGACTTGTCTGTCCCACTCAAAGCCAAGCACCGCCCCTTGGCTAACCTCCTGGAAGATGTTGTCGGTGATGACGGCCGTGCCTGCCCCCTCGGCGACCGAGACCGCGCATCCTACAGGCGCCTTGCGCACCACATTGCCGCTGACGACGACATTTCTGAGATAAGGCCCCCATCCGATCTGCAAGCCCCAGCGCGGCGCGCCCTCGATCACATTGCCGGACACCAGCGTATCGGCTTCCGCCGCAATGCCGATGCCGAAGCCGACCTCGTGGGTGTAGGGGCCTTTCAGCGTCAGGTTGCGCACGACATTGCCGGTGACGCTCGCGAGCCGCCCGCCCTCGTCGAAATTGGCGATCGAGATGCCGTTCGCCGCCCCGTCGATCATATTGGCGGAGACGACCGCCCCTTCGAAGGCGAATTCGACGTAGATCGCCGTCTCGCCGGAGCGCCGGCACTGGTTGCTGCTGATCTGGATGTTCGAGGCCGAATTGGCGCGGATGGCGGTAAAGGCGCAGTCGGAAATCTGGTTGTTCACCACCATCACCCCGTCGGCGCGAAAGACGTTGATGCCGTTGCCGTTCTGACCGGTGCCGCCGTCATTGGCGCGGATGTTGAAGATCCGGTTGCCGGAAACGACCGTGCCGTCCTCCGCCTTCTTCCAGCGATGCACGAGAATGCCGCCATTGCCGCAATCCGAGACCGTATTTGCAACGATCGAAAGATTGGCGGAATCGACCGCGTAGAGCCCGGATTGGGCGGCGCCCGAAATGCGGCTGCGTTCGATCCGCCCGCCGCAGCGCTCCAGCTGCAGGCCGTGCTTGCGGCTGCCGCCGATCTCGCAATTGTCGATCAGCACCTCGTCGACGCCGGTAAATTGCAGAAGCCCGCCGGCATAATCGCCGAGCCAGCGGTTGCCGCCGTCGATGACGAGATTGGAAAGCTCGATGCGCCTGATGTTTTCGGCCGCAAACAGATGGCCGTCCCCGGTATAGACGATCCGCGAGGCGCCGGGCACGCCTGATATGCGGGTATTGTCGGGCAGGGTGAGGTTGGAGATCTTATAGGTGCCGGGCGGCAGGAAGACCGGCACGTTCTCGGCCGCCGCCTGCTTTATCATCTGCTCCAGGTTGCGGGTCTTACGGTCCCCACTTTCGGGAACGGCGCGATATTCCACCGCGTCGATCGCACCGCGCAGATCCGGCTGGCTGGCAGCCGTCAGCGGCGAGGCAAGCGCCCGCGACGTCCCGCCCGCAAGTGCGGAGGCGGCGAGAAAGAGCAGCATATCGCGGCGAAAGGGCATTCCGGGCTCTCCTGTCATGACGCGCCCGTAGCAGAAAACGTGCCAGCCCGCCTGTCTTCTTTTGGCACAGGCCCTTCACCTCAATCCGAAATTCTTGCTGCGACAGGGGGCCGATGGCAGGATCTCGCCGCTTATATTGGTGCGTTGTTCACCCTTTCATTTAAGCAACCTGAAGGGAATACGGACTACTTTAAAGGGAAAATAAATGGATTTTGCGGAATGGGCCTTCAGCCGCTGGGGGAGAATGGCGTCATGCACGAAGCGAGTGCCAGGCGATGGGAATCTGTCGATTCCCTGACGGCCGAAACGCGGCGTTTCGTTGCCGCGACCGAGGCGATGATGGCGTCGACCGCCCATCACCTCTCGGAAGGCGTCGAGAACCTGCGCCTGAAGGCGATCATTCACGAACTTCCGGACTTCCTCTACGTCAAGGATCGTGACAGCCGCTTTGTCTTCGCCAACGCCGTCACGGCGGCCAGCCTCGGCCTCAGCGCCGAAGAGATTGCCGGCAAGCGTGATTTCGACCTGTTCGATTTCGAGGCGGCGCGCCGCCATTTCGATATCGAGCAGCAGATCATGGCGACCGGCGAAGCCCGCATCGACATGGAGGAGACGGTCGTCCTTCCCGGCGCCGCCAAGCCCGTTTGCCGGCTGACCTCGAAAATACCACTGCGCAACGATCGCGGCGAGGTCGTCGGCCTGATCGGCGTTTCCCGCGATATCACCGAACGCAAGCTGCAGGAGGATCTTCATCGCGGCCAGGCGAAACTGCTCGAGATGATTGCCCGCAATGAACCGCTGCCGATGATCCTCGAGGCGCTGGTGCTGATGATCGAAGCCCAGCTGACGGGTATCGACGGCTCGGTTCTCCTGCTCGACGGCGAGGGCACCAGGCTTTATCACGGTGCGGCTCCCAATCTTCCCGGCGGCTACAGCCGGCTCATTGACGGCGTCACGATCGGCCCGAAGGTCGGCTCCTGCGGTACCGCCGCCTGGCGCGGCCAGCCCGTCATCGTCGAGGACGTGATGTGTGATCCGCTGTGGGAGGATTTCCGCGCGCTGGTTGCCCCATTCGGCTTTCGCTCCTGCTGGTCGACGCCGATCGCTACCTCTGAGAACAATGTGCTCGGCACCTTCGCCCTCTATTCCAGGGAGGTGCGCCGTCCCACCGAGCATGAAATGAAGCTGGTGGCGCTCGCCACCCACATCGCCGGCATTGCCATCGAACGCAAGCGCGTCGACGATCGCATCCATTTCATGGCGCATCATGATGATCTCACCGGCCTGCCGAACCGCGCCTTTCTGAAGGAAAGGCTGGCCGGCATCCTTGACCAGGCCCGGCGCAATAACCGCAAGGTCACGGTCGCCTATATCGATCTCGATAATTTCAAGGACGTCAATGACGGCCGCGGCCATGCCGCCGGCGACGAGGTGTTGAAGGAGATCGCCACCCGCATGGCCAACAGCATCCGTCCCTCGGATATGGTGGTGCGGCTCGGCGGAGACGAATTCCTCGTGGTGCTCGTCCACCAGTCGAGCCACGATGCCGGCATCACCCGCCGCCTTCGCGATCTGCAGAAGGCGATTACTCGGCCGATGCAAGGCGAGAGCGGTGAGATCATCATCACCTCGAGCATCGGCGTCGCCGCCTTTCCCGTCGACGGCTCCACCTCGGAAGAGCTTCTCGCCAATGCCGATCGCGCCATGTATCGCGCCAAGCAATTCGGCCGCAACACGCTGCAGCATCATGATGGCGACAGCAGCGGGGTCGGCATGCCGCGCGGCGAGCAGGAGGAGCTCCATCAGGCGATAACAGCCGATCAGCTGTTCCTGGAATATCAGCCGCAGGTCGATGTCGCCACCGGCCGCATCACCGGCATCGAGGCGTTGGTCCGTTGGAACCATCCGGCAAAGGGCAGGGTGCCGCCGGCGAGTTTCATCCCGATTGCCGAAGAGACCGGCCTCATCGTTCCCCTCGGCCTCTGGGTGCTGAACGAGGCCTGCCGCCAGGCGCGCAACTGGCAGGATATGGGCCTGACGCCGGTGACGATCGCCGTCAATGTTTCGGCGAAGCAGTTCGCCGATCCCGATTTTGCGAGCCACGTCGCCGAGGCGCTGGAGCGCAACCGCCTGCAATCCCGCTGGCTGGAGCTCGAGGTCACCGAAAGCGTGGTGATGCAGGATGCCGAGCGTGCGCTCGCCATGATGGAGCAGTTGAGGGCGCTCGGCGTGCGCCTGTCGATCGACGATTTCGGCTCCGGCTATTCCAGCCTTGCGGCCCTAAAGACCTTTCCCTTCGACAGGCTGAAGATGGACCGTTCGCTGGTCGAGGCCCTGCCGGGTGACAAGACGGCCGTCGCCATCGCCTCGGCCGTCATCTCGCTGGCGCAGACGCTGAAGCTGTCAGTTCTCGCCGAAGGCGTCGAGACCGATGCCCAGATGGACTTCCTGCGGCAGGCACGTTGCGAGGAGGCGCAGGGCTACCGCTTCTCGAAACCCGTCCCGCCGGAGGAGGTTTCCCGATTGCTGCAGGGGCAGCTGCCCTGAACTTTTCCTCGGCTTGCTGATCGCGAGTGGATCGGGCGGTCAGACCCGAATGATATTGAGACGCAGAGCGCTGACGACGGCCTGCGTTCTCGTCGTGCATCCCAGCTTCCTGATCACGCTGCCGATCTGATTGTTGACCGCGCTTTCCGACAGATCGAGAAGCTTCGCAATTTCGCTGCTCTTCCTGCCGCCAGCCGTCATCCTCAAGCAGTCCAGCTCGCTCTGCGTAAAGGCAACCGGCTTGTGTTTCTCGTTCAATGTCAGCTGTGACAGCCGATCATAGATGAGCGTCGCGATAAACAGGAGTTTCGCCATTTCGACCATGCTGAAATTCCGAGACCCCGAAATCGACATCGCACCGCGTCCGGCAGCGGCATCATGAACGGGAAAATACGCGCCCCTTTCCATGCCGTACCGCCTGAACAACTCGATGACGGTGGACTTCTTGCCTTCGCCGCGATCGGTATTGATCGCCTCGACATCATAATTGAAGGGGCTCGTCGATCTCAGCATCCTCCGGATGACCGGGCTGTCGACCATCAGGTTATGGGCGTCGTAATAATCGACCATTTCCGCCGGCCAGTTGGTGATGATCTTCGTCGCGCCGATTTCGACGACATCGACCGAAGGAAGCGTCATGATCAGGAAAGCCGTCATTCCCAGATCCTGCGTAAGACGCTTCACGTATTTGAAGACTTCGTAATGCGTCTTGAAGCCTGCGGCGACTTCCTCAATTCGATTGAACTCGGCCTCGAGCGGCATGTCTTTCTCCGATGGCATTCGCGGCGCCTGGCGGCTGAGGTGTCCACTTATCCGCTCGTATCGGAAGTTGATTCTGCATGCTCCAAGCACGGCAGAATATGCATCTGCAGAGAAAAAACGGAAAGACCCTTGACTGCCTGAAATAGGCGGGCGGCCATTGCTTAACAAAGAGTTTACGGCTCTTCGAAACATTCGAAGCCGGCAATGGCGAATAAAATCGGTGGCGGCACGTTTGACAACGTCCCGAAAGATCAGCTCCGACGCCAAGTCCTGATGCAAATGGCTGATCATATTCGGTTTTCTTTCAGCATCGCTCGGATATCACGCATCCGGTTTCGCGACGGCTCGGTTAAAGGAAGCTTAAAGAATTTATCGGATTTTATTTTCGGGGTGCCCGTCCAGCGCAAGCCCGCGGTGGGTGGCGGCAGTCATGCGCTCGATTTGAGCGAGGGGGAACAGCATGAAGAAAATAGGATTCGGCTTCGGTTCGGATGCCAAGGCCGTGCTGGCCGCGATGAGCAGGTCGCAGGCCATCATCGAATTCGACCTTACCGGCAAGATTCTCACGGCCAATGCCAATTTCTGTGCTGCCCTCGGTTACGACTTGTCCGAGATTGTCGGCCAGCATCACCGGATGTTCGTCGAGCCGGCAGAAGCCTCGTCGGCCGATTATCGCGAGTTCTGGACGAGGCTCAACCGAGGCGAGTTCGATCGGCGCCAGTACAAACGCATCGGCAAGGGCGGCAAGGAGATCTGGATCGAAGCCTCCTACAATCCGGTATTCAGCGGCGGGAAACCCTACAAGGTGGTGAAGTTCGCGACCGATATCACCAAGCAGAAGCTGCAGAGCGCCGAGGATGCCGGCAAGATAAGCGCACTGTCGCGCGCCCAGGCGGTTATCGAATTCACACCGAAGGGCGAGATTCTGACGGCAAACGAGAATTTCCTGTCGGCGCTCGGTTATCAGCTTGCCGAGATCCAGGGGCGCCACCATTCGATGTTTTGCGACAGCGCTTACGTTAACAGTGACGATTACCGGCGGTTCTGGACGCGCCTGTCAGGTGGCGAATTCGTGGCTGATGAATTTCTGCGCATCGGCAAGGGCGGCAGAAAGGTCTATATCCAGGCTTCCTACAACCCGATCTTCGACATGAACGGCAAGGTGTTCAAGGTCGTCAAGTTCGCGACCGACGTCACTGCCCGCGTCAATAATGTCGATCAGTTGGCGGCATCGTTGACGGGCCTGTCTGGCGGCGACTTGACCCAGGAAGTCGCAACCCCGTTCATTCCGACCCTGGAAAAACTCCGAACCGACTTCAACGCCGCTGTCGGCAAGCTGCGCGCAGCGATGCAGGCCGTGGCCGAAAACGCAACCGGCATCGCCGCCGGAGCTCAGCAAGTTCGCTCCGCCTCGGACGATTTGTCGAAGCGCACGGAACAGCAGGCGGCCTCCGTCGAGGAAACCGCCGCCGCCCTGGAAGAGATCACCACAACGGTCTCCGATTCCAGCAACCGCGCTCAGGAGGCCGGCCAACTGGTGAGAAGGACGCGCGAGAACGCCGAGCGTTCCGGGGCGGTGGTCCGTAGCGCCGTCGAAGCCATGGGAAAGATCCAGACATCGTCGGCAGAGATCGGCAATATCATCGGCGTGATCGACGAAATCGCGTTTCAGACCAATCTGTTGGCGCTGAATGCCGGCGTCGAGGCGGCACGCGCGGGCGATGCCGGCAAGGGTTTTGCGGTGGTCGCACAGGAAGTTCGCGAACTTGCTCAGAGATCGGCCAAAGCGGCGAAGGAGATCAAGGAGCTGATCAGCGCCTCCAACGAGCACGTGAAGAGCGGAGTGAGCCTGGTGGGGGAAACCGGCAAGGCGCTCGAAGAGATCGTCGCTCAGGTTCAGCAGGTGAACGGCAATGTCCTTGCGATCGTCGAAAGCTCCAAGGAGCAGGCGACGGGATTGAAGGAAATCAACACCGCGGTTAACACCATGGACCAGGGCACGCAGCAGAATGCGGCCATGGTCGAGGAATCGACGGCCGCCGCCCACAGTCTTGCCAAGGAGGCCGATGCGCTCTTCCAGCTGCTGGGGCAGTTCAACATCGGAAGCGCGGCCTTGCGCCAATCACGCCCCGCCGTGGCAACCGCTGCCTCCAGACCCATCCCATCGGCACCGCGGGCAATGGCCGCGAAGGTGAACGCGGCCTTCCACGGCAATGCGGCAGTCGCCGGCGGCGATTGGGTGGAGTTCTGAGGCTCGCGGCGACTCCACCTCATTTCATGAACTTACCGATCGTCTCGATCTCATTCGTCCATAGGCCTGCCGCATAATCCTGCGGCAGTCGCGCCAGCTGCGCGGCATCGTCGATGCCGGTGGAAAAACCGCCGCCGCGATAGGGGCCGAGCACGAAAACTTCTGTTCCGGCATCTTCCATCCGGTTGAGGAAGCGGTCCGGCCAGCCCCAGAGCCACGGCGCGATATTGATCGGCACCAGCATCATCCGATGTTTGCAGGCCTCAGGCAGGAGGCCGGTCCAGCCATAGCCGATATAGCCGAACAGGCAGCCCTTCAGGCTTTTGCGCGAGGCGGTTTTGATATCGGGTGTCAGCCGGCCGAGCACGTCGATCGGCTCGTCGCCGCCATGGACGATGATGTCGGCCCGCCGTGCGGTCGGAAGCCCGTTCAGCACGGCGGCGAGCTTTTCGCCCTCGGACGGATCGCGGCTCTTGATATTGATGAGAAAGCGGCGATCCGGAAAGGTCGAAAGCACTTGCGCCAGCGTCGGCATCATGCCGATGCCCCGGCCACGAAAGGGAAAGGTCTTGCCGCCATCGGCGGTATAGCCGTAGCCGATGTCGAGCCTCCTCATCTCAGCCATCGAATGCTCGCGGGTCACGCCGTGTCCATCGGTGCGGCAGTCGAGCGTCCAGTCGTGAAAGACGGCGAATTCGCCATCCGTCGTCGGATGCACGTCGATCTCGACGATGTCGGCGCCGGCGGCAAAGCCCGCCTGCATCGAGGGGATGGTGTTTTCCAGATAGTCGTGTTTCGGCGGCAGCATGCGGCTCGCCGTGCAGGTGTCGTTCTTCAGATCGGTCTCGTCGAACCGCTGGGCGATGCCGCGATGAGCGAGCAGCACCGGCTTTCCCGGCCGATGCTCGGCAATGAGGCTGGTATTGTTGAGATAGATGCCGGCGGCTGCGAGCGCGATTGCCGCCGCGCAATAGAAAAGCTTCCTGCCCATCTTTCTGCTCCCCCTGATTGTATGGCAAGAGGCAACAGCTAAAAAGCGATTCTGGTTGTTCTTGGGCTGTTTTCCGGCTTTTCTATGCGCGGGGCTATTCGCCGGAAAGGATTGGCATCGCTATGGAACGACAGGACGACGAACTCATCCATTTCGAAGCGCAGGGGGCGGCCCCGCTGCCGTTGGCTGCTGTCGAAGGCCATGTCGGGCGCGCCGGCGCCCGCATCTGGTATGCGAGCTACGGCACAGGCCCGGCCGTCATTCTGCTGCATGGCGGCC
Organism: Rhizobium sp. CBN3; assembly: GCF_030518245.1. NCBI lineage: Bacteria > Pseudomonadati > Pseudomonadota > Alphaproteobacteria > Hyphomicrobiales > Rhizobiaceae > Rhizobium > Rhizobium sp. CBN3. The sequence goes on from NZ_JAULSE010000011.1 coordinate 210,208, forward strand.
TCGGCCATAGCGGCAACTGGGGCTACCAGGTCCCGGCGCTCCTTGCCAGCGGCCGCCGCGTCGTGCTGATCGACAGCCGCGGCCATGGCCGAAGCACCCGCGACGCACGTCCCTATAGCTATGAGCTGATGGCCGCCGACGTGCTGGCGGTCATGGACGAACTGCGGCTGGAAACGGCGGCGTTCGTCGGCTGGAGCGACGGCGCCTGCATCGCGCTGATCCTCGCCATGACGGCGCCGTCGCGTGTCGAGGGCGTCTTCTTCTTCGCCTGCAACATGGATCCGAGCGGCACGCTGGAATTCGTTCCTACCCCGGTCATCGACCGATGTTTCGCTCGCCACGCCAAGGACTATGCGGCATTGTCCGCCACGCCGGACGATTTCAATTCCTTCGTCGAGGCGGTCAGCCTGATGATGCGCACCGAGCCGAATTATGGGGCGGAGGACCTCGGCCGCATCGGCGTTCCGGTCGCAATCGTGCTCGGTGAACACGACGAATTCATCAAAGCCGAGCATGCCGAATATCTTGCCGGCAGCATCCCGGACGCTCAGATGATCTACCTGCCCGGCGTCAGCCATTTCGCGCCGCTGCAGCGGCCGGCGGAGTTCAACGCCGCGATCTTATCCTTTCTCGACGGGATCAGGTGATGACGATCGCTTCCTCTGGCCTCGCGCCCATTTCCCGCTATCTCTTGGTCCATGAGAGCTGATGCGCTGCTTTATCCCGCCCCGGAAGGGCTCTATTGCCCGGAAGGCGGCTTTTATGTCGATCCGGTGCGGCCGGTCGAACGGGCCCTCGTCACCCATGGACATTCCGATCACGCCCGGCCGGGCCATGTGAACGTGCTTGCCACCCGCCAGACGCTCGACATCATGCGTCTGCGTTATGGCGAGGGCTTCTGCGCCAGCGAGCAGATCGCCGGTTTCGGCGAGGAGCTGCTGATCAACGGCGTCAAGGTGAGTTTTCATCCCGCCGGCCATGTGCTCGGCTCGGCCCAGATCGCCATCGAGAAGAACGGCACCCGCATCATCGTCTCCGGCGATTACAAGCGCCGCCCCGACCCGACCTGCGCGCCCTATGTGCCGGTCGCCTGCGATGTCTTCATCACCGAGGCGACCTTCGGCCTGCCGGTCTTCCATCATCCAGATCCGATCGACGAGACCGGCAAGCTGCTGGCCTCGCTCCGGCAATTTCCTGAGCGCACCCATCTGGTCGGCGCCTATGCGCTCGGCAAGGCCCAGCGCGTCATCCGGCTGCTGCGCGATGCCGGTTATGCCGAGCCGATCTATATCCACGGCGCCATGGAAAAGCTCTGCGACTATTACATCGGCCAAGGCATCGATCTCGGCGAGTTGCTGCCCGCGACGATCGAAAGCCGCGACAAATCCACCTTCCGGGGCGCCGTCGTCATCGGCCCGTCCTCGGCCTTCGCCGACCGCTGGGCGCGACGCTTCAACGAGCCGCTGCCGGCCTTCGCCTCCGGCTGGATGATGGTGCGCCAACGCGCCAAACAGCTCGGCGTCGAACTGCCGCTCGTCATCTCCGACCATTGCGACTGGCCGGAACTGACCGAAACGATCCGGGAACTGCACCCGGCCGAAGTCTGGGTGACCCATGGGCGCGAAGAGGCGCTGGTGCGCTGGTGCCAGCTGCAGGGCATCAAGGCGAAACCGTTGCATCTGGTGGGTTATGAGGATGAGGCGGATTGAGATGAGCCGGAGAACGCGTCAAAACCCCGCCCCAACCCCTCCCCACAAGGGGGAGGGGCTTAACCTGCTGCGCCGTCCCGCCACAAAATCATCGCCGCGAACGCTTTGGTTGAAAGAAGGCAGAGCAGTGCCGCGAGTTAGCCCCTCCCACCTGGGGGGAGGGGTTGGGGAGGGGTCTTCTCCTCGCGAAGTTGGGGAGGGGTCTTCTTCTCGCCAAGTTGGGGAGGGGTCTTCTTCTCGCCAAGTTGGGGAGGGGTTTTCCCCCGGAATGCGGAGGCCAATATGAAAGCTTTCGCCGACCTCCTCGACCGCCTGGTCCTGACCCCCAGCCGCAACGGCAAACTCAAGCTGCTCACCGACTATTTCCGCGACACGCCCGACCCGGACCGCGGCTACGGCCTTGCCGCCATCGCCGGCACGCTTGACTTGCGCGACGTCAAGCCGGCGATGCTGCGCGACCTGGTGCTGGAGCGCATGGACGAGGTGCTGTTTCATTATTCCTACGATTACGTCGGCGATCTCGCCGAAACCATCTCGCTCGTCTGGGACAATGAGCGGGACATAGACCGCTCGGCCCTGGCTCAGCCGCGCCTGGGTGAGGTCGTCAAGCGCATGAACGCGCTCGGCCGCACCGAAGTGCGCGCCTATGTCCGCGATCTGCTCGACCGGCTGGATTCCTCCGGCCGGTTCGCCTTCATCAAGCTTGCGACTGGCGCGCTGCGCATCGGCGTTTCCGCCCGTCTTGCCAAGCAGGCGCTGGCCGATCTCGGCGACAAGGACGTCACCGAGATCGAGACCCTCTGGCACGGCCTGCAGCCGCCTTACGAGACGCTGTTCCAATGGCTCGCGGGCGGCGGCGACAAGCCGGCGCTGGCGACACCGGCGATCTTCCATTCCGTCATGCTCGCCAATGCGGTGGAGGAGGGGGATCTGGCGGGTCTCGACCCGGCCGATTATGCCGCCGAATGGAAATGGGACGGCATCCGCGTCCAGCTGTCGCGCTCCGGCGACAGGCGGAAGATCTATTCCCGCTCCGGCGACGACATTTCGGGCGCTTTTCCCGATATTCTTGAGGCGATCAATTTTTCCGGCGTCGTCGACGGTGAGCTGCTTGTCGGCGGCACCGCCCGTTCCAACAGCCCGACCCGCACCTTCTCCGACCTGCAGCAGCGCCTGAACCGCAAGACGGTGACGGCGAAGATGCTCGACGATTACCCCGCCTTCATCCGTGCCTACGACATGCTTTTCGACGGCGAGGAGGATATTCGCGGCCGCACCTATGTCGATCGCCGCGAGCGTCTTTCCGAGATCATCGACCGCGCGCCCCATGACCGGTTCGACCTCTCGCCGCTCGTGCCTTTCTCCTCATGGGATGAGCTCGACGCTCTGCGCGCCGCCCCGCCCGATCCGGTCATCGAGGGCGTGATGATCAAGCGGCGCGACAGCATCTACCAGGCCGGTCGCATGAAAGGCCCCTGGTTCAAGTGGAAGCGCAACCCCTATAATGTCGATGCGGTGCTGATGTACGCCCAGCGCGGCCACGGCAAGCGCTCCAGCTATTATTCCGATTTCACCTTCGGCGTCTGGGCCGATGACGAGGACGGCGAACAGCTGGTGCCGGTGGGAAAGGCCTATTTCGGCTTCACCGATGCCGAACTCGAGCTGCTCGACAAGTTCGTGCGCAACAACACGACCGAGCGTTTCGGCCCGGTGCGCGCCGTGCGTGCCGACAAGGATTTCGGCTTTGTCGTCGAAGTGGCCTTCGAGGGCATCAACCGCTCGACACGGCACAAATCGGGAGTCGCCATGCGCTTCCCCCGCATCGCTCGCCTACGTCCCGACAAGCCACCTTACGAGGCCGACCGCCTGCGCACACTGGTCGCCATGATCGATGCGAAGCCGGAGTGACCGGGGGCCGGCCCACCTACTCATCCCAGGGGATGATTTGAAGATCCGGCCACAGTTTAGGCCACCGCGCGACCTTCTTTTCATAGATCTCCCGGCCAATCTGTTTCTTGTTGGCGCGGATGAGCGGCGCCAATAGATCGGACAAGCCGTAGGGCGCATATAGATCCAGCGTTTTATCCACCGGCCGAATGCCGACGGCGGCGGCCGTCGTCGGGAAGGTCGTGATCGCATCATTCGTGGATGTGTATGGCGCGATCGAATGTCCGAATTTTTGCTGGTACCAAAGATGAACTCTGGCCTGGTTCTTCACATCGATCCAGACAGGCAGATCGAAGAATAAGCTCCGAATACGCGCCGAGTTCTCTGCTTCCGCGCTTTCGGACAGGTCATTGTCATCGAAATAAACAAGATCGATGTCATCGATGCCGTGATTGTGGGCGAAGTCGAAGGCGTGGTTCCAGACTGTCTGAGCGATCGCGCCGGCGACAAGGCGGCCATCAGGCAAGCCGATTTCGTCCCAGCGTTCGAGCACTGTCGAGAGCAGCGGACTGTTCGAAATGATGGCCTGGAGTTCCATCTGCGGCTTCGGCATTTGATTCGCTATTTCGCTTACGATCGGACTTCCCGGTGTAGACTGTTGCGATAGGCTTTGCGTTGCAACCTGCGCAACAATGACGCAGGGCAATATTTTCAACATCATGTGTATTGGCGGCGCCGGTTTTCCGATGCAAATCTGGCGTGCCGGGGAAATGATTTGGGTGCTGCGTCATGAGCTCGCATGAACAAAATTCCTTTCTCCGCCAACGCCGCGCCGTGCTGGCGGGGCTTGCCGGCGCACTCGTCCTGCCGCGCATGGCGGCCGCCTTCGATGTCCCCGACGAGCCGCGCCTTGCCAAGCACGACTATGCCGCGGTACGCCGCCGCTTCCGCACGAAACTCCTGCAGAAGGGGCCGGCGCCGGATAAATACGAACCGCTGACCGCGCCTGCCGACGCCGAGAAAATCTTCTACCGCTCCGGCTATGGCGGCGAATTGGAACTGGCGGCCTGGGTCTCCCGGTACAAACGCGAGCGCACCGCCAGGCCGGCCGTGCTCTTCCTGCACGGCGGCAATGCCATGGGCGTCGGCCACTGGCAGCTGATGAAGCCCTATATGGATGCGGGTTATGTCGTGATGATGCCGTCGCTGCGCGGCGAAAACGGCCAGAGGGGCAATTTCTCCGGCTTCTACGATGAGGTCGACGATGTGCTTGCCGCCACCGAGCGCCTGGCGCATCTGCCGGGCATCGATCCCGGCCGCCTGTTCATCGCCGGCCATAGCATCGGCGGCACGCTGACCATGCTGACGGCGATGAGCACCCAAAAATTCCGCGCCGCCGCGCCGATATCGGGCAATCCCAACGCCTTCCGCTTCTTCAGCCGCTATCCCCAGGACATCCGTTTCGACGACAGCAATGCGCATGAATTCGAGGTGCGTTCGGCGCTCTGTTACGCCCACAGTTTCAAATGCCCCATCCGGGTGGTTCACGGCACGGAAGAGTCGCATTTCAACGACCGCGCCGATCTGCTCGCCCGCCGCGCCCGCGCCGCCGGCATCCATATCGAGACCGACACCGTCGCCGGCAACCACACCTCGGCGCTGCCGGCCGAGATCGAACAGAGCATCCGCTTCTTCCATGGCGTGGCGGCCTGATTTTTCGCCGCCGCTTCAAATGCAGGTCCATTGGGCCTATATTCCCGGTATGACGATGGACGCAGAGACCATGATCGTGCCAACGACTTCCCCGAGCTGAAAGGGCTCGTCTGGAATCGTGACCCCGCGCGCGTGATGCCTGCCTCGGAGGCTTTCGCGCTGTATGAACGCAACTGGCGTTTCGTCGATAGCGGCAGGCTGACGGAGCTGGAGGCGCGCGCTGACCCACAAATTGGCTGCCGCCCATGGCAAGGGTGTTCTGCTCGTCCCCTGATATCAGGTTAGCAATGGCCCACCCGTTCGCACAGGTAGTCGTCTCTAGTCATGACTGGCAACATAATCTTCGCTGCGGCTGCCGTGACTTTTGCAGTTGTGTTCTGGTTGATGCTTCAGCTCATCACGAGCCGTCGCGACTTGCTGAACATGACTCCAGCCGAGCATGGTTGGTATGCAAAACGGCTTTTTCCGCTGATGCTCCTGTTTGCCGCGTTCTTGACGGCGGGAAGTTTGGCTCAGCAGTGGGGTTGGCCCTGAGGCATGACCGCTTTGGCAGCTGGCTCTTCGAACCTCTTGATGGGTTCTAGGCATTCCTCCCAACGCCAGCCTCGCGCCAGCCGCGGGTGCCATCCTGTCGGCAGATATCGCTGTCTTGCCGATCGTTGATAAGGGTGGTCCCATGAATTTTCTGCGCCGGGTTTTCCCGATTGCCGGGCTTATGATTGCTGTGGCGCCGCTCAGCGGCTGCAACATCCTGATCCCCGATGTCGCTGCCGATTCGCCCGCCCGCTTCGTCCAGGAAACCTCGCCGGTCTTCTACCAGCCGCCGGGCGTCGATCCGCGCCGGGTGCGGCCGATCCCCGATCAGCCGGTGCCGCAGACGCGAGAACTCTACAAGACCCAGTTTCACCAGACCTACGGACTGCCGCTCACCAATCCCGTACATATGGCAATGTACGGCGAGCAGCGCGACGAGGATTTCACCCTGCCGGCGATTCCTGTCAGCCGCGTCCAGCCGCAATTCCTGCGCCAGGAAGTCGAATACCAGACGACCGAGCGCCCCGGCACCGTCGTCGTCGATACCAAGGCGCGTTTCCTCTATCTGGTCGAGGCAAACGGCAAGGCGATGCGCTACGGCGTCGGCCTCGGCCGCGACGGTTACGCCTGGTCGGGCCGCGGCGTGATCCAGTGGAAGCAGAAATGGCCGCGCTGGACACCGCCGGTCGAAATGGTCTCGCGCCAGCCGGAAGTTCGCGCCTTTTCGGCGGAAAACGGCGGCATGAATCCCGGGCTTCAGAACCCGCTCGGCGCGCGGGCCATGTATATCTTCAAGGACGGCCAGGATACGCTCTATCGCATCCATGGCACGCCCGACTGGCAGTCGATCGGCAAGGCGACATCGTCGGGCTGCGTGCGCATGCTGAACCAGGACGTCGTCGATCTTTACGACCGGCTTCCCGCCAAGGCCGAGATCGTTGTGATGTAGCGCTGCAACAGCGCTCTTCATATCGTCGGCTCCGGCAGGAACACGTCTGCGTGAAGCTATGGTTTATTTGGCGCAAGCCGATAGATTTCCTCATGTCGCCACCCCGGCGTCACGCATCAAAGGAAATCAGTCCCGCGTCATGAGCTTCGATAGACATCTTTCCCGCCGCAGCTTTCTTTCCTTTTCGGCACTGACCGCAGCCTCGGCGCTCACCGGCTGCGCCTCCACGGTCAACACGGTCACCTCGGGCGACACGTCGATCATCTACCGTTCGCCGGGCCGCCTGTTCCAGTCGCCGGTAGCCTCGAGCGTGCCGAGCGGGCCCGAGCTTGCCGTCATGTACGGCCCGATCGAGGACGGCGGCTTCCTCATTCCCGCCGTTCCCTATGAACAGATCGATCCGCGCTACTATCGCCAGCGTGTCCTCGACCCCACCGGCCAGCCGCCGGGCACCATCGTCGTCGATACGCCGTCGCGCTTCCTCTATCTCGTCCAGGCCGACGGCATGGCGATGCGCTACGGCGTCGGCATCGGTCGCGAGGGCTTCGCCTGGCAGGGATCGGGCGTCATCCAGTGGCGTCAGAAATGGCCGCGCTGGAAGCCGCCGAACGAGATGGTCGCCCGCCAGCCGGAACTGGTCAAATATTCGATCGACAACGGCGGCATGGAGCCGGGCCTGAAAAACCCGCTCGGCGCCCGCGCCCTCTATATCTTCTCGAATGGAGAGGATACGCTCTACCGCCTGCACGGCAATCCCGACTGGCGCTCGATCGGCAAGGCAGTTTCCTCGGGCTGCGTCAGGCTGATGAACCAGGACATCATCGATCTCTACGACCGCGTTCCGACAAAGGCGCCGATCGTCGTCTGGCAGTGATGCAGCCGGGGCGGTCGCCAGCCGGCCGCCTCAGGCAATTTTTCTCGGCAAACGCTTTCTCTTTCGCTGCCTGTAAAGGAATTTATTTTCGAAAATCCATTGCTTAATTCGGTAAACTCCCTACATGGGGCGTATCGAATATTGCTTGTGACTCTTTGCCCATGCGCTCCATGCGCTTCGTCAGATCTCGTCTCAACATCGATATTGCCCGCGGAATCGGTCCCGGGCGCACTCAAACGGTTGAAAAGGAGATCGTTATGAATTCAGGCGTCGTCAAGTGGTTCAATGGCACCAAGGGTTTTGGCTTCATCCAGCCCGATGATGGTTCCACGGACGTTTTCGTCCATATTTCGGCAGTCGAACGCGCCGGCATGCGCGAACTCACCGAAGGTCAGAAGGTCCGTTACGATCTGGTCCGCGACAAGCGGTCCGGCAAGAACGCGGCCGATAACCTTCAGGCCGCATGATTTGTCATTCACCTGGGCCGACCACCGATGTGGCGGCAGGCTGACCATCGCATGGCAGCGAGCTGACCATGAGATGGCAGCGAACGGGCTGAGTGACTGGAAGAGGTCGGGTCCCAACCCGGCCTTTTTGTTTTGATCCGCCGGCTTTCGTCGAGCACCGGGGGCATAGAGCCGGGACGCAAGCCGTTTCGGTCGGTATTTATTGACAGTGCGGCCTCACCGCCGACAGGAAGGATATCATTTTGCAGGTACTCGTCAGGGATAACAACGTCGATCAGGCGTTGCGCGTGCTCAAGAAAAAGATGCAGCGCGAAGGCCTTTTCCGGGAAATGAAGGCGCGCAGCGCATTCGAGAAACCGTCAGAGAAGCGCGCTCGCGAAAAGGCCGAGGCCATTCGCCGCCAGCGCAAGCTTGCACGCAAGAAGATGCAGCGCGAAGGCCTGCTGCCTGCGCCGAAGAAGGCTCTGCGCGCCCGCTGATCGGCAAAGCATTTCATGATTTCTCCCAGTCATGGAAATGCGCTATCTCTTTATTTCACGCACTTCCCGGCAAGACCGCTCGGCGTTTTGCCGGGAAACCCGTCGCACCGTTTTGCCGGATTATTTCGGGCCGCGCGGGCAATGGCTTCAAACGCCGACATTACCCGAGAAAGGGGGCACATGACCGCCACCAAGGGAGAATTCTTCAATCCCGCCAAGCTTTCGTCTCGCGACAAGGCCGAAGCGACCGATCAGACGGCGCGCGCCATCATTGCCGCGGAGGCATCGGCCCGTGACAAGAAGACGGAGAAGCTGAGGGCGCTTCGTCTGCAGCAGGCCGCCGAGGAAGCGGATGCCGCACCTGCGCCTGCAAAAAAACGCCGCACGACGGTAAAGTCCGCCACCCGGCGGTCCTGATCCCGCCGCAGACATCATACCGGCTTGGGGCAGGGGCTTTCAGCCGTCGCCGGCCCGGCCGAGATTGGCCCGCAGCCGATGCAGCATGTCGCGCATCTCGGCCATTTCCTCGAGCGTGCAGCCGGCGGCTTTCCCGATCGCCGTCATGATCGTATCGACTTCTGATTTCATCGCTTCGCCCTTCGGCGTCAGCGACACGATCACTTGCCGCTCGTCGCGCAGATCGCGGATGCGCTTGATCAGCCCGCTCTGTTCCAACCGCTTCAACAGCGGCGACAGCGTGCCGGAATCGAGGTCCAACTGCTCGCCGATCGTCTTCACCGGCAGGGCGCTGCGTTCCCACAGCACCAGCATCACCAGATATTGCGGATAGGTGAGGCCGACCCTGTCGAGGATCGGTTTATAGGCGCGGGTAAAAGCATGCGCTGTCGCATAGACCGCAAAGCACAGCTGCTTTTCCAGCCGCTTTTCCTCCTCAGGTATCTCCATCGTCTTTGCCGTTTGCGCTTTCATATCCGTCATCCCCGAGGCTGCGATTGTCCTCTTTCCATCCGTAAAATGCAATTTGCAAAATTCACTTGCGTACAATTTAATTGTGCGATAGTAAAACTCCAACCCGATCGAAGGGCCAACCAAAGGAGATCGTCATGCCTATTCTCTATACGACCAAAGCCTCCGCCACCGGTGGCCGCGCCGGCCGCGCCGTTTCCGAAAACGGCGTTCTGGACGTGACGCTGACCGTTCCCAAGGAACTCGGCGGCGACGGCGCGACCGGCACCAATCCCGAGCAGCTCTTCGCTGCCGGCTATTCCGCCTGCTTCCTCGGTGCCTTGAAATTTGTTGCAGGCCAGCAGAAGGTCAAGATTCCGGAAGAGACGACCGTCTCCGCGAAGGTCGGCATCGGCCCGCGCGAAGACGGCACCGGCTTCGGCATCGAAGTGGCCCTGACGGTCAATATTCCCGGCCTCGACCGCGAAACCGCCGAAAAGCTCGCCGCCGCGGCCCACATCGTCTGCCCCTACAGCCACGCCATGCGCACCTCGACCGAAGTTCCGGTCACGGTCGCCTGATCGGAATAGGCCAGACGGACCAGCCCCCCATCTGCGTGCCGCTACCCCTCCCCAACCCCTCCCCACAAGGGGGAGGGGCTAACGTGCCGCACCGCTTCAGGTAACCCTCCATCGTAACCAATCCGTTGAACGGTCACAGCCAGCAGAACCTCTGCCTTTGGTTGCGGCGGGGGCCGAGGCTTAGCCCCTTGTGGGGAGGGGTTGGGGAGGGGTCTTGGTTGATTTCGAACCGCCAGGTTTGGTTTGTCCGGTTCGCCCTATTCGCCCACTGCCCGACGGGAGCGGCTGATAGAGGGCTTCGGCGCTTCCACCGTAACCCCCGACAGCGCCTGCAGATCCTGCCGCAGCCGCGTAACGCCGCCGCCCGGCAATCCGGCGTCGAGGGCCGCATGTGTGCTTTCCCAGATCGGCAGTGCTCTTGCCAGCACCGCCTTGCCTTCCGCCGTAAGGCTGAGCAGGCGGCCACGCCTGTCCCTGGGGTTCTCCACCACCGTCACCCAGCCCTTGCGCTGTAAGGGCTTCAGCGCCGCCGTCAGCGTCGTCTGGTCCATGGCGAGAAGGGCGGCGACCGGCCCCATCGGCGGCGGTTCCGGCCGGTTCAGCGACATCATCAGGGAAAACTGCCCGTTGGTGAGACCGGCCGGCCGTAGCGCATCGTCGAACAGCCGGGCAAGCGCGCGTGCTGCCCGCTGCACATGCAGGCAGAGGCAGGTGTCGCGCACCAGCAGCGTCGTCGAAAACGGAATCTCGATCGAATTTGACATGCTTAATTTCTATTGATATCAATGTAATTAGTCAAGGAGAAGGAGATGAGCCGGCTTCACCGGCAGGCGCCGGAGGAGGGCGCATCCCATGCAGAATGAGGTTGTGTCCCGCGAGGAATGGCTAGAGGCCCGGCGCGCCCTGCTCTTGAAGGAAAAGGAGGCGACGAGGCTGCGCGACAGCATCAACGCCGAGCGCCTGGCGCTGCCGTGGGTGAAGGTCGACAAGGACTACGTCTTCGAAACGCCCGATGGAAAGAAGTCGCTGGCCGATCTCTTCGATGGCCGCAGCCAGCTTTTGATCTATCATTTCATGCTCGGTCCCGACTGGCAAGCCGGCTGCCCCGGCTGCTCCTTCCTGTCGGATCACGTCGATGGCGCGCTGCCGCATCTCAACCATCACGACGTCACCTGGGTCGCTGTTTCGCGTGCCCCGCTCGAGAAGATCGCCGCCTACAAAAAGCGGATGGGCTGGAAATTCCCCTGGGTCTCGTCCTTCGGCAGCGATTTCAATTTCGATTATCACGTCTCTTTCAGTCCGGAGGACCTTGCCAAAGACAAAGTCTTCTACAATTTCACTTCTATCGAGCCGGCTGAGGCCCACGACGAACTGCCGGGCCTCAGTGCCTTCTACCGCAACGACAAGGGCGAGGTCTTCCATACCTATTCGAGCTATGCCCGCGGGCCGGAAGAACTGATCGGAACCCTGATGATCCTCGACCGCGCGCCGAAGGGCCGCAACGAGGAAAGCACCATGAATTTCGTGCGCCGCCATGACGAATATGAGGATGCTCCGAAGACATCGTCCTGCTGTCACTGAGCAATCAAACATCTGGGATATCGTCATTCGAAGGGAGAAGAGGATGATGAAGGCCGCCGAAGTGCTGAAAGAGCACTCCTTTTTGGAAAGACTGGTCGGCGACTGGAGCGTCACCGCACCCGAGATGTCCGACGGCAACGACTGGACGGAGACCGTCCGCTCGCTCCACGGCATCTGGTTCGTCGCCGAAGGAACCGGCCTCATGCCGAATGGCAAGCGGGCCACCACGATCCTGACGCTCGGCTACAACGCTGAAAAAGGCAGATATGTCGGCAGCTGGATCGGCAGCATGATGGACTATATGTGGGTCTATGAGGGCGAGGTCGACGCCTCCGGCAATGTTCTCGACCTCTATACGACGGGACCCGACTTCAGCGGCGAGGGCCTTGCCGATTACCGCGAGCGGATCACTTTCGTCGACGACAACCACCGCACTTTCACCTCCAGCGCCAAGCAGGAGGACGGCTCGTGGAAGCAGTTCATGGAAGCACATTACATCCGCAAAATCTGACAACCACGGCGCCCCCAAGCGAAAGGCGGCGTCAGAAGAGGGAGAGCATGATGTCCAAGACGCATGGAAAGTTCATCTGGTGTGAGCTGATGACCCCTGATACCGCAGCCGCCGCGAAATTCTACAGCTCCGTCGTCGGCTGGACCACCTCGGACATGCAGGTGGAGGGCATGCCAACCTATACGATCTTCGAGGCGAACGGCATCGGCGTTGCCGGCCTGATGGAGTTTCCGGCCGAGCTTGAAGGCCAGGGCATCCCGCCGAACTGGACGGGCTATGTCGGCGTCGACGATGTCGACCAGACGGCAAAGGATTTTGCCGTCAATGGCGGGGCGGTGCGCCGGCCGCCGCAGGACATCCCGTCCGTCGGCCGCTTCGCCGTCGTCGCCGATCCGCATGGCGCCGTCATTTGCATCATGACGCCGGCGCCGATGGAACAGACCTGGCCAGAACTCGCCCCCGACGCACCGGGCAATGTCGGCTGGCACGAACTCTATGCCGGCAACGGCAAAGAGGCGCTGGCCTTCTATTCCAAGCTCTTCGGATGGACGAAGGACAGCGAGATGGATATGGGGCCGATGGGCGTCTATTACCTCTTCTCCCATGACGGCCGGCAGATCGGCGGCATGATGACCAAGCCCGACAGCGTGCCCATGCCCTGCTGGAGCTACTATTTCATCGTTCCGGCCATCGACGCGGCGATCGAACGCGTCACATCGGGCGGCGGCAAGGTCGTCAACGGCCCGATGGAAGTCCCCGGCGGCAGCTGGATCATCCAGGCCACCGATCCGCAGGGCGCCTTCTTCTGCCTGGTGGCGCCGAAGCGGTAGTGACATTGGCGGTAGTACCGTGAGGCCCCCTCATCCGGCCCTTCGGGCCACCTTCTCCCCGATGGGTAGAAGGGGAGTTGCGGCAGCGGCCTTTTCTTGCTGCTGCCGTTTGCGATGGAGGAAACAGTGCGGCACATCTCTTCTCCCCTCGGGGGGCCGAAGGACGGGCGAGACCGGCGGCTCGCCCCGGTCGATGCCGGCAGGCAGATGAGGGGCCACACGGCACGCCGCCAACACTAATCATCCGGCAATCGAAGCAAAAAACCCCTCCGGGCTCTCCACCTCCACCAGCCGCTTCTTCTCGATCAGCCAGAAGCGGTTTCCCACCGCCCGCACGAAACTGCGGTCGTGCGAGACCAGCAGGCAGCTCGCCTCATGCGCCATCAGTTCGCTCTCCAGCGCTTCCTGTCCCTCGATATCGAGATGGTTGGTGGGCTCGTCGAGGAGATAGAAGTTCGGTTCCGTCAGCCTCAGCACCAGCATGCCGAGCCTCGCCTTCTGGCCGCCGGACAGCTGGCCGATCGGTTTTGCCTGCATGTCGATCGTCATGCCGGCGCCGGCGAGCAGGGCCCGCGCCCGCTGTTCGCCGACATCAAAGCGGCGGATGATCGTGCCAATCGGGGTATCCTTGTCGGCAAGATCGGCAAGCGCTTGATCGCCATAGCCGAGAGCCAACGACGGCGTCGCCTTGATCCCATCCTGCCCGGTCTCCCGGCTTTCGATCGCCTGTTTCAGCATCGACACCAGCCGTGACTTGCCGGCGCCGTTGAGGCCGAGGAGCACGATGCGGTCGCCCTGGCAGATGAACTGCCGGCCGGTTCTAAACAGCAGCGTCCCGTCCGGCGTCGTCACTGCCGCGTCTTCCAGCGTCACCAGCACCTTGGCATGCGTGCCGCGGTTGGCAAGCCGGATGGCGCCGGCCGAACGTTCGAGATGGGCCGGTCTTGCCGCATCCTCCAGCTTCTCCGCCCGCTGTTTCAGCTGCTTCGTCTTGACGACCAGCAGGTCGCTGCCGGAATTGATGCCGATATTGTTGAGCTTGGCCGCCTGCTTGCGCAATTGCTCCGCCGCCTTCATGTCGCGCTCGTAACGCCGCGCCTCGGAGGCGTCGATCTCGTCGAGGGCGGCGCGTGCCCTGCTATAGGGGAGCGCAAAGACCGGCGATTGCTCCGGCCGCAGGAACAGCGTCCGGCTGGTCGTCGCATCGAGAAAGGCACGGTCGTGGCTGGAGAGAATGACCGGCACCTCGCGCGGCAGCGCATTCAGCCAGCTTTCCAGCTGCGCGATCCTTTCGAGATCGAGATGGTTGGTCGGTTCGTCGAGCAGAAGCACGTCAGGCTCGCTGACCCAGCTGCGGGCAAGCATCGCCAGCCGCTGCCAGCCGCCGCTCAATTGCTTCAGCGGCCGGCCGCGCATGACCTCCGGCACCTCGAGCGATTCCAGCACGACGTCGACGCGCCAGCTCTCGCTTTCGGCCTGATCGGCCGGCAGCGCCTGCAGCACCGCATCATGGAACGGCGTGTCGAACAGTGCGGCCGGCACATTCTGCGCGACGTGGCCGATCGTCAGCCCGCGAGCCTTGGTGATCTCGCCCGCGCTCGGCTCCAGCGCGCCGGTGATGCAGGCAAGCAGGGTGGATTTCCCGCGTCCGTTGGCGGCGACGAGGCCGATGCGGTCTCCTGAATTGACAACGAGATTGAGATTGGAAAACAGCGGATTAGCGAGCGTCACGCCGAGATTGCGGATATTTATGAGGGTCATGTTCGTTCTCTGGTCTTGACCGGGGGCAGGCGCAATCGGTGGCATCAGGCCATCACGGATTGCGTCTTGCGCGCCGGAAATGAGAGGAGTGCGCACGGTCATCTGACGGCGGCGCATCGGCCACGAAGGGCAGACCAGGAAGAGAGTGAAAGCGTCTCTGGTCAGCCCTGCAAACGCATTTGCAGGGCGTTGACGGGACCACGCTGGCGATGATGCCGGAAATAATACTGCATAGCGTGATCCTCCTTTCTCGAAAGAGTTGCAGAATGGAAATACCATTGCCGGCAAAATGAGGCAAGGGAGGCATAATCAGCTGCCGCTGAGTGGAGGGGTGGCGCTGGTGCCCGATGCTCACGAGAGCCTCATCCTTGTACGTTGCCGTTGGTGTATAAACGGGCTGCGCGACGGGGATGCGTGTCATCCTTGGGTTTCGAACTCGTACCTCAGCGAGCATCTCCGTCGCCATGTCTTCGCTCGAACGGTTGATTGGGCTTCGAGCCCGCGTTGCAAGGAGGA
>NZ_JAULSE010000012.1:0-213148 GCF_030518245.1 Rhizobium sp. CBN3
GCGGAATAGGGTCGCGTCATCCATGCCGGCCATCCTTTCCCGGCATGCATAGGGAATCACATTTCCGCTGATTTGCGAATCCCCGATTCCGGAAAATTGCAGCACGCTCTAATTCAGCACGCGCAACAGCCCCGGCGAGTCAAGCGAGAAGGCTGGGATGTCGACGTCGAACAGCTCGCCTTCATCCGTTTCCATCTGATAATGGCCGAACATCAGGCCTGAGGGCGTGTCGAGCGGGCAGCCGGAGGAATATTCGTAGGTGTCACCGGGGCTGAGCCGCGGCTGTTCGCCTACGACGCCGGGGCCGGTCACTTCGTCCACCTGTCCGTTCTGATCGGTGATGTTCCAGTAGCGGTTGACGAGGCGAACGGCGACGCCGGAATTGTTGCTGATGACGATCCGGTAACCCCAGACATAGCGATCGTCTTCCGGATCGGATTGCTCCTCCAGATAGAACGGTTCGACCACGACTTCGATATCTCTTGTGAGGGCGCGATACATGCCTTGCACCATAGTCAAGATATGTTACCCGTATCTTATAAAGAGGCCCTGTCCGTCAAGAAACGGAACGTTGATCGGCGGTCAAATGGTGATGATCGAATGGTTTTCGATCGTTAAGCCTAACTGTCAGCGTTAATTTTACTTCGGAACGCCAGTGCCGGCGAACTTGTTCCCCGGCCGACAGTGGCCGAACCGCGAATGGGTTCGGCCGCTATTCCAGTCGATCAGGCCGATACCTTGGCGAGCGCCTTCGCGAAATCCTCGATCAGGTCTTCGGTATCCTCGATGCCGGCCGAAAGCCGCACCGTGCCCGGAGAAATGCCGAGTTCGGCACGTGCCTCTTCCGTCAGGTTCTTGTGCGTCGTCGTTGCCGGATGGGTAATCAGGCTTTTGCTGTCGCCGAGATTGTTGGAGATCTTGATGATCTCAAGCGCATTCTGCAGTGCAAAGGCCGCCTCCTTGCCGCCCTTCAGCTCGAAGCAGACGAGCGTCGAGCCGCCGGTCATCTGCTTGGCGATGATCTCGGCCTGCGGGTGATCCTTGCGGCCGGGATAGATCACCTTGGCGACCTTGCCTTGCTCGGCCAGGAAATCGGCGATCTTCGCCGCATTCTCGGTCTGCTGGCGCACGCGCAGCGGCAGTGTCTCGATGCCCTTCAACAGCGTCCAGGCATTGAACGGCGACATGGCCGGGCCGGTATGACGGAAATAGTCGTGCAGGTTCTCGTCGATCCATGCCTTGTCGGCGAGCACCACGCCGCCGAGGCAGCGGCCCTGGCCGTCGATGTGCTTGGTGGCGGAATAGACGACGATATGAGCGCCGAGTTCGAGCGGCTTCTGGAAGAGCGGCGTCGCAAAAACGTTGTCGACGATCAGCTTGGCGCCGACCTGGTTGGCGAGCCTGGCGACGCCTGCAATATCGATCACCTCGAGCGTCGGGTTGGTCGGGCTTTCCAGGAAGAACACCTTGGTGTTGGGGCGGATCGCTTTTTCCCAGTTGGCGAGATCCCGGCCGTCGACCAGCGTGCACTCGACGCCGTATTTCGGCGCCAGCGTTTCCACGACCCAGCGGCAGGAGCCGAACAGGGCGCGGGCGGCGACGATATGGTCGCCTGCCTTGACCTGGCAGAGAACGGCGGCGGCGACGGCCGCCATGCCGGAGGCGGTGGCGCGGGCATCTTCGGCGCCTTCCAACGCGCACATGCGCTTTTCGAACATGTCATTGGTGGGGCTGCCGTAGCGGGCATAGATGAAGCCGTCCGTTTCGCCCTTGAAGCGGGCTTCGGCCGCTTCCGACGTGTCATAGACGAAACCCTGGGTGAGATAGATTGCCTCCGACGTTTCGCCATATTGCGAACGCAGCGTGCCGCCATGGACGAGTTGGGTTGCCGGGCGCCAGGTCTTGCTCATGCCATCACCTTCACATAACAAAAAAACCGGCCGCAAAAGCAGACCGGTTTCAACCCGGTCTTTTTAGCCACTTGTTTAACGTGGCTGCAAGCCGACCGGCCAAATCACCACGGGATAATTCTGCAATACTGCTGTTAGCTGCTTGCGTCAATTCCCCGAGTTTGGTTTTGTCGGCGGCAAAATGATGGATGGGGCATGATGGCTCGCGAAACTGGAATTCTGGCCGACCGCGCGATTGCGGCGCTGTTCGAAACGGGGCGTCTGAACTCCGAGCGGGAGCTCGACCGCGATCAGATCCAGCCGGCAAGCCTTGACCTGCGCTTAGGAAGCAAGGCTTTTCGTGTGCGCGCCTCCTTCATGCCGGGGCCCTCGCATCTGGTGTCGGACAAGCTCGATCGGCTGAGCCTGCATGTGATCGATCTGTCCCAGGGCGCGGTGCTCGAAACCGGCTGCGTCTACATCGTGCCGCTGATGGAGAGCCTGGCGCTGCCGGCCGAGATGTCGGCCTCGGCCAATCCAAAGAGCTCGACCGGCAGGCTCGATATCTTCACCCGCGTCATCACCGACTACGCCCAGGAATTCGACAAGATCCCGACAGGTTATTCCGGCCCGCTCTATCTCGAAATCAGCCCGCGCACCTTCCCGATCGTCGTGCGCCGCGGCTCGCGCCTGTCGCAGATCCGCTTCCGCGTCGGCCAGTCCGTGCTCGGCGAGCCGGAACTTTTGAAGCTGCATGAAAGCGAGACGCTGGTCGCCAGCAAGCAGCCGAACGTCTCGGGCGGCGGCATCGCGCTGTCGATCGACCTCACCGGCGACAAGGACGGCCTGATCGGCTATCGCGGCAAACACCACACCGCCGTCGTCGATGTCGACGAGAAGGATCAGCACGATATTTTCGATTTCTGGGAACCGCTCTATAGCCGCGGCCGCAACGAGCTGATCCTCGATCCCGACGAATTCTATATCCTCGTCTCGCGTGAGGCCGTGCATGTGCCGCCGGATTATGCCGCCGAGATGACCCCCTTCGATCCGCTGGTCGGCGAATTCCGCGTCCACTATGCCGGCTTCTTCGATCCGGGCTTCGGCCATGCGCCGGCAGGCGGGCGCGGCAGCCGCGCCGTGCTCGAGGTGCGCAGCCACGAAGTGCCCTTCATCCTCGAAGACGGCCAGATCGTCGGCCGCCTGGTCTACGAGCACATGCAGGAAAAACCCGCCAGCCTGTACGGCTCCGGCCTCGGCTCCAATTACCAGGCCCAGGGCCTCAAGCTTTCCAAACATTTCCGCATCTGACGCCGGCCTGACGGGCGGCGACTTGACAGCAGCCCCCATCTGTTGGAAATCTCAGCGCATCGCGGGTGTAGCTCAATGGTAGAGCAGCAGCTTCCCAAGCTGAATACGAGGGTTCGATTCCCTTCACCCGCTCCATTCACCCTTCTGGCAATGCCCTTCTAATCCCCGAAAAATCGGATCGGCTTATATTGCCGATGCGCGATGATTAGGCTTCGGTCCGGTTGAATGATGTAGGTTTCCTCTACCTCCCGGCCATACTGGTCGGTGAAATCATGCGGGAAGGAGGAGCCGGGCGGCGATTTGGTGAGCTTGCTGCGCGGCTGGCCGTTATAGGTGATGCTGCCCGGGATGGGTTCGAGGCCCGGCCCGCTGTAGCTGACGGTGTTGCATCCCGTAAGGACGAGAGTGCCGATGAGGCCGATGAGGCCGATGATTGCCGGTTTCATATCCATCCCTTCCGATACGCCGAACGTCGCGATCTTACTCCCGATCGCAACAGACGCACCAGATGAAACGGCGCCTCCGCTTCACGCGTTCGAGAGGCGCTGCCCGGAACGCAGGAAATCAATGCATTGCCGAAACCGGCGCCGTCTGTTAGATCGGAGTGTCGAAAAAGGCAGGATCGGTTGAGGTAAGCCCGATCCCTTCCGTCGAGCGTCACCAGCGCTCACAAGAAGCTCTGCTCCGTGGCCCATGGCACGAGAACCCGCGACGTGGTCCGCATCAAGATGCGGGATCCCGGCGGCGTGCGGAGACGGCAAAAGGCAGTCCCGGGATTTTTTCAAACGGAGACTGTTATGCGCCTGAACCATATCGATTTTCACGTACCCGATATCGCTGCGACAGCGGATTTTTTCATCCGCCATTTCGGCCTGACACTGAAGGATATGCGCGGCCAGAACGGCCTGGCGATCCTGGCCGACGATGCCGGCCTCGAAATCGTCCTCAGCCACGCGATCGCCAAGTTCGGCACCGCCGACCAGGTCGAACTGCAGCGTCAGACCTATCATCTTGGTTTTATTCTGCCCGAAAGGGAGGAGGTCGATGCTGTTCATGCCGGGCTTGTTGCGGCGGGCGCGGTGCTCTCCGGTCCGCCGGTTGCCATGCGCGGCGGCTGGTTGTTTTATTGCACGGCGCCTGGAAATATCCTCGTCGAGGTTGGTTGGCGGCCGGGTTAGAGTGGGCAGCAGCGCCTGCAGGGAGAAAAAGCAGCTTCCGGTTTGCGCCGATAGCTGCCCCTCACCCTAGCCCTTACCCTAGCCCTCTCCCCGTAAACGGGGCGAGGGGACGTGCCAAACGAGAGGCTAGTGGGGAACCGAGAGGTTGCGGCATAACCCCTTCGCCCCGCGTGCGGGGAGAAGGTGTCGGCAGGCGGATGCGGGGCAGGCGGCGAATGCTGAGGCGGAGTATGCTTGTCTCAATCGCCTCAGAATTCCGTCCAGTCACCCTCTTGGCTTTTCGGTGTGCTGCTGCCTGCGCCGAAGGCGTTGGCGAGTGTCTGGCCGAGCGCGCGCGCCGGCGAGGCGGCCGGGCGGGCGGTGCCTTCCCTGGCGACGCGGATCGGCGCCTTCGCGAGAGGGCGCGCAGCGGCGCGTGGTGCTGCGGCCGTCGGCCGGGCCGAAGCGACCGGTGCTGCTGCGGCAAAGGCGCCGGTGCCGGTCAGCCGGAACTGGCCGAGCAGGGTGTTCAGCGCCGACGCTTCGGTGGCGAGGCTGTGGCTGGCGGCCGTCGATTGCTCGACCATCGCCGCATTCTGCTGCGTCCCCTGATCCATGGTGTTGACGGCGGTGTTGATCTCCTGCAGCCCGATCGACTGTTCGCGGGAGGCTTCGGCGATCGCGTGGACGTGCTGGTTGATTTCCTGCACCTCGGTGACGATCACGTCGAGCGCCTTGCCGGTCTCGCCGACCAGCGTGACGCCGGTCTGCACGTGCATGCCGGAATTGGTGATCAGCGACTTGATCTCCTTGGCGGCATTGGCCGAGCGCTGGGCGAGCTCGCGCACTTCCTGGGCGACGACGGCAAAACCTTTGCCGGCTTCGCCGGCGCGCGCGGCTTCGACGCCGGCATTCAAGGCCAGCAGGTTGGTCTGAAAGGCGATGTCGTCGATGACGCCGATGATGTTGGAAATTTCGCCCGAGGATATTTCGATCTCGTGCATGGCGGAGACGGCCTTGCGGACGATCTCGCCGGATCTTTCGGCGCCGAGACGCGTGCGGGTGACGAGCTGGCTCGCCTCCTCGGCGCGCTTGGCGGCGTCGCGCACCGTCGTGGTGATTTCTTCCAGCGCCGCTGCGGTTTCTTCGACCGAGGCCGACTGCTGTTCCGTTCGCCGGGAAAGCTCGTCGGCGGAGGAACGGATCTCGTTGGCGCCGGCGCCGATCGCCCGGGCATTGGCCCCGACCGCCTGCATGGTCTCGTTAAGCTTCTCGATCGAGTGGTTGAAATCCTGGCGCAGCGCATCGAGATGGGCGACGAAGGGCTGGTCGATATGCGAAGCGAGATCGCCGGCGGCAAGGCGGCGCAGGCCATCGCCAAGGGCTGCGACGGCGCGTTCGAGCTCGGCTGCCTCGCGGGCTTTCTGCGCGTCGCGTTCGCGGCGCTCGCCGTCGCTGACGCTGCGGTCTGCCTCGGCGCGTGCCTCGATCTGGCGACGCTCGATCGCATTGTCGCGGAAGATCGAAACCGCCTTTGCCATCTGGCCGACTTCGTCGCGGCGATCGAGACCGCTGATATCGCTATTGGTGTCGCCCTCGGCAAGCCGCGTCATGCGCAGGCTGAGCTTCGTCATCGGGCCGGCAATTCCTTTCTGCGCCACGGCGACGGCGAAGCCGATCCCGGTGAGAACAGCGATGCCGATCAGGACGAAACAGAAGGTGATCTGGCCGTTGACGGACGCGGAAAGCCCGTCGCCGCCGTCGTTGAGCAATGCCATCATCGCATCGTTGTTGGCGATCATCTTCGGCGTCAGCGCGTCGAGCTTGGCATTGATCAGCGCGACATTCGCGAGCGCGCCGGCGCTGTCCTTGGCCTTGCTCTGCTCGATGATCTTGTTGGCCAAAGCTTCGATTTCATCGATGCCGGCCTGGATTTCGTCGATTGCCGCTTTGCGGCTCGGAACCAGTGCGAGGGCCTGTTTCATCCGGTCGCGGGCCTGCGGCAGCTTGCTCGGTGTGGCAAGAGCCGTCTGGAAGGCCGGCGTATCGGGTTTCATGTCGGCCAGCAGGGTGACCTGCAGCACCGAGGCCACCACCGATGCGCTGGCGCGCGCGCTCAGCATCGAGGCCTGCGCCTCATGATCGATAAAGGCGCTATAGGCGGCGTCCGCCTGGCGGAAGTCGGAGATGACATAGACCAGCCCGGCCATCGTGATCAGCCCAAGCAGCGCCACGACCGATATGATTTTGGTGCGGATTTTCAGATGCTTCAACATGGGAAATGTCACCCGATCTGGCCGGCCGCGCCGGGCGTCCGGTGTTTGGAAATTGGATTTGTAAAGAGCGCTGCCTGATTGTCGCGGCGCCGGAAAGGGAGTTGACGCATGCATCATGCATTCGGCTGGCGGGGGTCCGTATCGTCGCGACAAATAGAGGCGATATTCTTTAATTCCGCGCTAACGCGCAGGCGCAGTCCCGCCCTTAATTTGAGGAGAGCAGGAGGTTTGCGCCAACCCCCAAGAGAGCTCAGCGATCGGGGGATGCAAGAAGCGACGCTGGAGCGTGTCCTTCGAGGCTCCGGCCTTTGGCCTACGCGCCTCAGGATGAGGGACGTGGGAGGATGCCGCGGCCAATGAGGAGCGTTGGAGGATGCCCGGGC
Organism: Rhizobium sp. CBN3; assembly: GCF_030518245.1. Taxonomy (NCBI): domain Bacteria; kingdom Pseudomonadati; phylum Pseudomonadota; class Alphaproteobacteria; order Hyphomicrobiales; family Rhizobiaceae; genus Rhizobium; species Rhizobium sp. CBN3. The sequence continues at coordinate 7,017 of NZ_JAULSE010000012.1, forward strand.
AAAGGGAGCAGGAGAATGCCGCAACCCAGCCTTCAGGATATCGTCCTCGGAGCAGGTGCCCGTGAAGGTTCGCGCCATCGCTCTAGAGAGCCTCATCCTGAGGCGCCCCGCAGGGGCCTCGAAGGACGAGGCGGGTGCGCTGCTGTGGAGCGATGCAAGGAGCGACGCTGGAGCGTGTCTTCGAGGCTCCGCCTTTGGCCTGTGCGCCTCAGGATCAGGGGCGTGGGACGATGCCGCAGCCGATGAGTTCGTGAGCCTCATCCGCTACTTCACTCCTTGGATATTCCCCGCCGGGCGTGACTCTGTTACATCTCGGCGATCCCAACCCCGACACTGGATCATCATGATTGAATCCCGGCAGGCATCCCCGATTCCTAGGGCTTTTTTAGCGGCCGGCCTGTTTCTGGCGGCGCTGCTTTCGAGCTTTGCGGCATTCGCCCAGCAAGCTGCGCCCTCGCTGCCGTTGCTCTTCGATGCCCGCGAGCGTCTCGCCAGACCGGATCTCTCCTCGCTGGTCCGCCTGCGCTTTCTGACGTCGGTCGATTTCCCGCCGTTTAATTTCACCGATCAGAACGGCAAGCTTTCCGGTTTCAACGTCGATCTCGCCCGCGAAATCTGCAGCGAGCTGGAGATTTCGGACAAGTGCCAGATCCAGGCGATCCCTTTCGCCGATCTCAAGGATGCGCTCGCCGCCTCGCAGGGTGATGCCGTCATCGCAGGCCTTGCGGTGACCCCGGAGCTACGCCGGCAATTTCTCTTCTCCCGGCCATATCTGATGCTGCCGGCGCGCTTCGTGCGCAATCTTGGTGCTCCGCTCGATGGAAAGACCGCCGCAGCGCTCTCGAACAGTCCGGTCGGCGTCGTCAAAGGCACGGTGCACGAGGCGATGCTGGCCGCCTTTTTTCCGGCGCTGAAAGCGCAGGCTTTCGACACGAAGGACGCCCTGCTCGCGGCGCTGAAGGAGCGAAAGGTCGATGCTGCCTTCGCCGATGCGCTGCAGCTTTCTTTCTGGGTCTCTTCGCCGGCCTCCGATAAATGCTGCGCGCTGTTCGACGGCCCCTACCTATCGGAACAATTCCTCGGCGAGGGCATGACGATTATGCTGCGGCAGAAGGACAGTGTGCTGACCTCGGCCATCGACCATGCGCTTGCGACGCTGTCGCGCAACGGCCGTCTTCAGGAAATCTATCTGCGCTATTTTCCCTACGGGCTTTATTGAGCCTCCACACCTATCCCTTGCGGAAGCGGGCAATCGCGCTGCGTTCGATCGCTGCGCAGGTGAGCTTGTCGAGGCTGAGGCGGTCGCGCAGCAGGCTGAGCAGCCGCAGTTCCTCCGCCTTGACCGAGAGATCGGCCGAGGCCACCTCGACCGCAAGCGCATAGGCCGTGTCGTAGAGTTTTGCCGGCAGGGTATCGCGTACGGTTTCGAGAACGACGTCGAGGCCCTCAGGCCCGGCCAGCAGCGCGGCGCAGTCGCGCGCGATCGGAATCAGTTTGTCGTCATCAAAATCCCTGAAAACCGGCAGGAAGCCGATCAGCTGACCGATCCTTTCCATCTCCTTATCGTTCATGGTGCTATCGACGGCCGACGCCATCACCATCACGTAGATCAGCGCATCATGGGCGGAAAGCGGCTTATTCATCTCTGATTCCTTTTTGATCAGCCCAGATTAGGAACTGGCGGCCGCCATTACAAGAGATCGGCAGCATCTCGCCCCGGCGGACGGCCTGTCACTTGCGGCGCGGATCGCCGCCGTAAATGCCTTTCTGCGCCTGTTTCGCCTTCTCGGCGACGGCTGCAAGCGGCGAACCCGCCTCTGCTTCCGCCCAGCCGCTTTCGGCAAGCCACGCGCCGAGATCCTGCGTGCCGAGCCGGCAGGCGGCGATCGCCGTTCCCTTCCATTCCGCCGTATCGAGATCACAGGTGAGGCTGCGGTTGCGCAAGAGCTGGCGCAGCGCCGTCTTCGCCATCATGCCGCAGGGCCATTGCCGGCCTGCCGGCCCGCATATCCTGTCGGCCGGCGTGGGGACGATGCCGGCAAGCTGGAGCCTGCGCTCGCCGAAGGAAAGACTGCCGGCGTTCTCGACCAGCGGCCGCGATAGCTCCATCGCCTTTTTCTCGGCAGGACCTGCAGTTTGGCTGGATGACGGCGCCGCTTGCGGGATAGTGGCGGGTTTAGGCGCCGTGCCATCAGGCGCCGCCGCAGGCGGCGGGGCCGCCGGTTCCACCGAGCGGGCGATCATTTCGGCACGTTCGTCGGATATTGTCGCTGCCGGTTCGGCGGCCCTGGAGGCAACATTCGGCGCCGCGGCCGACGTTCCTCTGCGGCTCCGGTTTCTTCCCCTGCGGTGCCGCCGCGAAGTCTCGCTTCGCCTGCCATCAGCAGGCCGACCACCACCGCCATCCCCGTAATACCTGTAAAGACGGCGGCAGGGCGCATGGAATATCTTCCTACTGGCTGGCCCAGATGATGCGGGCGATCCAATCGACATCGGCAAGATCGAGCGTGCGGTTGGGATGTTCGGGATTGAGCGACATCAGCTCGATCGAGCGCGGGCTCTGGCGCAGCAGCACCTTGGCCATCACTTCGCCCGCGCCTGTGCGCACGACGACGCGGTCGTTGCGGCGCACCTGCGCCCCGGGCTCAACGATCAGCACGTCGCCGTCGCGATAAAGCGGCATCATGCTTTCGCCCTGCACCTCCAGCGCATAGACGCCGGATCGCTGCGACGGGTTGGCCGGAAACTCCACGACGTCCCAGCCATGACCGGCCGGAAAGCCGCTATCGTCGAAGAAGCCGCCGGCGCCGGCCTGGGCGAAGCCGAGCAGAGGAATGGCGCTGCCCGGCGGGGGGGCGGCACGCTCGCCGATCCGCTCTCCGGCGGAACTGGCGGCCGGTTGCATGAAGGCGAGAAACTGCTCCATGCTCGCCCCTGTCGCGTCAAGCACCTTGGCGATCGATTCCGTCGACGGCCAGCGCAGCCGCCCATCGGCGGAAAGCCGTTTCGACTTGTTGAACGAGGTGGGGTCGAGTCCGGCGCGGCGCGCAAGACCGGATGGCGTCAGCTCGTGCCGTTCGGCAAGCCTGTCGATCGCCTCCCAGATCTGCTTGTGTGACAGCATATGCGCCCGATTCCGTGCAGCCTGTCTCAGGCCGCGCTTTAGAGCAATTCCAGGAAAAGCGCCAAGCGGTTTTCCCAGGCAAAGCGCGAAGCGCTTTCGCCGGGAATTGCGTAAATACAAAAGGTTAGAGCGGCTCTGCGCTTCCGTGAAAAGCTGAACCGCTCCAGAGCGCCATGCGTCCGCACAAAGGGCGCTCTAACTCTTTAAATCTACACATCGGCCCGAAAATCGATTCCGATTTTCGGGCCGATGTTGTAGCCGGACGGAATAGTAACCGACCGTGCGGCGCCCGTAAAGGTAAAGGAGGAATAAAATCCTGCCATCGGCGGTTTCGGCGGCCCTCAGGCCACCATCGCCATGTTGATCTTGCCGAGCTGGATGACCGCCTGCGTGCGGCTGTCGACATCGAGCTTCAGCAGGATTGCCGAGACATGCGCCTTGATCGTCGCTTCGGAGACGCCGAGTTCATAGGCGATCTGCTTGTTCAACAGGCCTTCGGCAAGCATGGTCAGCACCCGGCTCTGCTGCGGTGTCAGCGTGTGCAGGCGGTGGATCAGATCGGCGACATCGGGATCCTGCTCCTGGCCGTCGCGATAGCTTTCCGGCGTGGCGATATCGCCGGCAAGCACCGTCTGGATGTTGCGGCGGATGTCTTCGATGCCCGAGGATTTGGAAATAAAGCCGGAAGCGCCGAGCTCCAGCGCCCGGCGGATTGTCGTGGCGTCGTCGCTCGCCGAAACCATGATGATCGGCAGGCTGGCGAATTCTGCGCGCAGCGCCATCAGGCCGGAAAAACCGCTGACGCCGGGCATGGCGAGGTCGAGCAGTATCAGGTCAGCATCCGGATTTGCGCCCGCAGCCGCGCGGGCGGCGGCGAAATCACCGGCCTCGACGATGGTCTGCCGGCCTTCCATGCCGATCACCGCCTGGCGCAGCGCATCGCGAAACAGCGGATGATCGTCCGCGATGATGATGGTCTGTTCCTGCATCGAAAACTCCCTCCCAAGAGTCCGATCATGCCGCACGCGCGCCGTCCCCTCGGCGTTGCATGCATGCTTTCTGAAATGACTATATCAGATCATGTCTTCTGCGGAAGGGGATTGGCTTTTTCGTCAGCCTGGAACTCCTTCACCATCCCCATGAAACTCTTCATCATCCGCTCCATGATGCTGATCGAGCGGTCGATCTCGGCGTCGCTCGGCAGCGCCCGCTGGATGAGGCCTGCCTGTTCCAGCTTGGTCACCCGCTCTGAAAGCCGGTCGAGCTCGTCCTCATAGGCCGCCCGCTCATCGGCCGCCATACGGCAGACGAGGGCGCCGTCCTTGTCCTGGCAGATCGACATGGCGCCGGTCTGGCGGTCCAGCCGGACGAAATGGTCGCCGCTCTTCTCCAGTTGGAATCGGCTCGTATCGGTCTCGGCCGCCGCGGCGCCAAGCGGCAGGAGAACAGCGCCAAGTGCGAGAACCAAAATCTTCATCGTCTCATCCTCCGGATTTTGCCTGGGCTGGCCCCGCTTTTTGAGTGCCGGGGCGTGGACATCGCCGCCTCTTTCCGGCAAAGCGCTCATGACCCAAGGATCAGCAATCGCGAGGCCATGATGACCGTGACACCGACGCTTTACAAGATCGTGACGGAAACGCTCTGGCAGCAAGCCAGACAAAGCGGTGTTTTTCATGGCGCCAGCATCGATCTCAAGGACGGCTTCATCCATTTCTCGACGGTTGACCAGGTGAAGCAGACCGCGGCCCTGCATTTCGCCGGCCAGCCCGGCCTCGTGCTGGTCGCCGTCGATGCCAGCGGCTTCGGTGACAAGCTCCTCTTCGAACCCTCCCGCGGCGGCGATCTCTTCCCGCATCTCTACGCCGATCTGCCGCTTGCGGCCGTGCTCTGGGAGGCGCAGCTGCCGCTCGATGAGAACGGCGTTCATATCTTCCCGGAGCTGCAGCCATGATCGATCCCTTCAAGCGCGTCGCCCGCAAGGGTCTCTTCCTGTTCGATCCGGAAACGGCGCACGGCATGTCGATCGCCGCGCTGAAATCCGGCCTCGTGCCTGCCTGCCGGATCACTGCCGATCCGCGCCTTCGCCAGACCGTCGCCGGCCTCACCTTCGAAAACCCGCTCGGCATGGCGGCCGGCTACGACAAGAATTCCGAGGTGCCCGAAGCGCTCCTGAAGCTCGGCTTCGGTTTTACCGAGATCGGCACCGTGACGCCGAAGCCGCAGGCCGGCAATCCGCGCCCGCGCATCTTCCGCCTGGTCGAGGATGAAGGCGTCATCAACCGCCTCGGTTTCAACAATGAAGGCCATGAGGCCGCCTTCGGGCGGCTCGCGGCATTGACGGGCACCGGCATCGTCGGCGTCAATATCGGCGCCAACAAGGATAGCGACGACCGCATCGCCGATTACGTCGCCGGCATCCGACGTTTTTATTCCGTGGCGCGTTATTTCACCGCCAACATCTCCTCGCCGAACACGCCTGGCCTGCGCGACCTGCAGGCGCGCGAAAGCCTCGCGGCGCTGCTGTCGGCCGTGCTTGCGGCGCGAGACGAGATGGCGGAGAAATCCGGCCGGGAGATCCCCGTCTTTCTGAAGATCGCCCCTGACCTGACCGAGGAAGGCATGGACGATATCGCGGCGGAAGTGCTCGCGCATGCGCTGGATGGGCTGATCGTCTCCAACACCACGCTGTCGCGCGACGGTCTCAAGGACCAGCGACAGGCGAAGGAGGCGGGCGGCCTTTCCGGCGTGCCGCTGTTCGAAAAATCGACGGCGGTGCTTGCCCGGATGCGCAAGCGCGTCGGCCCCGATCTGCCGATCATCGGCGTCGGCGGCGTCTCCTCGGCCGAAACCGCGCTGGAAAAAATCAGGGCGGGCGCCGACCTCGTCCAGCTCTATTCCTGCATGGTCTATGAAGGTCCTGGCCTGCCCGGCGATATCGTCCGCGGCCTCTCCAAGCTCATGGACCGCGAAAAGGTCGGCTCGATCCGCGAACTGCGCGACAGCAGGCTCGATTACTGGGCAGCGCGAAAAGTCTGATCGGCGCGCGGCTTGACCAGCATGGCCAGGAAGAAACCGCGGAACAGCAGGAAGGCGTTCATGCCGAGCCATAGGCCGTGATTGCCGAAGAGCGGCACGAAGACGGCGAGCATGGCGAGGTAGCCGGCAAAGGATATCAGCATGCGGTTGCGCATGTCGACAGACCATGTCGCGCCGATGAAGACTCCGTCCATCAGGAAGGCAAGCGCCCCCGTCAGGCCGGTGATGGCAGCCCAGGGCAGATAGGTTTCGGCGGCTTGGCGCACCTCGGGCGAGGTGGTCAGCACCGAGATCAGCCAGGGTCCGGCGAGGAAGAAGAAGGCGGAAGCGAACGCCGCCAATCCGAACGACCAGATGGTTGTCAGCTTCAGCCCGCGGTCGAAGGCCGGCCGATAACGCGCACCGATCGCCCGGCCGGTAATCTGCTCGGCGGCATTGGCAAGCCCGTCGAGATAATAGCCTGACAGCAGGAAGAAATTCATCAGCACGGCATTGGCGGCCAGTGTCACCGCCCCGAAGCCGGTGCCGATCCGCGTCATGATCGTAAAGGCGCCGATCAGCACGAAGGTGCGGATCAGGATGTCGCGGTTGAGGGCGAAAAGCTCCGCCAGCCGGTGCCGCGAAAAGATCTCCGGCCACGCCGGCCGCTTCGCCTTGGCAAAGCCGCTAAGCACGATGAAAAGTCCGACGATCGCCCCGATCGTTTCACCGGCCATGGTTGCCCAGGCGACCCCCGCCACGCCCCAGCCGAGCGATAGGCCGAGATAGATGGAAAGCAGGATGTTGATACCGTTGATCAGCGCCTGCAGCAGCAGTCCGACACTGCCCTGTCCGCGCCCGAGCACGAAGCCGAGGATGGCGTAATTCGCCAGCGCCGCCGGTGCCGCCAGCATGCGGATCGCGAAATAGGTGCCGGTCGCCTCGGCGATCGCCCCTTCCGCGCCCATCAGCCGCAATCCCGCCGTCTCGAGCAGCGGCGAAAGACAGAGGAGTGCCAGGCCGCAGCCGAGGGCTGAAATCAGCGCCCGCCAGAAGACGGCCTGCTGTTCGTGCCGGTCGCGCCGGCCATAAGCCTGCGCCGTCAGCCCCGTCGTCGAGGCGCGCAGGAAGTTGAAACTGCCGAGGATCAGATCGAAGAGCATGGCGCCGATCGCCAGCCCCGCCAGCGCTTCCGCATCGCCCATATGACCGACGACGGCGGTGCTCGTCAGCCCGAGCAGCGGCGTCGTCATGAAGCCGAGCGTCATCGGAACGGCGATCGACAGCACCAGCCGATGCGTCACGTCGAAAGCGAAGGCGTCGTTGCTGTGCGTATCCATGACCTGCCTCATGTCGAGGCGGAATCGCCTCGGCTGGAAAGCACCATGGCCCAGTAAGGCAGGTTCCTGGAAGACGTATTATGGGCGACGGCGACGCCGAGGCCGTCATAACGCCCGAGCATGTTTTCCAGATGATGCGGCGAATTGATCCAGGCCGTCACCACGGCGTCGACGCTCTGCTGGCCGGAAGCAATGTTTTCGGCCGCTGGCAGCCGCACGCCGCTCGCCTTGACGCGGGTCCCGAAACTGTCGGTCATGCCCATGAGGTGCGCCATCTTGCCGGCGCTCGCCATGCGCTTGGCCTGGAAAAGGGCGGCCGTCTGCGCCGCCGGATCGACCTCAAGCGGCGGCAGGCCGTTCTTCGCCCTCAACTGGTTGACGAGCGGCAGCACGCTCGCCGTCTCGTCCTCGCCGTTCGAGGGCGTGCCGGCAATTCGCGGGGTCGTGGTGCAGCCGGCGATGCCGGCGGCGAGTGCAAGTCCGGAGAGAGTGAGCAGGCTGCGCCTGGAAAGATCGATCGATGTCATGTTACCGGCGATAGCTGAAAACGCGAAGGATGAGGAAGAGCGGGATGACGATCGTCGCCCCGAGCAGGAGATAGTCGCCGACGCGCCCGAGCGCGGCAAAGCCCCGGTGCCATAGGTCCAGGATGAAGTCGCGGAACCCATAGATGATGTTCCACGGCGTCAGGCCGAACACGGTCATGACGAATCCGACGATCAGCGACACCACGATGAGTTTAATCAATGTGCGGCCGAGCGAATCGCCGAGGAACCTGTTCACCTGATCGGACATGCGCCATCTCCTGTTTGCCCATGGAATAAGGTCGCGGTGCGCCGCCTGCAAGCCCTTTCCGGAATTGGCCGCTTCGCCTCTGAAATAGGACTTGAGTTTTTTTGTGGCCGCCGCCAAATGCCAGCGAAACGATAGGTCCGTCATGCAGTCCCACCAGCTTTCCTCAGGCGATGTCATCGCCGACCGCCGCGCCGATTATGCCAGGATGCTCGAAGAAGGCGGCGAGGCGGAGGCAGCGGCCGAGCTGATGGAGCAGGCGCTGGAGCTCGTGCCCGCCTGGGCCGCCGGCTGGTATCGCCTCGCCACCTATCGCGAAGAAGCGGGCAGGGGGGAAGCCGCGATCGAGGCCTATCGCCGGACGCTCGCCCTCGATCCCGAGGATATATTCGGCGCCACCCTCAAGCTTGCCCTTCTCGGCGACGCTGCCATCCCCGACCGGCCGCCGAGCCGCTATGTCGAGCGCCTGTTCGACGATTATGCCGACCGTTTCGAAACGTCGCTCGTCGAAAAACTCGATTACAGCGTGCCGCAGAAGCTTGCCTCCCTCGTCGCCTCCACCGGCAGGCATTACGCATGCGCCGTCGATCTCGGCTGCGGCACCGGCCTGCTCGGCCCCGAGATCGGCGCTTGCGCCGACCGCCTCGAAGGCTTCGACCTATCGCAGAACATGCTGGCCAAGGCCGCGGAGAAACAGGTCTATGATCACCTCGCTCAGGCCGATCTGTCGCTTGCGTCCGATCGCTCCGGCCTGTTCGATGATGCCGGGCGCCGGCGGGCCGACCTCGTGACCGCCGCCGACGTGCTGATGTATCTCGGCAACCTCGAGAGCGTCTTTGCGATCGTCGGCGAACTTGCCGCCGTCGGTGCGGACTTCGCCTTTTCCGTCGAGGATGCGGGCGACGGCGACGGCTTCCATCTCGCCCCGTCGCTGCGTTATGCCCATTCGGAAGCCTATGTGAGGCAGCTGCTTTCCCGCCACGGCTTCGAAATCCTCAAGATCGTCAGGACGGTCATTCGCAAAGATGGCGGAAAACCGGTTTCCGGCATTCTGTTCCTTACGCGCAAGGCCGCGTGAGCGAATATTTCTTGCTATTTTTTAATAGGTCAGCATGGCTTACCTATATCGCTTGATCGCAATGGCAGAAGGCTGATATTGCAGTGATATCCGCCAAGAGCGCGGCGATACAGGCCGGGCCCGCCGGTTCATTTCACACTGGAAAAACGTCACCGCCGTCAGGAGTTCCTCCGAGGCGTTCGCGAACTCGTCTGCCGTGGAGACTGGGATATGACACAGCGAATCAATGCCCTTGGCGTCTGGAACAGCAGCGCGACGCGTCATACGCCGATTGAAGATGTGCAGGGTATCTTCTCCGGCAGCCTAATCGCCGCCCTCGGCCTTTATGTGCTCGCCAGTGCCGGCCTTCTCACCGGCAGCACCGCCGGCGTCGCCTTCCTCCTGCACTATTCCTTCGGCGTCAATTTCGGCATCGCCTTCTTCCTGCTCAACCTGCCGTTCTTCTATCTCTCCTGGAAGCGCCTCGGCATGGTGTTCACCCTCAAGACCTTCATCGCCATCGGCCTGACCTCGGTGCTATCAGACGTGCAGTCACGCTTCTTTTCGATTTCGAGCATCCACCCGGCCTGGGCCGCACTCCTCGGCGGCCTGCTGCTCGGCTTCGGGCTGCTGGCGCTCTATCGCCACCGCGCCAGCCTCGGCGGCGTCGGCATTCTCGGCATCTATCTGCAGGAACGTTTCGGCATCCGCGCCGGCCTCGTCCAGCTCGCCATCGACATGTGCGTCCTCGCCGCCGCCTTTTTCGTCACCACGCCGCCCGTCGTCTTCTATTCAGTCCTCGGCGCCATCGTCCTCAATCTCTTCGTCGCCATCAATCACCGCGCCGACCGCTATATTGCGTTGTAGGGGTGGCTGCCTCATCCCCAAGAAAAGTCCCCTCCCCAACCCCTCCCCACAAGGGGGAGGGGCTAAGCTGGGGCATCGTCTTGCAAACCAACGAGCCGTCTACACACTCTTCGATGGAGGATGAATGTTGCGAAGGCCGCACGGTAAGCCCCTCCCCCTTGTGGGGAGGGGTTGGGGAGGGGACTTTTTTCTTGGCGCGCCGGCCAAACTCAAACCTTACAAATCGGTAACCCACTCTAAACAAATCGTAACTTGCCTCAGATCAGCCCCGGCGCGACACTCCTGTCGCGCCGGATTTGATGAGGTGAACCATGTCAGATTTGGAAAAACTCGTAAGACGCCGCATGCAGGAAGAATACGCCAAGGGCGCTTCCGCAGAGGAAATTACCAAGGTCGTCCGCGACATATTCAACAGCATCGACCTCTCGGACAATGGCTCTGAAGCCGTTGCCGCCCGGGCCGCTGCGGATCACGATTGACCTGATATTCGACCGACCCGAAATCTTCGGGTCGGTTCCGTCAATATCGATTACGCGGCCTTCGTCACCTGATCGATCGGATGCTGCGAGCGGAAGCCGACAGCAAGCCGGTTCCAGATGTTGATCGCACCAATCGCCACCGTGATCTCGGTCATCTCCTTCTCGGAGAAATGCGCCTTCAGCGCCTCGTAATCTGCGTCCGGCGCGCCTGTCTTGGCGATATTGGTCACCGCGTCGACCCAGCCGAGCAGGGCCCTTTCGCGCGCGTCATAGACCGGCGATTCCCGCCAGACGCACATCAGGTTGATCCATTGTTCGCTGAGCCCGTCATGGCGGGCTTCCTTCACATGCATATCGACGCAGTAGGCGCAGCCGTTGATCTGCGAGGCGCGCAGCTTGATCAAATGGATGAAGCGGCGCTCCAGCCCGGAAGACTGGACATATTGTTCGAGCGCGACGACGGCTTTGTAGGCATCCGGAGCGGCTTTGGCGAAGTTGAAACGCGGTTGCATGTCTTTCTCCTGTGTTGTGGCTCAACGAGCCGTTTTGCGTTCATGGATTTCAAGGAAGGCGCAGCCCCGGGCTGCGATCGATCCGTCGTCGAGGGCAGCGAGTTCGACGCCGAGATCGGCAATGCTCGTCTTGGCGAGTTCGGCCCGGTAGACCCGCTCGGCTCGGAGCATCGCCGCGCTGATGTTGCAGGGCTTGGAAAAGAAGCGGTCGGAGACCGGCTTCGGTCCGCGCTGGCGGATTTCGGCGCAGCGGAAGGCTGGCGCCGGCCCTTCGACCGCAAGCAATATGTCGAGCAGCGAAATCTCCGCCGGCGCCTTCGCCAGCCGATAGCCGCCCTTCGGCCCCGGCACCGTATCGAGGATGCCGGCGCCCGACAGTGCCTGCAGATGCTTGAGCAGATAGCTCGTCGAAACGCCGTGGAATTCCGCCAGCGCCGCGGCCGAAAGCACGCCGCCTTCGGAGAGGCCGGAGAGCATGGCGACGCTGTGAATGGCCTGCTCGACTCCATCGCTCATTTTCATCGACGCCGTCTCCTCAATTCGTGGATAAAAGATATCCACGATTATGCGCGCTGTCAACAGCGTCTCGCTGGGCACTTGTCTTTATCCCTGCGCCGGATAGAAAACGGCAAAGCCGACAGGGGAACATCATGGCATCCAACGCCTTCGCAGGCCTTCTGAATTCCAGCGCCGATCGACATTCGCTGTTCGACGACGCGCAGGGCATCATCGCCGGCAGCATGCTCGCCGTGCTCGGCGTCTCCCTTCTTTCCGGCGCCGGGCTGCTGGCCGGCGGCACCGCGGGGCTTGCATTCCTCGCCCATTACGCCACGGGGATAAGTTTCGGTCTCTGCTTCTTTGCGGTAAACCTGCCCTTTTACTATCTCGCCTTCCGTCGTCTTGGTCCGGCCTTCACCATCAAGACCTTCGTCGCCATCGGGCTGACCTCGGTCCTGTCCGAGTTCGCGCCTGGCTTCATCGGCGTGACGCATGTCCATCCCGTTGCCGGCGCGCTCTTCGGCGGTCTCGTCATCGCCGCCGGCATGCTGGCGCTCTTCCGCCATCGCGCCAGCCTCGGCGGCATCGGCATTCTCGCCCTCTATATCCAGGATCGTCTCGGCTGGCGCGCCGGCCTCGTCCAGCTCGGCTTCGACGGCATCGTGCTGGCGCTCTCCTTCTTCGTCGCCAGCCCCTTCATCATCGCCTGCTCGGTGCTTGGCGCCGTCGTGCTCAACCTGACACTCGCCATCAATCACCGCAAGGACCGCTATATCGCGATGTAAGCGGCGACCCAGCTCTTCTTTTTCGCCCGCTTTTCACTACTTTCAGGGCGTGGACCAGATCGATTCCGATACCTTGCTTCCTGCCGCCTTTACCCGCTGGTTTGCGGAAAAGGGCTGGCGCCCGCGCGCCCATCAGCTGGAGCTGCTCGCCCGCGCCGAGGCCGGCCACAGCACGCTGCTGATTGCGCCGACCGGCGCCGGCAAGACGCTGGCCGGCTTCCTGCCCTCGCTCACCGATCTCACCCGCCGCGGCCGCATTCCGCCAGGCTCCGCCTTTACCGGCATCCACACGCTCTATGTCTCGCCGCTGAAGGCGCTGGCGATCGATATCGAGCGCAACCTGATGAAACCGGTCGCTGAGATGGGCCTGCCCGTCACGATAGAGAACCGCACCGGCGATACGCCGATTGCCAAGCGCCAGCGCCAGAAGCTCAATCCGCCGGATATTTTGCTGACGACGCCGGAGCAGGTCGCCCTGCTGCTGGCGAACCGCGAGGCGGAGCGCTTCTTCAAGGACCTGAAATATGTCGTGTTCGACGAGCTTCACTCGCTCGTCACCTCCAAGCGCGGCCATATGCTGTCGCTCGGTCTTGCCCGCCTCCGCCGCCTCGCCCCCGAACTGAAGACCATCGGGCTTTCGGCGACCGTCGCCGAGCCGATGGACCTGCAGAAATGGCTCGTCGCCCAGGAGGAGGAGAGGGAACATCACGCCGGTCTCGTCGTCGTCGAAGGCGGTGCCAAACCCGATATCTCGATCCTGTCGACCGAAGAGCACATTCCGTGGGCCGGTCATGCCGCCCGCTATGCCATTCCCGATGTCTACAAGCAGCTCCTCGAACACCAGACGACGCTGCTGTTCGTCAACACCCGCAGCCAGGCGGAGATGCTGTTCCAGGAACTCTGGACGATCAATGACGACAACCTGTCGATCGCGCTCCACCATGGCTCGCTTGATGTGGCGCAACGCCGCAAGGTCGAGGCGGCGATGGCCGAAAACCGGCTGCGTGCCGTGGTCGCCACCTCAACGCTCGATCTCGGCATCGACTGGGGCAATGTCGATCTCGTCATCCATGTCGGCGCGCCGAAGGGCGCCTCGCGGCTTGCCCAGCGGATCGGCCGCGCCAACCACCGCATGGACGAACCTTCGAAGGCGATCCTGGTGCCGGCCAATCGTTTCGAGGTCATGGAGTGCCAGGCAGCCTTGGATGCCAATTATATCGGCGCCCAGGACACGCCGCCCGTCGGCCGCGGCGCGCTCGACGTGCTCGCCCAGCACGTGCTCGGCATGGCCTGCGCCGAACCTTTCGACATGCTGGAACTCTATGACGAAATCATCACCGCCTCGCCCTATGCCGATCTCAGCTGGGAGACTTTCGAGCGCGTCGTCGATTTCGTCGCGACCGGCGGTTATGCGCTCCGAACCTATGAGCGTTACGCCCGCATCCGCAAGACGAAGGAGGGCCGCTGGCGCGTCTCCAATCCGGCGGTCGCGCAGCAATACCGCCTCAATCTCGGCACCATCGTCGAAAGCCCGATGCTGAACATCCGCATGGTCAAGCGCGGCGAGGGCGGCAGGATCGGCCGCGGTGGCGCCACGCTGGGGAAGGTCGAAGAATATTTCCTCGAGCAATTGTCGCCCGGCGACACCTTCGTCTTCTCCGGCAAGGTGCTGCGCTTCGAGGGCATCCGCGAAAACGAATGCCTGGCCTCGCAGGCTTTTTCCCTCGATCCGAAGATCCCCGCCTATAATGGCGGCAAGTTTCCGCTATCGACCTATCTCGCCGAGCAGGTGCGGGCGATGATTGCCGATCCCGATCGCTGGCGCCACCTGCCGGATCAGGTGCGCGACTGGCTATCGCTGCAGACTGACAAGTCGATGCTGCCGAAGCGCGACGAGTTCCTGATCGAAACCTTCCCGCGCGGCAGCCGCGGTTACATGGTCGCCTATCCCTTCGAAGGCCGTCTCGCCCACCAGACGCTCGGCATGCTGCTCACCCGCCGGCTGGAGCGGGCCGGCGCCAGGCCGCTCGGCTTCGTCGCCACCGATTATTCGCTGGCCGTCTGGGGCCTGGAGGACATGGGGCTGATGATCGCCAATGGCCGGCTCAGCCTCTCCGACCTCTTCGACGAAGATATGCTCGGCGACGATCTCGAAGCCTGGCTCGCCGAATCCTTCCTGCTGAAGCGCACCTTCCGCAATTGCGCCGTGATTGCGGGCTTGATCGAGCGCCGCCATCCGGGCAAGGAGAAGAGCGGCCGCCAGATCACTGTTTCGGCCGATCTGATCTATGACGTGCTGCGCAGCCATGAGCCGGATCACATCCTGCTGCAGGCAACGCGCCAGGATGCGGCGACCGGGCTTTTGGATATAAGCCGTCTTGGCGATATGCTGATGCGAATCAGGGGTCACATCACTCACCGCCCGCTCGATCATATTTCCCCGCTCGCCGTGCCGGTGATGCTGGAGATCGGACGCGAGGCGGTGCCGGGCGAGGCCCATGATGCGCTGCTCGCCGAAGCGGCCGACGATCTGATCGCCGAAGCTCTGGCATAATGATGACTGGGAAAAATACGACTGTGATGAACCGCCTGGCGCTGGCGCGCAACATATCCGGATTGGCTGCGATCCCCGGCATCGAGACATCGGTGAACGGCATTGCCGCCGTCTGCGATCCGCTCGGCGCCCTCTATCTGCCGGATGCTGGCCTGCTCGTCGTCTCCGACCTGCATCTCGAAAAAGGCGCAGCCTTCGCGCGCCGTGGCATGATGCTGCCGCCCTATGACACGCTGGCGACGCTGACCGTGCTTGCCGCCGTCATTTCCCGCTATGATCCGAAGCTCGTCATCTCGCTCGGCGACAATTTTCACGACCGCATCGGCTCGAAGCATCTGCCGGAAAATTTCCGCGCTTTGATCGTCGGCATGGCGCGCGGCCGCGAATGGATCTGGGTCAATGGGAATCACGATCCCGATGGCATCGTCGATCTCCCGGGCGCCTCCGTCGACGAGGTGCACTATGCCGGCCTGACCTTCCGCCACGAGCCGAGAAATGGTTTACAGAGCGGCGAGATCGCCGGCCATCTGCATCCTTCGGCGACCGTGCGCCGACGCGAAAGATCGATCCGCCGCCCCTGTTTCGCCACCGACGGCGCTCGCCTCCTGATGCCGGCCTTCGGCGTGATGAGCGGTGGTCTCGATCTCGGCCATCAGGCGATGAAGGGCCTGTTCGACAAAGCTTCGCTGATCGCGCACCTCTTGGGACGAGACAGGATCTATTCGGTCCGCTACGGGAATTTGCGGGGATAGCGCCTGTCGATGGGGTGCCACACGGCACGCTTTTGAACTCAATCACACCCCTGCAACTGTTGCTGATACGTCCCGGCCATCCGTGCGAACTTCTGCGCCGTCTGCTGCAATTGCCCGTTCGAGCGCCAGTCGCCGCGCTTATATCCCGTCGGCCCGGAATAATAGGCAAGATAGAGGTTATAGGCATCGTTGAGCGGAATGCCGGTGTCCACGCTGTTCTGGTAATGATACCAGCCGATAAAATCGATCGCGTCGGTAAAATTCGTCCGCCGCGCCGCCCAGTTTCCCGTCTGCGACTGATAGTGATCCCATGTCCCGTCGAGCGCTTGCGAATAGCCGTAGGCGGTCGACGGCCGGGTCCAGGGAATGAAGCCGAACAGCTTGGTGCGCGGCGGCCGCGCATAGGGCTGGAAACCGGATTCGGTGTACATCGTCGCCATCAGAATCGGCACGGGCACGCCGTATTTCTTCTCCGTCCGCTCGGCCGCCCTCTGCCAGCTGGAGAAGAGCCCTTCGCGCTGGTCGAAGACGGCGCAGATGTTCCTCGTCTGCTTCGGCGCCGTCGCGCAGCCGGCAAGCAGCGCGAGACCCACGGCGGTCAGAACGATACGAGTACGCATAATAGAACCTCTCGTTTCCGAGAGATTACTAACTCGTAAATGTTAAAAACCGGTTTTTAGTCGAATACGAGCTTTTTTGAGGGGTAGGGCTATCGCGACCGACCGGGTTGAGCCACGGGGAAGACCCCTCCCCAACCCCTCCCCACAAAGGGGAGGGGCTATGCAGGCACCGCCCACGACAAACATCAACGCTTCCGCGGATGAGACGGTGAAAGGGATAAGATCGGCGCAGCATTCAAGCCCCTCCCCCTTGTGGGGAGGGGTTGGGGAGGGGTTTTCTTCAGGAACTAGACAGACATGATCTGCAGCCCGCTACGCCTTGACCGGCTCGTAGCGCAGGATCACCGCGCCACTCTGCGTGGTCGAGGATTCAAGGAGTTTCAACGGCACCTGGGCCTCGGCCGGCTTGAAGAGCGGATTGCCGCCGCCGAGAATGACCGGCACCACGCAGACCCTGATCTCATCGATGAGACCGGCCTTCAGCAGGCTGTCGGCAAGTGCGGCGCTGCCGAAGATGAAAATCGTCTTGCCGTCTTCCTGCTTCAGCCTCGTCAATTCGGGGATCGGATCGCTGACGATACGGGCATTGTTCCAGCCGGGATCGGTCATCGTTCGGGAGACGGCAATCTTGGCAATGCCGTTCATATAGGATTTGATCTTGTCTTCGTCCTCGGCGGTCGGCCAGTAGGCGGCCATGCCTTCATAGGTCTTGCGGCCGAAGACCAGAAGATCACCTTCCTCGCCGAACTGCTCGGCATACCGCTTGAGCTCCGGTCCCCAGGCGAGATCGTGGAAGTCGATCTCCCATGGTTTCGTTCCCTCGAAATGGCCATCGAGCGTCATCAGGTTCCAGACGACAAGCTTCCGCATTTTTATCCTCCTCGGGCAAAACTGCTTTCAATAAGCAACTGGTTTACGATAACTCAACTGATTGCGATACGCAAGTGGTGCGAGAGGCGAGACGGTCCGCCGACACGAAGTTCCGGCGCTTGACTCTTCTAGGTCAATTGTCCTAATACCTTCTAGGTCGGTTGACCTACGAGTCGTAGCTTGGCGGACAAACGGGAGAATAAAAATGGTCGCTGCGGCCACCCGACAGCAGATAGTGGAAGCCGCCGACGAGCTTTTCTATGAAAGAGGCTTCGAAGCGACGTCCTTTGCCGACATTGCGGGAGTGGTCGGACTCTCCCGAGGCAATTTTTATTATCACTTCAAGACGAAGGACGAGCTTCTCGATGCGGTGATCACCCATCGCCTCCTCAAAACCAGGTCAATGCTCGATGTCTGGGAAGCGAAAACCGAGGCGGCTGACGAGCGCATTCTCAGCTTCGTCAATCTCCTCATTGTCAATCAGACGAAGATCATGGCCTATGGTTGTCCGGTCGGCACGCTTTGCGGCGAACTCGCCAAGCTCGATCACATTGCCAAGGGCCGCGCTGCCGAGCTTTTCGATCTGTTTCGCCAGTGGCTCTCACGTCAATTCAGCGCATTCGGCCGCGAGGCTGAAGCTGATGCGCTGGCCATGCACATTCTGATGCGGAGCCAAGGGGTTGCGACGCTCGCGGCGGCCTATCACGACGAAATCTTTGTTCGAAACGAGGTGGAAAACATGCGCGCGTGGCTGGCGGCGCAGCGGCCCGGAACACCCGTCTTTCCCGAAACCCATTCCCGACAGCATTCCTAAAGGAGCCTCTGGATGTTTTTCGTTACGCTGAAGTTTTCTGACGGCAAGGCCAAAGCGCCCGTTCTGATGGAGGCGCACAATGCCTGGCTCAAACGCGGCTTCGACGATGGGATTTTTCTTCTCGCCGGCGGCCTTCAGCCGAGCGCAGGCGGAGCGGTCGTCGCTCATAACACCTCGCGCGCCGACCTCGAAACCCGAATTCAGGAAGATCCCTTTGTGGCAGAAGGCGTCGTCAGCGCCGATATTCTGGAAATTGCCCCGGCCCGCGTCGATGAGCGGCTCGCCTTCCTGAAGACATAAGATACGGCCGCGACGATCTTGCCGTCGGGAGCCGGATCATTCCTTGCGGAAGATCAGGCTGGCACCCCAACCGGTGACGACGGCGAGCGCCACGGCCGCAAAGCCGTAGAGGATCGGCTGATCATGGGCCGCATCGGTAATCGTCTGTTCGATGCCCGTCTTGATGACGCGCAGCGGCAGCGATTTATCGGTGATGAGATTACCGCTCTTGAAGAGATAGGCGCGCACCGTATGCACCCCGTTCGGAATATTTGCCGGCAGGCGCAGGCTCGCCTTGAAGAGGTTCGATGAAACGAACCGCACGCCGCTCGGGTTGCGGTCATAAAGCGCGCCGCCCTGCTGCAGCCGCAGGAAAGCCTGACGGAACTCGCCGAGATTGCTGCCGTCGCCGACGAAGCCGACCGGCGTCAGCGGAATGTGATCGATGCCGATCCCCTGATCGGTCAGTTCCAGCGGCGTCGTCAGATCGTCGATCATGCGCGAGCTCGACATCGAATAGGAGTGCGGCACCGCCTCGAAGGTCATCGAGCGCCTGTTCACCCAGATGCCGAACACGCGTTCCTTCTTGCGTACCGTCGCGTCCTCGCGCGGGCCTTCCAGCACCACGACCACGTCGTACTGGCCGATGGCAAGCAGCAGCTGGTCGGTGTTCGAGAGCGCCCCGAAGATCGTCAGATCGGCGCCGTGGAAATCCGAGGTAATGGCGATTTCGCTGGTCGAGGTGCCGATCTCCAGCCCCTCGCGCACCGCTTCCGTTGCCTGCCCCGGCAGCCACTGCGCCCCGGCAACCGCCGGCAGCAGACACAGGAACAGGAGGATTGAGGCAAGCAGGCGCATCAGTTGCCGGTCCCCATCACCACCGAGTAGACGTCGGCAGGGGTTACGACCAGCGCGATCGCCAGACGCAGGCCGACCGCCAGAACCAGCAGGCCGAGCAGAGCGCGCAGCTGCTCGCCGCGAAGCTTCTGGCCGACGCGCACGCCGTATTGCGCCCCGACGACACCCGCCACCATCAGGATGAAGGCAAGCACGATGTCGACGGAGAAGTTCGTCGCCGCCTGCACGATCGTCGTATAGGCGGTCACGAAGATGATCTGATAGAGCGAGGTGCCGACCACGACATTGGTCGGAATGCGCAGAAGGTAGATCATTGCCGGCACCATGATGAAGCCGCCGCCGACACCCATGATCGAGGTCAGGATGCCGATCGCAAAGCCGAGCGCAACGATCGGAATGACGCTGAGGAAAATCTTCGATTTCTTGAAGCGCACCTTGAGCGGCAGCTTGTGCACCCAGTGCTGGTGGCCGGGTTTGCGCGGTACGGGTGGCTCGTTGCGTGCGGCCCGCCGCATGGCATTGATGCTTTCGAGCAGCATCAGACCGCCGACGGTGCCGAGGAAGACGACATACATCAGCGAGATGATCAGATCGAGTTGGCCGATGGCGCGCAGCAGCGAGAAGATCCAGATGCCGACGGTCGCCCCTGAAAGACCGCCGACCAGAAGCACCGTGCCCAGCTTGACGTCGAGCGTGCCGCGCCGGAAATGGGTGATCGCACCTGAAATCGACGACGCCACGACCTGGTTGGCGCCGGTCGCGACGGCGACGACGGGGGGGATATTGTAGAAGATCAATAGCGGAGTGATGAGAAAACCGCCGCCGACGCCGAACATTCCAGACAGGAATCCGACGGCCGCCCCCATGCCGAGAATGATGAAGATGTTCACCGACAATTCTGCGATAGGCAGATAGATTGTCACAACCGACCCCGAATGATGACCGCGCCTGCCGGGCGGTTCCTGTCACGTCCCCGTTCGAATGCACACCATACTGTGAAATCGTTGCCAGAGGCTTTCGATCGGCCCTGATTGATGGAGATCGATGGCAGGAGATTCGGCGATGCGCGGATCGATATGTCCGGCATAATCGGGCTTTTTTCAGGTTTTGTGACGAGGGTTGGAAAAATTCGGAAAAGCCTGCGGCAAAGCGCCGCGAAGCCGGCGAAGACCCTCCCCTGGAGAGGGGTCTCACCGGCGGCTCAACCTCCGTCGACGCGCCTCAGATCGCCTTGGCGACTTGCTTGTTGCGTTCGAGCAGCGCCTTCACGGTCGCGTCGCTCACCTTGCCGTCCGGCGCCTGGCCAATCGACTTCTGGAAGCTCTTGATCGCGGCGACAGTCTTTGCCCCCATTTCGCCGTCCGGCACGCCGGCGTCGAAGCCGTTATTGTTGAGGATCGCCTGGATGTTGCGGATCGCCTTCTTCATGTCGACGGTTGCCGTCTTCATGCCGGTGCCGGCCCATTCGTCGGGAATGTCGATGCCGTTGGCGCGATGGTCGAGCGGTTCGGGCTTCCAGAGGTCTGCCTTGGCGCGCGCCCGTTCGAGCTGGTCGGGCTTCATGGCATTGGCCACTTCGTCGCGCTTCTGTGCTGCATCCTTGTCGCCGGCCTTGGCGGCGATCGCGAACCACTTATAGGATTCTTCGAGATCCGCCGGAACGCCGTTGCCCCTCGCGCACAGGATCGCCAGGTTGAACTGGCTGTCGGTGATGCCGAGATTGGCGGCCTTGGTGAACCAGGAGGCCGCCGTCGCATAATCCTGCTGGCCGAGTGCGCCGGAGGCGTAGAGGACGGCGAGATTGTGCATGGCGCTGGCATTGCCCTGGTTCGCCGCCTGCTCGTAGAAGCCCTTCGCCTTGGCGACGTCGCGTTCGACGCCGTTGCCCTTCTCGTACATGCTGCCGAGCCGGTATTGGGCCGGCGCAAAACCCTTGTCGGCCGAAAGCTGGTACCAGCTTGCGGCCTGTTTCTGATCGACGCTCATGCCGTTGCGGCCGTCCGAATAGCGCGCACCGATCTCGAACAGCGCCAGAGCATCGCCGCCCTGTGCCGCATCGGCAAGTGATTTCGGCTGCACGCTGTCGGGAATGGTGATCGCTGCCTGCGGCCCGGGCGCCGCTGCGATCGGGCTGTTCGCAGTGAAGCTCGATGTTTCCTGCGTTGTGCCGGACGAACCGGCGGGAGCAAAGGTTGCAGCGCCTTCGCCGTCGAGCGGCGTTGCATCGGTCAGATGATCGCCGGCGGCAGGCGGAGCTGTTTCTGGTTGCGCCTGATCGGTGGCCGGCGCGCTCGCCGTTGCAGCGGCGTTCATATCGGCGGCGCCGGTGTCCTGCTGGGCGGGTGTCGCCTCAGGCGGGGCCGGCTGAGGATTTTCCGTTGCCCCCGTCAGTGCCGAGATCTCCGCCGGCGACTGCGGCACCGGCTCGCCCCTCGTCAGCGTCCGGGCCAGCGGAAAGGCCATGATGGCGAGCAGCACGGCGCCGACGGCGAGAAGGATCGGCCGGCGGTAGCGCGAAAAGGCGCTGGTCTTGCCGGCCTTATCGGTCTTGCCGGCCTTGTCGGCATTCGCGGCCTTCTTCTCGGCCTTGGCTGCCGCCTGCTTCGGATTGGCGTCGACTTCCATTGCGGCTGCCTGCGCCGCCCGGCGTGCAGCGGCGATGTAATCGGCGCGATCGGTCTCGACGGCAGGTTTGCCGCGTTGAGCACTTTGGCTGGCGCGCACTCGCTCGAGAATCTTCTTGACGTCGGGCGCGCCCGAACCCGGCTCGAGCAGTTCGTTCGCGGCATCCGTCTGCACCACGTCGGCGGGATCGATTGATGGCGCCGGGTCGATCACCGGTCGTTCGTTCGCCTGCGCCTCGGCCTTCTTGGCGGGCCGCAGCCGCTTGCCGAGGCTGGCGAGCAGGCTGGTTTTTACAGGCGCCGGTATCGGGCCCTCCGGCGTCCTCGTTGCGGCTTCGATGGCGATTGCGCTCGTCGCGCTCATGGCGGGGGGCTGGACTGGGGCGGCAGGTTCCGCCGCGACCTCTGCCGTGCGGATGACAGGAGAGGCTTTCGCCGCCGGGGCCGCGTCCGGCGTGCGGGCGGCTTCAGCCACCATCAGCGCATAAGGGTCGACATCGAAATCGACGTCGGCCACGGGCATCTGAGCGATCGGCCGTCCGCGCTCTTCCATGCCGTCGAGACGGTCGGCGATATGGACCAGCGTCTCGTGCAGCGCCTTGAAGGTCTTGTGGGTGCGCTCCTCGCTGTCGCGACTGATATCCTCGAGATGGCGCAGATCCTCGGCCAGCGCCGCCAATGCCGACATGTCGGCGGCAGGCACGCCGCCCTGAAGGCCGCCATTGCGCGAATAGGCCTCGACGACGGCTTCCGCCGCCTGCCGCGCCGCCTCGATGATATATTCGTCGCTCGTCGCCATATAATCTTCGATCGCGCCCATGCGCCGGTCGAGGTCGGCCGGGATCGCGGCACTTTCGCGCGGCTCGCTCATCAGCGCCGAAAGGTTGGCGATCTGGTCTTCGAGATTTTTCAGCGCCCGCGGATCGGTCGGCGGCGCCGCTGTTGTTTCTTCCAACCGGGCGGCAATGTCGCTCAGCCGGCCTTCGAGACGCTGGAAGGCCCTGTCATCGATCGCCGCGGCAGGTGCGGGCTGCTGATGGGCCATCTCGTCGATCCGCCGGGCGAGATAATCGAGTCGCTGCGCCAGCACGTCATTGACCGCGCCATTCTCGAGCGCATCGATCTTGCGGGAGATGTCGGAAAGCGGGCCGGTGAGGTCGGGTTGCGCGGCCGCCTTCTGCGTGCGCTCCAACAGATAGGAGAGATGTTCCAGCCGCTCGTCGAGCCGGGACGTCGCTTCCGCCTTGGTCAATTCCTCGACGCGCTCCGTCAGCGCCTCAAGCCGCATCGCCAGCTCGTCGGCCGGGTTTGCGCGGGTGGCCGCGTCATGGCTCATCAGGTCGATCTGGTCGGCGAGCGACGAGAGGCGGCTTTCCAGCCGCTGCAACAGCGTCGGATCGTTGCCGGCAGCCGCGCGTCCGCTGGCCGCGATCGCCCGGCTGATCTCGTCGAGCCGCGTGTCCATGGCCGCGAATTGCTCGGACATGACCCGGTCATGCGGCTGGATCATGTTGCCGAACTGCTCCATCGCCGTGGCGATGGCGATGAGCTTGTCTTCCAGTGCCCGCACCGCCGGGCTTTCGCCCATGCCGCCGATATGGCGCTTGATATCGTCGAGCCGGTAGGCCAGCGAAACGAGCTCTTCCTGCAGCCCCTCGGTATCGAGTGTGGCAAGCCGGCTCTCGACGCCGTCCCAGCGATTTTCCATATGGCGCAGCGATTCCTCGCGCGCCAGCCCGTCCATCAGCGATCGCAGCTCCTCGAAATCCTCGCGCAAGCCGGCGGCCTCCGGGCCGCTCGAGCGTCCGGTCAACTGGGTGATGCTCTGGGCAAGACGGCCCATGTCGGCGCGGATATCTTCGGCGAAGCGGCTGTCTCCGGCAGTAGCCTTGATCTCACGCAGTTCGGCGCGCAGCGCACTCATCTCGCGGGTCACGCCCTCGGAAATGTCGCGCTTCAGGTCCTGGCGCAGGTTGACGAGCGCCTGGGCGATCTCGGTCATCGTGTCGTCGCCGGCGCGCAAGGCAGGGGCGGAGAGTGGCGCGGTGGCGCGCGGCGCGGGGTCGCGCAGCTGGGTGGCCTGCTCGCGCCCATAGGAGCGCTCGCGGCCCGCTTCCAATGCGCGCTGGCGCTGGCGAATTTCCGCCAGCGGATCCGGCCGCGGCTCGAGCGGCGCTCGTGTGGGGCGCGGCGCATTGGAGGCCGCATAAGGATCGCGCTCGGCCGTTGGCGTGCGCGGCCGCTGATCGCGTCCGCTGCCCATCAGCCCTTCGATGCGCGCCTCCAGCCCTTCGATCGTGCGGTTCAGCGCATCGAGCGAGGTCCTGTCGGACTGTCGGGAAGGATTTGATCGCGATCCGTTCATCTTCTTGCTCGCTTCGACTGCTCGACCTCTCGTCAGAGCTCGATCCGTGGCTTTTGCGTCTGTGGCCCGCGCCTGTCACGGACCGGAGCGCCTCATCCATGAGAAGATAGTCCATTAGACTTTCCTCACGCTGAACGATGTAGCGGCATCCTTGGGAAACGCGAGACGGGGAAAAGGAATGCGGATCACTACGGCTCAATCCGCACCTTTCACGAAACGTGGTAAACAAGCCGTTAAGATCGATGAGAATTTTTTAACGTTTGCATCCGAAAGGCCATTTTAGGCGGCAATTGCCGTGAAATTCGCCGGATCGGATGGACATCATCCGACCGGAATTTCAGTGCGCCGCATCGATCGAATAGGCGCTGATGCGCGAGAGATGGATGAAGGAAAGGCCGGTCTCCTCGGCCCAGTCGTTGAAGGCCTGCTGGATCAGCTCCTGATCCTTCTTGGTCGTGCCGGAGGAGGAGAGCGGCACGCCGGCCGATCTCAGGCAGGCGAGCACGTCGAGCGTGGCGACGAAGCTGTCGCGGCCGATGCCGCGCAGGAAATATTGGCCGGTCATGCCGCCGAGCCGGCTGCCGCGTTTGCTCAAGAGCTCGAGAAGGCCGATCTGGTCCTCCCGCGGCCAGTCGGCGAAGAAGGCGCCGGCGCTGCCATGTTCCCTCGCCAGCTCTCTGACGAAGGCGGCATTGGCGCTAACCGACATGATCTTCGCGCCGTTGCGGATGATCCGCTCGTCCGATGTCAGCTCATGCCAGTAATCGTCGGGCGCGATATTCAGCGCCGCCGGATCGAAGCCGGAAAACGCCGCCTCGAAACCAGGCCACTTCGCATCGATCACCTTCTGCACGAAGCCGCTGTAGAAGATGCGGCGGGTCATGTCGGCCAGGATGCGGTCGTCCGGCATGGCGCGCAGCCGGTCGTGATCCGGCCGGTAATTCTGCAGCAGGGCCTGGAGGCCTGCCGCTCCGCCTTTTCGTTCTTCCGCGCGCTGCCTTATCGCCTCGAAACTGATCATGCCGGCCCACCTGATGGATAGTGAAAGACGCTTGCGCTTATACGCCATTCCCCAATGGACAAGGAAGATGAGATGACGTCTCCTGCCTACGCATCCACGGCTTGCGGATTCGCGCTCTCGAATTTTTTAATGAAAAGGCGATCGAGAGGCAGAATTTGACGTTTACGCAAACGTCAATATTTTGTAAGACGATGACCAAGGCCGGCGCGATCCGGTTATTTGAATGGGAGGAATTTGAGAGATGCCAGTCTACAAGGCCCCGGTGAACGATACGCTTTTCGTTTTGAACGACGTGCTGGGCCTCGAACGCTACAACAATCTTCCCGGTTTTGCCGATGCGACTCCCGATATGATCGAGGCGATCCTCGGCGAGGCGGCCAAGGTGGCGGAAGAAGTTCTTTTTCCGGTCAATTATTCCGGCGACCAGGAAGGCTGCAGACGTCAGGACGACGCCAGCGTCTCGACGCCGAAGGGCTTCAAGGATGCCTATAACGCCTATCGCGAAGGCGGCTGGATCGGCCTTGCGGTACCGGAGGAATTCGGCGGGCAGGGGCTTCCCTATACGCTGCATGCCGCCGTCGGCGAATATACCTCCGCCGCCAACATGTCGCTGATGATGTATCCCGGCCTGACCCAGGGCGCGATCGCCGCGATCCTCGTCCATGGCACGCAGGAGCAGAAGGAAACCTATCTGCCGAAGATGGTCGACGGCTCCTGGTCCGGCACGATGAACCTGACCGAGCCGCATTGCGGCACCGATCTCGGTATGCTGCGCACCAAGGCCGTGCCGCAGCCGGACGGCAGCTATAAAATATCAGGCCAGAAGATCTTCATCTCCGCCGGCGAGCACGACCTGACCGACAACATCGTCCATCTGGTTCTGGCCCGCATCGAAGGGGCGCCCGAGGGCACCAAGGGCATTTCGCTCTTCATCGTCCCGAAATACCTCGTCGGCAAGGACGGGGCCCTTGGCGCGCGTAACGCCGTCACCTGCGGCGCGATCGAGCACAAGATGGGCATTCACGGCAACGCCACCTGCGTCATGAACTACGACGAGGCGACCGGCTTCCTGATCGGCGCCGAAAATCGCGGCCTCAACGCCATGTTCGTGATGATGAACGAAGCTCGACTGATGGTCGGCCTGCAGGGTATCGCCATTTCCGAGATCGCCTATCAGAACGCGGCGAGTTATGCCCGCGACCGCATCCAGGGCCGCTCGCTGTCCGGCGTCAAGGCGCCTGATAAGAAGGCCGATCCGATCATCGTCCATCCCGACATCCGCCGGACGCTGATGACTATCCGGGCTTTCAACGAGGCCGGCCGCGCCTTCCTGCTCTGGACCGCGCTGAAATCCGACATCGCCCACCGCGCCACCGACGAGGAGGAGCGACAGACGGCGGACGATATTCTCGGCCTCGTCACGCCGATCCTCAAGGGCGCGATGACCGACAGGGGCTTCGACCACGCGGTCATGGCCCAGCAGGTGTTCGGCGGCCACGGCTATATCGAAGAACACGGCATGAGCCAGTATGTGCGCGATGCCCGCATCGCCATGATCTATGAAGGCGCCAACGGCATCCAGGCGCTCGATCTCGTCGGCCGCAAGCTCGCGCTCAACGGCGGCCGCGCCGCCATGGCGCTGTTCAAGGAGATCGGCGATTTCTGCGAGGAGAACCGCAGCGACGAAAAGCTTTCCTTCTTCACCAAGCACCTGAAGAAAGGCTTGAACGACGTCCAGGGCGCGACCATGTGGTTCATGCAGAACGCCATGGCCAAGCCCGACAATGCCGGCGCCGGCTCGACCGATTACATGCACCTCTTCGGTCTCGTCGTTCTCGGCTATATGTGGGCGAAGATGGCAAAGGCCGCTGAGGACGGCCTTGCGTCAGGCGATGCGAGTCGCGAGGATTACCTGAAGAACAAGCTGATCACCGCGAAATTCTTCATGGAGCGGATCATGCCGGAAACCGCCCTTCGCAAGGCCCGCATCGAAAGCGGCGCCGACACGATGATGGAATTGGCCGCGGACGCGTTTTGAGCCGCATGGACTCCCTCCCCCTTGTGGGGAGGGCTGGGGAGGGGTCTTCTCTCCTCCTTCCAAGATTCGAGGCAAGCTAGATTGCCGCCAGGGAGATGAGACTATGACCGAGGTTTTCATTTACGATCACGTCCGCACGCCGCGCGGCCGCGGCAAGAAGGACGGCGCCCTGCATGAGGTGCCTTCCGTCCGCCTTGCGGCGAAGACGCTGGAAGCGATCCGCGACCGCAACGGGCTCGATACTGAGACCGTCGACGACATCATCATGGGCTGCGTCGACCCGGTCATGGATGCCGGCGCCGTCATTCCCAAGGCTGCCGCCTTCGAAGCCGGTTATTCCACCCGTGCGCCCGGCATGCAGATCTCTCGCTTCTGCGCCTCCGGCCTCGATGCCGTCAATTTCGCCGCCGGCAAGATCGCCCAGGGCGCCGACGACATCATTGTCGCGGGCGGGGTGGAAAGCATGTCGCGCGTCGGCCTCGGCATGTCGGGCGGCGCCTGGTTCATGGATCCGTCGGTGAATTTCCCCGCCTATTTCATGCCGCAGGGGGTCTCGGCCGATCTCATCGCCACCAAATACGGCTTCAGCCGGACCGATGTCGACGCTTACGCCGTCGAGAGCCAGAAACGCGCCGCCAACGCCTGGGAGCAGGGCTGGTTCGACAAATCGGTCGTCCCCGTTAAGGATCAGAATGGCCTGACGATCCTCGATAAGGACGAGCATATGCGCCCCGGCACCGATATGCAGGCGCTCGCCTCCCTCAACCCGTCCTTCCAGATGCCCGGCGAGATGGGCGGCTTCGAAGCCGTCGGTATCCAAGCCCATCCCGAGATCGAACGCATCAACTATGTGCATCACGCCGGCAATTCCTCGGGTATCGTCGACGGCGCCGCTGCGGTGCTCTTGGGGTCCAAGGCAGGCGGTCAAAGCATGGGGCTGAAGCCGCGCGCCCGGATCAAGGCTTTCGCCAATATCGGCTCCGATCCGGCTTTGATGCTGACAGGGCCTGTGGACGTCACCGAGAAGCTGTTGAAACGGACCGGCATGAGCCTGTCGGACATCGACCTGTTTGAGCTGAACGAAGCCTTCGCCGCCGTCGTGCTGCGCTACATGCAGGCCTTCGACATCGACCACGACAGGATCAACGTCAATGGCGGCGCCATCGCCATGGGCCACCCGCTCGGCGCCACTGGCGCCATGATCCTCGGCACCGTGCTGGACGAGCTCGAACGCCGCGACCTCAACACCGCGCTGGTGACGCTTTGCATCGGCGCCGGCATGGGCACGGCGACGGTTATCGAACGCGTTTGATGGCAGCTAGCCCTTCCCTCATGGGGAGGCTTCACCGCAAGAGAATTCAGGGAGAGGAATTCCCAAGATGAGCACCTACACCAATTTCACGCTCGAAACCGACGCCGACGGCATCGCGCTCGTCACCTGGGACATGCCCGGCAAGTCGATGAACGTCTTCACCGCCGAAGTGATGGAAGAACTCAACGCCATCATCGATGCGACGACTGCTGATGCCGCGATCAAGGGTGTCGTCTTCACCTCGGGCAAATCCTCCTTCTCCGGCGGCGCCGATCTGTCGATGATCAAGTCGATGTTCAGCTCCTATCAGGAGGAGAAGGCAAAGAGCCCGGAAAAGGCGGTGCAGACCCTCTTCGGTCTGGTCGGCCGCATGTCCGGCCTGTTCCGCAAGCTTGAAACCTCGGGCAAGCCGTGGGTGTCGGCGATCAACGGCACCTGCATGGGCGGCGCTTTCGAATTGTCGCTCGCCTGCCACGGCCGCGTCGCCTCCAATGCCAAGAGCGTCAAGATCGCGCTGCCGGAAGTCAAGGTCGGCATTTTCCCCGGCGCCGGCGGCACGCAGCGTGTACCGCGCCTCGCCAACGCCCAGGACGCGCTGCAGATGATGACGACGGGCCAGTCGCTGACCGGCTCGCGCGCCAAGGCGATGAACCTCGTGCATCAGGTGGTCGAGCCGGATCAGCTGATCCCCGCCGCCAAGCAGATGATCAAGGACGGCCTGAAGCCGGTCGCGCCCTGGGACGAGAAGGGTTTCAAGGCGCCGGGCGGCGGCATCTGGACGCCGGCCTCCGCCCAGCTCTGGCCGGCAGCGCCGGCGATCCTGCGCCGGGAGACATCGGGCAATTATCCGGCAGCGCTTGCCATCCTGAAATGCGTCTATGAAGGCCTGCAGGTGCCGTTCGACACCGGCCTGAAGATCGAGCAGCGTTATTTCACCGAGGTGCTGCAGAGCCGCGAAGCCTTCTCGATGATCCGTTCGCTGTTCATCTCCATGCAGGAACTCGGCAAGGGCGCCCGCCGCCCGGCCGGCATTCCGAAGACGGAACTCAAGCATGTCGGCGTCGTCGGCGCCGGCTTCATGGGCGCCTCGATCGCCTATGTCACCGCCGCCGCCGGCATTCCGGTGACGCTGATCGACCGCGACATGGAAGCGGCCGCCAGGGGCAAGGCCGTTTCCGAAGGCCTGGTCAAGGATTCTGTCGGTAAGGGGCGGCTGACGCAAGAAGAGGCGGCAGCCCTTCTCGCCCGCATCACGCCTTCGGCCGATTATGCTGAACTCGCCAATGCCGGTCTCGTGATCGAGGCCGTGTTCGAGGATCGCGAGGTGAAGAAGGCTGTTATCGAGGCGGTCGAAGCCGTGCTGTCGGAAGGCGCGATCTTCGCCTCCAACACGTCGACGCTGCCGATCTCGGGTCTTGCGAAGAGTTCCAAACGCCCGGCCGATTTCATCGGCATCCACTTCTTCTCGCCTGTCGAAAAGATGATGCTGACCGAAGTCATCCTCGGCGCTGAGACCGGCGATCGGGCGCTCGCCGTCGCTCTCGATTATGTCGCCGCGATTAAGAAGACGCCGATCGTCGTCAACGACACCCGCGGCTTCTTCGTCAATCGCTGCGTGCTGCGTTACATGTCGGAAAGCTACGACATGCTGATCGAGGGTGTGCCGCCGGCGATGATCGAGAATGCCGCCAAAATGGCCGGCATGCCAGTGGGTCCTTTGGCTTTGAATGACGAGGTCGCCATCGACCTCTCGCTGAAAATCCTCAAGGCGACGGTCGCCGATCTCGGCGAGAAGGCCATCGACCCCAGGCATATGGAGCTCATCTCCCGTATGGTCGAAAAGGAGGGCCGCTTCGGCCGCAAGAATTCCAAGGGCTTCTACGACTATCCGCCGAAGCCGGCGAAGAAGTCGCTCTGGCCGGAGCTGAAGAGCTTCTACCCGCAGAAGAAGGCGGACGAGGTCGACGTCAACGTGCTCAAACAACGCTTCCTCGTCACCATCGCCCTCGAAGCCGCCCGCACCGTCGAGGAAGGCATCGTCACCGATCCGCGCGAAGCCGATGTCGGCTCGATCCTCGGCTTCGGCTTCGCGCCATATACTGGCGGGGCGTTGAGCTACATCGACGGCATCGGCGTCAAAGCTTTCGTCGAACTGGCCGAAAAGTTAGCAGAGACTTACGGATCTCACTTCAAGTCGACGCCGCTGCTGAAAGATATGGCCGCCAAGGACGAGACGTTTTATGGGCGGTTCGATCCCCATGCAAAGATGGGGAAGGCGGCGTAAGCCGCTTTCGCGGTCTTGGCTTTGGGGACCATCTTTGCCGTTGTGCCGTGACACCCCCTTTGCCGGGCAGGGCAGAGGGGGTGGGCACGGCACAACGCTGAAGGATCTTCCAATTTCGCCCAAGCCGTCGAATTCAACTTTTCCTTGCTGACGCCTTGCCGTCGACACAATTCCCGATTAAACATTGCTGCATCGATCTTGCTAGATGAACTTTGAAACGGCGTTCGCGTCGTTCCTGGCGAACTTCCTCCAAAATCGGTTTTCATCGCCGCTTGGGCATTTGTCCGGGCTGCAATCTTCTATGAACGATTCGAAAAGGATATCGTCATGAGCACTGGTACCGTAAAGTGGTTCAACGCAACCAAGGGCTTCGGCTTCATTCAGCCGGATGACGGCGCAGCCGACGTTTTCGTCCACATCTCCGCCGTTGAACGCGCTGGCATGCGCGATCTCAAGGATGGCCAGAAGCTGTCTTACGAGCTCGTCCGCGACAACAAGTCCGGCAAGATGTCGGCAGACCGCCTCCAGGCGGCCTGAGCCTTTCAGCGCGTCCTGCTGGACGCGCGGGCTTTGAATATCATCTCCGGATCGTGACCACGGATGTACTGGCACGGTCCGTCGAGATGGAAGGGAAGGTCGGGTTAACCCGGCCTTTTTTCGTATTTGGGTGGCTGCTGTGTCCTTTCCCAGGAAATGCGTCCGCGACACCCCCCTCTGCCCTGCCGGGCATCTCCCCCACAAGTGGGGAGATTAGCAAGTAGCCGGCTCCCCGGACCTCTTTCTCGTCTTGCCGGAACGGATAAGATAGGAGAAGCCTTGGCGCCCAGCCAATCTCCCCACCTGTGGGGGAGATGCCCGGCAGGGCAGAGGGGGGGTGCCACACGGCACGACAGAATTCTTCGCGCCTCAGCTCCCAGCCGCCCCGTCACCCTCCAGCATCGCCATCACCCGCGCCATCACTGCCCGCGCCGCATCGAGCTCGGCCGCCGTGAAGGCGGCACCGAGCCCATCGGACCATCCGGCTTGCGCGATCTCGATCATGCCAAGCCGAGCCGCGCCTTCCGCCGTCAGCCGCACCAGCTTGGCCCGTTGATGCTGCGGGTTGTCGGCGTAGGCGATCAGCCCTTCACCCGCGAGCACATCGGCAAGCCGCTGCACGCCCTGGCGGGCGAGGCCGAGCGCCCGGGCGATCTGCGCCACCGACATGTCGCCGCGCCTTGCCGCCGCCAGCACCTGCCAGCGCGCACTTGTCTGCCCTGCAGGCTTTGCCAGCTGGTCGCCCGCCGCCGTCAGATGGCCGGCAAGGCGAAGGGCGGTGATCGCGAAAGCGGAAAAGGCATCCCCTTCCATCGTCCGCTCCGGTCGATTTCGTTTGACAACATGTTGTCTATTTTGTATCTCATCCATAGTGACAACATATTGTCATATTCAAATGATCAAGGCAATGCCGAAGGAGGAGGCCGCCATGAAGAAAACCTACAAGGGAAGCTGCCATTGCGGCAAAGTGCATTACGAGGTCGATATAGACCTCGAAGAAGGCACCGGCCGCTGCAATTGTTCGATCTGCGCCAAGCGGCGTTATTGGGGCGCCAACGTCAAGCCGGAGGATTTTCGGCTGATGTGCGACGCGGCGGAGACATCGGACTACCAGTTCAACACGATGAGCGGCCATCACCGCTTCTGCCGCACCTGCGGCGTACCGGCCTTCGGCGACGGTTATGTCGAGGCGATCGGCGGCGCCTATGTCTCGATCAACATTGCCTGTCTCGACGATATCACCCCTGAGGAACTGGCGGCCCTGCCGGTCCGTTATTACGACGGCAGGCATGATGCCTGGTGGAACGAACCTGAAGTGACGAGTTATCTCTGAAGCAAATGGAAATGCCTCCTTGTCGGATCGTCATCCTCCCGTTCGTCCTCGGTCCATAGCGGATAAGGAGAACTGATGTGAAAGACGAAGCGAATACCAGGCACGAGGAAGAGGCGGTTATCGCCATGCTGATGATGCGGGCCAAGGCGCTGGGGGAAAAGAACGCCGAGGAGGCGCTTTCCTATGAGGCGGAGGATTCCGTCGAGTTTTCTCTGGCGCCGCCGCTGGTCAGCAATGGCAAGGACGAGGCGGGCCTGCGGGCCTGGTTCGACACCTGGGAAGGCCCGATCGGCGGTGAAGTGCGCGATGCCAAGCTGACGCTCGGCGAGAATGTCGCTTTCTGGAGCGGCCTCACCCGCATGACCGGGACGAAGACCGATGGCGCCGAGGTCGATTTCTGGTTCCGCCAGACCCTCGGCCTCGTCAAGCAGGGTGGCCGCTGGCTGGTCGCCCACCAGCACGCCTCGGTGCCCTTCGCCATGGATGGCAGCGGTCGCGCACTGCTCGATCTGCAGCCGTAAACTGCGCCTCAGACGGCATTCTCCGCCGCCTTCCGGCGGCCGGCCCGAATGCCGATCAGTCCGGCGCCCATCAACAGCAGGATTGCCGTCGCATAGATATCGGTTGTCAGCGCATAACCGGCCGATTTCGCCAGGAAGCCGGCAAGGATTGCCGGCAGGCTGAAGGCGAGATAACTCTGAACGTAGAAGGCCGACAGCAGCCCGGCCCGCTCATCCGCCTTGGCGAGCGGCATGATGGTGCCGATCGAACCGAGAAAATTGGTGCCGAAACCGGCGCCGGTAAAGACGGTGCCGATCAGAAGCAGCGGCACATTGGCAAGATGAACGCCGGCAACGACCGTCAGGATGCCCAGCGTCTTGGCCGAAACGCCGAAAGCGAGATTGGCCGATGCGCTCTTGGCGCGCCTGAGATAGACGGTGATCGCTCCGCTTGCCATCAGCGCGGTCACCACGGCTCCGCCGGTCAGCGGCGCCCCGCTGCCGGTCGTGCCGGCGACCAGCGACGGGACCAGCGAGAGATAGAAACCGGCGAGCGTCCAGTTGGCGATGTTGATCGGTGTCACCAGCGACAGCGGCCGCTTCACCTGCGGCGGAACGGTAACGCGCGGCATCAGCGAGCCGAGCGCGCCCGGCCGCCTGCCGCCGGTCTCGCGCGTCAGCCATATGGCGGCTGCCAGCAGCGTGAAGGCAAGAAGCAGCAGCGCGTAGATGAGGTGCATCGGGAAGGGGCCGTATTGGATCAGGGCGCTGGTGCCGACCGCGCCCACCGCCATGCCGCAGAGCGGCGCGATGGAATTGACAATCTGCCCCTTGGCCCGGTCGACATCGACGAGCGCGGCGCCGAGTGAAGCGCCGGCGATTCCGGTTGCAATACCCTGCACGATCCGCGCGGCAATCAGCCAGCCGGGGCCGCTGGCGACGACGAAGAGCGCCATGGCGACGATTTCGAGCACCAGGGCGAAAAAGATCACCGGCTTGCGGCCGAGATGATCGGAGATCGAACCAGCCGTCAGCAGCGCTGCCAGAAGCGCGAAGGCGTAGACGGCGAAGACCACTGTGATCAGCACCGGCGAGAGCGCGAAATTCTCCTGATAGATCCGGTAAAGCGGCGTCGGCGCTGCGGAAGCGCCGAAGAAGGTGGCGAGCGTCAGCGCATGAAAGCCGATCGAGGGGCGCGGCGCATTCTCTCTGGATTTGGTTGCGGCGAGCATATATAAGCCCCCTTAAAGCTAAGCCGTTGCGTTAGCTTCATGTAATGTAGGCGCCTCGTAAAGGCAAATTATTTGCGTTTATGGTGCTGTCAAAGATTTTGAACTTTCGGAATCGATGCATGTCGCCCAAAAGTGTGCAGCGGTTTTGGGCCGACGACATGCATATAGAGGCAAAAGTCGGGTTGCAGGCATGGCAGTGAAAGACAATCCCCGTCCGGGCGGCAGAAGCGCTAGGGTTCAAGCATCCGTGCACAAGGCGGTGCGCGAGCTATTGGCCGCAATGAGCCGCGCCGAGGTGACCATCCCGCTGATCGCCGGAAGGGCGGGTGTGACGCCGTCGACCATCTACCGCCGCTGGGGCGACCTGCAGGCGCTGCTTGCCGATGTCGCCGTCGAGCGGCTGCGGCCGGATATGCAGCCGGTCGATGCCGGCAGCGGCAAGGCCGATCTTCAGGCCTGGGCCGAGCAATATGCCGAGGAAATGTCCTCCGGGCCGGGCCGCGAGATGATCCGTGATGTGCTAGCGGCGCAAGCGGGCGCCAATGCCTGCAAATGCTGCGAATATACCCGCCAGCAGATCGTCGTCATCGCCGAGCGGGCAAAGGCCCGCGGCGAGCGCTTTCCGGATGTCGATCGCGTCATGGATCAGCTCGTGGCGCCGATCATGTACCGCATCCTGTTCGGCGACGTGCCGGATACCGCGCGAGTGAGCGATCTCGTCGCCCGCGTCATGAACACGGCGGACTGACTTACTCTGCGGCCGCACGCTTGAGGCCGGAAATCTGGGTGATATAGGCGCGCAGTGCTGCCGGCCGCACCGGCTTGTGCTGGACGGCGATGCCATATCGCTCGGCCTCGCTGCGCACTTCAGGCGTGCGGTCGGCGGTCACAAGCAAAGCCGGAATATCGGCGCCGAACTGCCGGCGCAGATGCAGGATCGCGGCAATGCCGGTTCCGTCGTCGAGATGATAGTCGGCGATGGCGAGATCCGGCGGCCCGTCGCGGCCGTCGCTCGATATCACCTCGGCGAGGCAATCCAGCGCCGTGACCTCGCAACCCCAGCCGCTGAGCAGCAGCCGCATGCCTTCGAGAATCTTCGGCTCGTTGTCGATGCAGAGGATCTTCAGCCCCTTGAGCGGCTGCCCCGGGCGGTCGGCGGGGACGGCGGCGGCTGCGGCCTCGGCCGGGCGCGAGATGTCGAGCGGCATGGCGATGCGAAATTCAGTGCCCTTGCCATGCGTCGACTGTAGCTCGACCGGATGGTTTAGCACGCGGGCGATGCGGTCGACGATCGAAAGGCCGAGCCCGAGGCCGGAGGCGGTTTTGGCGCCTTCGTCCAGCCGGGCGAATTCCTTGAACACCGTGCGGAATTTCGACGGCGGAATGCCGATGCCGGAATCGATCACCTGGATGATCACCTGGTTGCCGCGCCGCCGCGCGCCCACCAGAACCTTGCCGGTTATCGTGTATTTGATGGCGTTGGAAACCAGGTTCTGCACCAGCCGGCGCAGGAGGTTGGGGTCGGAGCGGACCCTGAGCGATGTCGGCATGACCACCAGCTTCAGCTGTTTTTCGCGGGCGATCGGCGCGAAATCGGTCTCGATCCGTTCGAGCAGATCGGAAAGTGCGACGGAGGCAAGCCGCGGCCGCATCGCACCGGTATCGAGCCTCGATATGTCGAGCACGGCGCCGAGAATGGTTTCGACCGATTCCAGCGCGGAGTCGATATTGCGCACGATCGGGCTGTTATCGGACTGCGCCATGCGCTCGACCAGTGCGGAGGAATAGAGCCTGGCGGCATTCAGCGGCTGCAGAATATCGTGGCCGGCGGCGGCGAAAAAGCGGGTCTTGCCGATATTCGCCTCGTCGGCGGCGGCGCGCGCCTCGCCGAGTTCGCGGTTGACGCGGGTCAGTTCCGCCGTGCGTTCGGCGACGCGCTGCTCCAGCGTCTCATTCGCCTGCTTCAGCGCCTGGTCGGCGCTGACGCGCTGGGTGATATCGGTGAAGGTGGCGACGATCCCCTTGTCCGGCATGGCGTTGGAGCGCACTTCGATGATCCGCTCGCCGCCGCCGAGCACCAGCGAGAAGGGTTTGTCGAGCGTCAGGAAATGCCGCACCGTCTGGCTGAGATCGCCGGGCGCGATATCGCCGCGCTGACTGAGCGTGGTGACGATCTCGGACAGGGGGAAACCGACCTGGCCGGCACTTTCCGGCAGATCCAGCAATTGCCGGAAGCGCCGGTTCCAGATGGTCAGCCGGTTGGAACTGTCGAAGACGGCGATGCCCTGGTCCATCTGCGAAAGCGCGGTCTGCAGCATGTCCTGGTTATATTGCAGTGCCTCGCTCGCCTGGTCGAGCAGCCAGGCGGTGTCGGAAGAGGCATCCTCGATCTTCTGCAGGATCAGCGACAGTACCAGCCGGGCCGAGGACGAGCCGATGGCGCTGCCGAGCAGCTGTTCGCTGAAATGGATCAGCGCCATGTCGGCCGGCTGTTCGTCTTCCAGCTTGCGGCCGGAGCTTTGTTCGTAGGTCGTCAGCGAACGCTGCATGCGTTCTTCGCCGAGATAGCGCGAGATCGCCGCCTTGAGATCGCCGACGCTGATGCGGGTCTTCCAGCCGCGCGTCGCAAATTGCGAGCGTGAATGCCGCTTGACGAAGATGCCGGCCTGGATGCGCTCCAGCGGCCTGGCATTGCGGGTGAGCGAGCCGACGATGAAGAAGGCGGTGTTGACGAGCAGGCTCATGACGGTCGCATTGACCAACGGGTCGGCATCGGGCGCGGCAAACAGCGTCGTGCCCGGAAAGATGAAGCCGAGCACGGCGCTCGCCACATAGGAATAGTCGGGGCCGCCGAGCGAGGGCAGGAACAGCAGGTAGATCCAGATGACGAAGCCGGAGGAAAGCCCGAGGATCGCGCCGCGGGCATTGGCCCGCCGCCAGATCAGCCCGCCGATGAGCGCCGGGGCGATCTGCGCGATGGCGGCAAAGGAAAGGAGGCCGATCGAGGCAAGACCGGCGGTGCTGTCGGTCGAGCGGTAATAGGCGTAGCCGAACAGCAGCACCGCGAAGATGGCGCTGCGGCGGATATTGAGCAGCGTCTTGGCGAAATTGTCGCGCTGGCTGGCGCGGCCGGCGAGTTTGCGCCTGAGGAAGATCGGCATGATGATGTCGTTTGACACCATGATCGACAGCGCCACGGAATCGACGATCACCATCGCCGTTGCCGCGGAAAAGCCGCCGATGAAGGTGATCAGCGACACCACCGGCATCTCACCGGCGAGCGGCAGCGACAGCATGTAGAAATCGGCATTGCCCGCGCCGCCGAAGGTCAGCAGCCCGCCGATCGCTACCGGCAGCACGAAGAGATTGATGGCGATGAGGTAGGTGGGAAACAGGAAGCCTGCGAGTTTCAGCTGTTTCGGCGTCCGGTTTTCGACGACCGTCACGTGGAATTGCCGCGGCAGCAGAATGATCGCGAAGGCCGACAGGAGGATCAGGGTGATCCAGCGGCTGATCGGCGTGTGGTAACTCAGCGCCGACATGACAAGCCCATTGTCGACGGTCTTCTGCCAGAGATCGCTCGGGCCGTCGAAGAGAAACCAGATGACGCAGATGCCGGCCGTCAGGAAGGCGACGAGCTTGACGACGGATTCCATCGAGACGGCGAGGATCAGCCCGTCCTGGTGTTCGGTCGCATCCGTGTGCCGGGTGCCGAACATGATGGCGAAGCACGCAAGCACCAGCGTTGCCAGCAGCGGCAGATCGAGGAAATAGAGATTGCCGCTGCCGATGCCGTAATCGGACGGATTGACCATGGCGCTGACGGTGCTGGAGATCGCCTTCAGCTGCAGCGCGATATAGGGAATGGTGCCGATCAGCGAGATCAGCGCCACGATGGTGGCGACCGTCGGGTTCTTGCCGTAGCGCGCGGCGACGAAATCGGCAACCGAGGTGAGCTTCTCGGCCTTGGCAAGCTCGATGATGCGGCGAAGCAGCGGCATGCCGAGCGTGAAGACCAGAATGGGGCCGATATAGATGCCGGCAAATTCCAACCCGCGCTGTGCGGCAAGCCCGACGCTGCCGAAATAGGTCCAGGAGGTGCAGTAGATCGCCAGGCTGAGTGCGTAGACCACCGGCCATCCGCCTTCGAGAGCGCCTGGGCCGCGCTTCTTGCGGTCGCCATAGCTTGCCACGGCGAAAAGCAGCAGCAGATAGCCGAAGGCAGACGCGAATATGACCCAGCCTGGAAGCATTGACCCTCCGCCGGCGGAAAACCCGCCGGGACCTCCCGCAACCCATTCAGCTTAAGTCATTTCAGAGGCGTTGAAAATTCCCGCCCGTCTAGGCCTTAAGTCAAAGACCGCGGGGGGTATCGCCAAATAATTGCGATTGCCGATTGATTAATTGCAGTGAAGATGGTGCTAATGAAACCCATCGCATACTCTCTGAAATGCATCGAAGGGAGACGCAACCGATGCTCAACGATTTCAAGGCCTTCATCGCTCGCGGCAATGTCATGGATCTGGCCGTCGGCGTCATCATCGGCGGCGCCTTCGGCGGCATCGTCAAATCTCTGGTCGACGACCTGATCATGCCGATCGTCGGCGCCATTTTCGGCGGCTTCGATTTTTCCAATTATTTCCTGCCGCTGTCGTCGGCCGTCAACGCGCCGACGCTGGCCGCCGCCCGCGCCCAAGGGGCGGTCTTCGCCTATGGCAGCTTCCTCACCGTCCTCATCAATTTCCTGATCCTTGCCTGGATTATCTTCCTGATGGTCAAGGCGGTGAATTATCTGCGCCTGCAGGTCGAGCGTCAGGAAAAGCAGGAGCCGGAACAATTGCCGCCGCCGCCGGCCGACGTCCAGCTGCTGACCGAGATCCGCGATCTCTTGGCCAACCGCCCGGCCGTCTGACCGGTCTTCGGCCCGCGTTCGAGCGGGCCGCTATTCATCACGAAAATCGATATGCCATCATTTGTTATCATAGGATTTGCCGGCACAAATCCGCTATGAAGGCGGAAACCGGAGATATGCATGTCGATCGTGAAAAGCCTCAGCCCGCGCGCCATAGCGGCGCCAGAAAGCGGGATCGTCGAAGTCGTCAATTATGCCCGTGGCCGCGAGGGCCTATTGCCGCTCTGGGTGGGCGAAGGTGACCTTCCGACGCCGGATTTCATCAGCAGGGCGGCGATGGATGCGCTTGCGTCAGGCGAGACCTTCTATACCTGGCAGCGCGGCATTCCTGAGCTTCGCCGGGCGCTGTCGGATTATTATGTCAGGCATTTTTCCCTCCGCCTTCCGGCCGAGCATTTCTATGTCACCGGCTCCGGCATGCAGGCGATCCAGATCTGCGTGCAGGCGCTGACTTCGCCTGGCGATGAATTCGTTTATCTCACCCCCGCCTGGCCGAATATTGCCGCAGCCCTCGAAATAGCAGGCGCGCGCTCGGTCGGCGTCACGCTGCAGTTCGAAGGCGGCAAATGGACGGTCGATCTCGACCGCGTCGAAGCCGCCATCACATCCAAGACCAGAGGCATCTTCATCAACACCCCGTCGAACCCCACGGGGTGGACGGCGACGAAGAAAGATCTCGGCGATATCCTGGCGCTCGCCCGTAAACATGATCTCTGGATCATGGCGGATGAAATCTACGCCCTCTATTACTTCGCCGGCGGCCGCGCGCCCTCGTTCCTCGACGTGATGGAGCCGGACGACAAGATCGTCTTCGTCAATTCCTTCTCGAAAAACTGGTCGATGACCGGCTGGCGCGTCGGCTGGATCGTCGCACCGCCCGAGATGGGCCAGGTGCTCGAGAATCTCATCCAATATTCGACATCGGGCGTGGCGCAGTTCATGCAGAAAGGCGCCGTCGCAGCCCTCGATCAAGGCGACGATTTCGTCGCCGCCAATATCGCCAAGGCGGCGCGGTCGCGCGATGTCCTCTGCGACGCGCTGATTGCCACCAATCGGGTCGAGACGCTGAAGCCGGACGGCGCGATCTATGCGTTCCTCAAGATCGACGGCGTTGCCGATAGCCGCAGCGCCGCCATCGACGTCGTCGACAAGACAGGCGTCGGCCTTGCTCCCGGGACTGCCTTCGGCGCCGGCGGCGAGCTCTTCCTGCGCGCCTGTTTCCTGCGCGACCCCGCCCAGGTGGCGATCGCGGCCGAGCGTCTCTGCGATTATATTCTCAAGCGCTGAGAGGGGCGGGGCGCACGCACTGCCGGGACGATTTCGTGCCGGAATCGCCCGATCGATAAAACTGTAGCAAAGACCGAAATCGGCCTCTAACCACGACTCTAAACATACCCGTTCAAAAGCCTTCTGACGGGGCCGTGATAAGAAAATTGGAAAGAAAACCGGCGCCTGATGCCCCTGCTTATAAATGGAAGTGGGGTGTGGGGCATGGCGGTTTTGGTGACGGGCGGCGCCGGATATATCGGCAGTCACATGGTTTGGGCGCTCATCGATGCCGGCGAGGATGTGGTCGTGCTCGACCGTCTCTCCACCGGCTTCCGCTGGGCGGTGGCGCCGGCGGCGCGTTTTTATCTCGGCGACATCGCCGACCCCGACATCCTGAAGAAGATCTTCATCGAAAACGACATCGAGGCGATCATCCATTTCGCCGGCTCCGCCGTCGTGCCGGTTTCGGTCGCCGATCCGCTCTCCTATTACGACAACAATTCCGGCAAGACCCGGGCGCTTCTTTCCGCCTCGGTCAGGGCTGGCATCCGCAATTTCGTCTTCTCCTCGACGGCCGCCGTTTACGGCCAGCAGCAGACGGACCTGCCAGTCAAGGAGACGGCACCCCTCAATCCGGAAAATCCTTACGGTCAGTCGAAGCTAATGACCGAATTCATGCTGCGCGATGCCGCCGCCGCCTATGATTTCAACTATGTCGCGCTTCGCTACTTCAACGTCGCCGGCGCCGACCCGCACCACCGCACCGGCCAGTCGACTTCGGGCGCCACGCACCTCATCAAGGTTGCCTGCGAGGCAGCGCTCGGCAAGCGTGACAGCGTCCATGTCTACGGTATCGACTATCCCACCCATGACGGCACCGGTGTGCGCGACTACATCCATGTCACCGACCTCGCCGATGCGCATCTGAAAGCGCTGCAGCACCTGCGCAGGGACAAGGGCCCGCTCGTCGCCAATTGCGGTTATGGCAGCGGCTATTCCGTGCTCGACGTTTTGAACATGGTCACCCGCCTGCACGGGCATTCCTTCAAGATTCACATGGCGCCGCGGCGCGCCGGAGATTCGGCCAGCGTCGTCGCCGATCCTTCGCTCGCCCGGCAGGTGCTCGACTGGAAGCCCCGCTACGATTCGCTTGAGACCATCGTCCAGAGTTCGCTCGATTGGGAACTCTTCCTGTCGAACAGAAACGTCGACGACCTGCACAGCATCCACCGGGCACTTGCCGCCGCATCCTTTTAATCGGCGCCTGGCGGCAACGGCCCGGTTACCTCCGCACCCGCGGTCTCGCATGATGTGACGTGAATAAGGAAACACCAACTTTCTCTGGCTGGCTCCGGCCGACGGATAAGAGAAGATGAAGAACTTTCTGGCTTCATTGCAGCTGCAAAAAGACAATCCGACGCTTCTGATGGCGCAGTTCCAGGCCCTGTCGTCGCAGATCCCCATTCTCTATATCCTGCTGATCATCAATGCGCTGGCGGTGGCGATCACCCATCTGAAATCCGCGCCGCTGTGGCTGTCGCTCTACATTCCCCTGGCGCTCAGCGTCGTCTGTTTCTTTCGTCTCTGCTGGTGGGAGATCAGGGGCAAGGAAAACATCACCGCCGAGCGGGCCTATCGCCTGATGAAGGTGACGATATCGGGCGCCGGCATCCTGACCGTCGCTTTCGGCAGCTGGTCGATCGCGCTTTACCAATATGGCGATGCGTCGCAGCAAGGCCAGATCGCCTATTTCCTCGTCGTGACCGGCATTTCCTGCATCTTCTGCCTGATGCATCTGCCGATGGCTGCGGCGATGACCACGGTCATCACCTTCTCCGCCATGATCACCACCTTCATGTTCTCCGGCAATCCCGTTTTCGTGGCGACCGCCGTCAGCGGCCTCTTCCTGATCCTACCCTTCCTCAGGGTGATCAACAGCTATTTCCAGAATTTCGTCGGCCTGGTGCAACTGACCGAGGAGTTGAAGAAGAAGCAGGCGGAGGCCGAGGAGCTGAACCTCGTCAACAGCCGCAACGCGCTGCATGATCAGCTGACCGGCCTTGCCAATCGCCGCAGCTTCTTTCTCTCCCTGGAAGAACGGTTGCAGAAGAATCCGTTCTCGCCGCCCGTTCTCGGCATTATCGATCTCGACGGCTTCAAGCCCGTCAACGACGTTTTCGGCCATGCCGCCGGCGATCTCGTGCTCAAGGAAACGGCCCGACGCTTCACTGCTTTGGTTGGCGAGGGGGGTATCGTCTCCCGTCTCGGCGGCGACGAATTCGGCATCATTTTCCCCTCATCGATGACGCACCAGGCGGTCGCCGATCTCGGCCAGGCGCTTTGCGCCGCCGTCCGTGATCCCATCGAAATCCCCGACGGCTCGGTGCGCGTCTTCGGCTCCTGCGGTATCGTCTATCCCGATCTCGGCGAATACACCGCCGAAGATCTCTACGAGAAGGCCGATTTCGCCCTCTACCAGGTCAAGAGCAAGCGCAGCAGCGGCGTCGAATTCTTCTCTGCCGAACACGAAAAGATCCTGACGCAGCGCCACTTGATCGAACTCGAGCTGCAGGCAAACGATTTCGCCGGGGAATTGAAGCTCGATTACCAGCCGATCGTCGAATTGAAGAGCGGCCGCGTCGTCGCTTATGAGGCGCTCGCCCGCTGGGATAGCGCCCGTTTCGGACGCATCAGTCCCACAGCCTTCATTCCCGCCGCTGAGCGCACGGCCGTGATCGGTCGCATGACGCGCATCCTTTTTGCCCAGGCGCTCGAAGCGCTGGCGATCATGCCGCGGCATCTGAGGCTCTCCTTCAACCTCTCGGCCCGCGATATCTGCGATCATGAGACCTCGATGGCGCTGCTTGCCATGATCACCCGCTCCGGCGTCGACCCAAAGCGCATCGAATTCGAAATCACCGAAACCGCATTGCTCTCCGATTTCGACACGGCCGACCGGGTGATCACGATGCTGCGCGCCGCCGGCATCTCGATCGCCCTCGATGATTTCGGCACCGGCTTTTCGAGCCTCAGCCATATTCATCGCCTTGCCTTCGACAAGCTGAAGATCGACAAGGGTTTCGTGATGAATTTCGATCGCGACGCCCGTTGCATGAACATCACTCGCTCGGTCGCCAACCTCTGTCAGAATCTCGGCATCGCCTCGGTCGCCGAAGGCGTGGAAAGCGAAGCGATCGCCGAGGGATTGAAGGCGATGGGGGTGCGTCTGGCGCAGGGCTATTATTTCTCACGGCCTCTGCCGCTGGAACTCGCCATCGAATATGCGGGCCGCTGCGAAGCCGCAGCGTCAGCCCGAGACGCCCTGTCGGCCTGAGCAATCGATCGGTGCTCGCCCGCAAATACTCTGGAGCGATGCCGCATCCTCGTCTATGCATGGTTCAACAGACGAGGTGAACCATGCAGCACAGCGAAGTGATCATCGAACGGCGGGGCACTGCCGGCATCATCCGGCTCAACCGGCCGCGGGCGCTGAACAGTCTGACGCTGCCGATGATCCGCGCGCT
This sequence comes from Rhizobium sp. CBN3, assembly GCF_030518245.1. NCBI lineage: Bacteria > Pseudomonadati > Pseudomonadota > Alphaproteobacteria > Hyphomicrobiales > Rhizobiaceae > Rhizobium > Rhizobium sp. CBN3. The sequence continues at coordinate 51,184 of NZ_JAULSE010000012.1, forward strand.
TGCCGAAGCCCTTCAGGGCTTTGCCTCCGAATCCGACGTGGCGAGCGTCGTGATAACGGGCGAAGGCGAACGCGGCTTCTGTGCCGGCGGTGATATCCGTGCCTTGCATGAAAGCGCCCGCGCCGGCAATGATCTCGCCGGAACCTTCTGGCGCGAGGAATTCCGCCTCAACCATATGATCGCCGTCTATCCCAAACCCTATGTCGCGCTGATGGACGGCATCACCATGGGCGGCGGCGTCGGTCTGTCCTCGCACGGCCGCCATCGCATCGTCACCGAGCGCACGCGGCTTGCCATGCCCGAAACCGGCATCGGCTATGTCCCCGATGTCGGCGCCACATGGCTGCTGCCGAAGGCACCCGGCGAAGCCGGAACATGGCTCGGCCTGACCGGGCTCGACATTGCTGCTGTGGACGCGATCTATGCCTGTCTCGCCGATGTTCAGGTCGCCTCTTCGCGGCTTGGCGAAGTGATCGAAGCACTGTCGAGCCTGCCGCTCGGCAGTTCGTCGATTGATGTCGATACCTGCTTGCAGGCGTTTGCCGAACTCCAGGGCGAGAGCCGACTGCGGCAGAACGCGGCGGTGATCGATCGCGCGTTTCGTTTCGACAGCGTCGAGGAGATCCTAGCGGCGCTCGCCGGGGAGGAGGGCGAGTTCGCTGCCGAGACGCGCCGCGTGCTACTGACGCGCTCGCCGACCAGCTTGAAGCTCGCTTTGCGGCTTCTGAGAGCCGGCCGCCGCAGCGCCTCACTTGCCGAATGCCTTGGCCGCGAGCTCAGCGCCTGCCTGCAGATGCTGCATAATCCCGATTTCTTCGAAGGGATTCGCGCCGCCGTCATCGACAAGGACCGCAATCCGAAATGGTCGCCGGCATCAGTCGAGGCTGTGGAGCCGGCAACTGTCGAACGTTTCTTGAAACCGGCCGACCCGCCGCTATCACTCTGACGCTGTCATCCTCTGAATGCCGAATGCGCGGCACCGTGGGGCGGGTGAGAGCCTTTTGCTTCCTGTTGCCAGTCTCTTCAATACCAAATCTCCGGGCGCGACGCGACGAAACCATAGGCCGCCCTGTCCTAAAGCCTAGGTTTCTCTCTCCCTTGACCTGATCGACCGCCAGATACGCTTCGGCATAGTGTCCGCGACGTGACCCATAACCGACATCTCTCGATCAAAACAGGAGCGCATCATGTCGCAGGCAGAAGCAAGAACCCGTACGCCTGGTCAGCAGGAGCCTGGCAGTCCGAAACATGAAGAATTGGTTCCGTCGCGTTACGCGGTGCGGATCGGCGAAATTGAAGTGCTGATCATCAGCGATGGTGTGCTGCCGCTTCCGACCGCGATGCTGGGACATAACGCCGAGGAGGCCGACCGGGCAGTCTGGCTGGACGATATGTTCCTGCCGCGGGACGCTTTCGACTGGGCGCTGAACGTGGTCCTGGTGCGCAGCGGCGGGCAGACCATCCTCATCGACGCCGGCTTGGGGCTGGATCCGGACTTGAACTTGCCGCGCGCGGGTCAGTTGATCAAGCGACTGGAAGGCGCCGGCATCGATCTGGCATCCGTGACCGACGTGGTGCTGACGCACCTGCACATGGATCACATCGGCGGCTTGCTGGTCGAAGGGGTCAAGGACCGGTTGCGCCCCGACCTCAGGATCCACGTGGCGGCCGCCGAGGCCAAGTTCTGGGAAGCACCCGATTTCAGCCACGTGTCCATGCCGCCCGGCTTCCCGGACGCGCTTCGGGCGACGGCAAAACGGTTCCTGAGCGAGTATGGCAGCCATCTCACGCTGTTCGACGAGCAATCCGAGGTGGCGCCCGGGGTGGTCGTTCGTCGCACCGGCGGCCACACCCCCGGACATAGCGTGGTTCGCCTGGCGTCCGGCGGTGACAGGTTGACATTCGCCGGCGATGCGGTGTTCGCGGTCGGGTTCGAGCACCCCGACTGGTACAATGGTTTCGAACATGATCCCGAAGAAGCGGCTCGCGTTCGCCTCGATCTTTTGCGGGAGCTGGCGGCGACCGGCGAACAGTTGGTGGCCACGCACCTGCCGTTCCCGTCCGTCGGCCGGGTAGCGGTGGACGGGGAAGCCTTCCGTTGGGTGCCGGTCTTCTGGGACTACTGAGCGCCCAACCCAAACGCGTCGCATGAACTACGCTTCATGCGGCGCGCTCTATCGCCACATCCCGCGCATGCGGGCGCCGACATCGATGCGCACCTGCCGCACCTGCGCTTGAGCGGCGGCGTCCGATTTCACCTGCGGCCAGCTGCAGGCCTCGAAGAACTGCAGCAGCGTCGCGGGAATGAAGCGGCTGCGCGAGGCATAGACGTGCCGGTCGCCCTGCGCGTTCTGCCCATAAGTGAAGAAGCGTTGCGGCACGACCAGATCTAGGCCGTCTCTCGCCCGCGTCATCGCGACGTAGAGCAGCCGGCGTTCTTCCTCGATCTCGGCGGTGGCGCCGACGGCGAGATCGCTCGGAATGCAGCCGTCGACGACATTCAGCATGAAGACCCTCGTCCATTCCTGACCCTTGGCGGAATGGATGGTGGAAAGGATGAGATAATCCTCGTCGAGAAGCGGCACGCCGGCCTGGTCGCTGGTCGCATCCGGCGGATCGAGCGTGAGTTCGGTGAGGAAACGCTCGCGCGAGGCATAACCGCCGGCGATCTGTTCGAGCTGTAGGAGATCGGCCTGCCGGGTCGCGGCGTCCTCATGCAGCCGTTCCAGATGCGGGCCGTACCATTGCCGCGCCAGTCCGATCTCCGCCGGCCAACCGGCCTTGCCGGATTTCAGCTCCTGCAGCATGGCAACGAAATCAGTCCAGTCCTCGCCGGAACGCGGCGGCGCCGGCATTTCGGCCAGCGCCGATATCGGGCGCGCATCCTCGGCCATCAGGTCGAGCGCCTTCTGCGCCGTCGATGGCCCGACGCCCGGCAGGATCTGCATCAGCCGGAAGCCGGCCACCCGGTCGCGCGGGTTCTGGGCGAAACGCAGCGCGGCCAGCATGTCCTTGACATGGGCGCTATCGAGAAACTTTAAGCCACCGAATTTGACGAAGGGAATGTTGCGCCGGGTCAGCTCGACCTCCAGCGGCCCGCTGTGGTGCGAAGCGCGAAACAACACGGCCTGCTGTTTGAGTTTCAGGCCTTCCTCGCGGTTGTCGAGCACCTTGTCGGCGATATAACGCGCCTGCTCGGCCTCATCGCGTACCGAAACGAGGCGCGGCCGCTCCGCCGATTGCCGCTCGGTCCAGAGATTCTTGGTGAAGCGCTCTGAGGCCAGATCGATCACGGCATTAGCCGCCGCCAGGATCGGCTGCGTCGAGCGGTAATTACGGTCGAGGGTGACGACATTAGCGGCCGGGCTGAAGGCACCGGGAAAATCGAGGATATTGCGCACCGTCGCCGCACGGAAGGAATAGATCGACTGCGCGTCGTCGCCGACGACGGTCAGCCCCTGCCCTTGGGGCTTCAGCGCCAGCAGGATCGAGGCCTGCAGCCTGTTCGTATCCTGATACTCATCGACGAGCACATGGTCGAAGCGGCTGCCGATATCCTCGGCAATCACGCTCTCGCCGACCATCTGCGCCCAGTAGAGCAGGAGATCGTCGTAATCGAGCACGTTCTGAGCCTGCTTCGCCTCGACATAGCAGGCGAAAAGCTCACGCAGCTGTTGCTCCCACGCCGCGCACCAGGGAAAGGCGTCGCGCAGCACCTGATCGAGTGCGGTCTCCGAATTCACCGCCCTGCTATAGATCGCAAGGCAAGTGCCCTTGGCCGGAAAGCGGTTTTCCGTCTTGGAGAAGCCGAGATCGTGCCGGATGAGGTTCATCAGATCGGCGCTGTCTTCCCGGTCGTGAATGGTGAAATCGGCATCGAGGCCGATCTGCTGGGCATAATCGCGCAGCAGCCGCGCGCCGATGCCGTGGAAGGTGCCGGACCAGGACAGCGCATCGGCCATGACGCCGGCATTGGCACCCAGCACATCGCGGCAGATGCGCTCGACACGCCGCGCCATCTCGGCGGCTGCCCGGCGCGAGAAGGTCATCAGCAGGATGCGGCGCGGATCGGCGCCCTTGACGATCAGATGGGCGACGCGATGCGCCAGCGTGTTGGTCTTGCCGGAGCCGGCGCCGGCAATGACCAGCAGCGGCCCGGCAATATGGCTGCCGTCGGTGAGCGTGCCGTGCTCGACGGCTAAGCGCTGCTGGGGATTGAGCTTTTCGAGATACATCCAGCCGTCCGGTCGGGCTCCCGCAGAATCACTGCGAGAAGATTAGATGTTCCTTGAATGTTCGCGATTTCGCCCGCTGTCAAGCCTGCGGCGCGGCGATCCTCAATCAGGGAAATCCGGTCCCACTTCGCGTCGTACCAGCTTCAGGCTGCGGTCCGGCTGAAGAATATAGGTTTCCTCCACACGCTGGCCCGTCTCGTTGTAGAACTGGTTATAGACCGCGCTGCCGACCGGCGACTTGGTGAGCTTGGTTCGCGGCTGGCCGCCATAGGTGATGCTGCCGGGAATCGGTTCGAGCGCGGCCGTATCGGCCGAGGAGCAGCCGGCTAGCAATACCCCGGCAAACAAGGCGGGCAGAAACGCTTTCATCGCAGTCATCCCTCTTCAGACTGCCGACAGATATGGAAAGCGTGGCCTCTTTCACCAAGGGCTGACTGATGCGCAGTGGGCTGTTGCGGCGTTGAGGGAACCAAAGCGCCGCCCCAGGTGTTGAAAAGCCGACCCGAAACGCTGGAGACCATCATGCAGACGCTTCTTCGCCTCTGGGCGTCCACCCTGATCATCGGCTGCGGCGTCTTTGCCGGCTCAGCCTATGCATCGCTCGAGACGGGCATGGATTATTCCGCTTTGCCGAAGGATCAGATCGCCCTCAACGAATATACCGGCAGTGTCGCCTGCGAGCCGGCGGAGCCGCACTACCTGCCGTCCTTCATCCGCGCGGCTGACGGCACGATCATCGGTGTGGGATATATCGAGATGGAGAATGAGGCCGGCGCGGATTGCTGAAACCGATCCGCTCGAACGAGGCTCGCCTGCGTTTCCGGATGACGAGCCTCTGACCGTCATCATGACGGCTGGATGTTTTCTATCGAAACAGCTGGCTCAGGCGCAACGCCCTTTGCGCCAAAACCCCGCACCCCCTCGATGCAGGGTTAAGTGAAAATTAAACAATGTATCGTTCCGGCACGGTTTGCTGACCAAATCGGAAACGACCTGATGCCCTTGTTGGGTCAATGCAGCTTCAGCTTCGCCTCTTCGGCCGCCGCCAGGAACTCGGCTCTCGCCTCCTCCACGCTCTTGCGCCCGTCGAGCGCTGCCCGGCAGGTGCTGCGCGCCTTGATATAATGAAGCCCGCGCGAACTCGGCCAGAAATCAGCCAGGCATTTCAACGCATCGAACGGCCCGGTAACCGTTCGCGCATCGGCATCTTCGAAACCGACCGTGACCGGGCTGTTCCATCGTTCAGTTGCCATCGATGCTCCTCCACGATTGTCGACAGAAACAGGATGCTGCGCCTCCCATTCTCAGGACGGACGCCGCCATGGTAGGCATTCTAGCGCGATTTTTGCCGTCAACAATGGTGAATCGTTTGTTGCTGATCAGGCGAATGCCAGCTTGAGTGAGGCGGATCGCCTGGGTGTGCGCGACCGGAGCAATTTTGAGTAGTCGCAGATAAGTTGTATGGCGCTAGCGCGCTGCTACCGCTACCGTGCTCGGAAAGCTGGGGGCTCGACATGGGTTTCGATCGAAATTTGATTCAGGCTGCTTTTCTCTCAGTGGCGCTGGCAATGCCGGCGTTCGCCGGCGGCGCAGAGATATCAGCCGAAGACGCTCTCCTGACGCGTATCTCCATTGAAATCATCCCCAAAATGCAGCGGGAATATTTACGCAACAACCTTGAGCGACTGGTGAAGGGGGAGACGATAGATATCGCCGCCTGGATAGTATCAGAAAGCCTTGATCGATGGTATGTCGAGGGCATTTTTGATGGGGTTAATGCGCTACCCCACGCGCCAATCCCAGGTGAGGTGGTGGTAACCGGCGAACTGATCCAACGGTGGGAGTCATCCCCGTTCCTACCTTATTATCTCGAAGTCACTGAAATTCCCGTCTATGCTAATGGCAGCATTCTGCTTCCCGTTTGTCGCCAGGCTGGCGGAACGAGCGCGAAATAGTGTCCGCGGCCTAAGAGAAAACTGGTGCTGCCGAGTGGGATTGAACCACCGACCTCACCCTTACCAAGGGTGTGCTCTACCACTGAGCTACGGCAGCAGGACCAGATCCGCATGGAGCCAGCCGGCTCAATTGCGGGAACGGGGCGGCTATTGCCACAGCTTGACGATAAGCGCAAGCCGCAAAATCCAACTTCGCGTGGATAGAGGTGCAGGGGACTTTTGGATCGGCGCGAATTCGGCTAATTCTGTTCACATGAACGACAAGACCGAAACCGGCCAGCAGAGCCGTAAAGAGGCGATCGAGGCACAGGCGAAACTGCGCCGCGAGCGCGCCGCCGAAAAGCTCAGGGAAAATCTCTCGAGACGCAAGCAGCAGGTGCGTGCCCGCCGTTCCGGCCAGGCCGATGAGACAAATGGATTGCCCGCCGCAAAAATGGACGAATCGTAATGTTCCGTCCGGGGCGAATTGAAGCCTCCTCGTAAATCCCCTAAACACCTCACTCCTTCTTTCAAGACAGAACTTTCAGGAAGTAAGCGCACATGGATCGTATCAGAATTGTCGGCGGTAATGAGCTGAATGGCATCATTCCCATTTCCGGCGCCAAGAATGCCGCACTGCCGCTGATGATCGCCTCGCTTCTGACCAGTGATACGCTGACGCTGGAAAACGTGCCGCATCTGGCCGATGTCGAGCTTCTGATGCGCATCCTCGGCAATCACGGCGTCGACGTAGCCGTCAACGGCCGCCGCGAGCGCCAGGAAGACTCCTACGCCCGCACGATCCATTTCACCTGCCGCACGATCGTCGATACCACCGCCTCCTATGAACTCGTCTCGAAGATGCGCGCCTCCTTCTGGGTCATCGGTCCGCTCTTGGCGCGTGAGGGCCATTGCCGCGTGTCGCTGCCGGGCGGCTGCGCCATCGGCACGCGCCCGGTCGATCTTTTCATCGAAGGCCTGACGGCGCTTGGTGCGACCATGGAGATCGATGCCGGCTATATCAATGCCAGGGCGCCCGACGGCGGTCTGATCGGCGCGCGCTACACCTTCCCGAAGGTTTCGGTCGGCGCCACCCATGTGCTGATGATGGCGGCGACCCTTGCCCGCGGCACGACTGTCATCGGCAACGCCGCCCGTGAACCCGAAGTCGTCGATCTCGCCAACTGCCTGAACGCCATGGGCGCCAAGATATCGGGCGCCGGCACCTCGACCATCACCATCGAAGGCGTCACCTCGCTTTCCGGCGCCCGCCACCGCGTGCTTCCGGACCGCATCGAGACCGGCACCTACGCCATGGCCGTCGCCATGGCCGGCGGCGACGTCGTGCTCGAAAATACCGATGTGGCGCTGCTTGAAACCGCGGTGGAAACGCTGCGCCGCGCCGGCGCCGAAATCTCCGCCACCAATAACGGCATGCGCGTCAGGCGTAACGGCGCCGGCATCAAGCCGGTCGATATCGTCACCGATCCGTTCCCGGGCTTCCCCACCGATCTGCAGGCGCAGTTCATGGCGCTGATGACCCGCTCCTCCGGCATCTCGCACGTCACCGAGACCATCTTCGAAAACCGCTTCATGCACGTGCAGGAGCTTGCCCGGCTCGGGGCCAGGATCACGCTCTCCGGCCAGACGGCGAAAATCGAGGGGGTCCAGCGCCTGCGCGGCGCGCCCGTCATGGCGACCGATCTGCGCGCCTCCGTCTCGCTCGTCATCGCCGGCCTTGCCGCCGAGGGCGAAACCACGGTCTCCCGTGTCTATCACCTCGACCGCGGTTTCGAGCGGCTCGAAGAGAAGCTGACCCGCTGCGGCGCCGTCGTCCAGCGCATCAGCGAATAAGAGACACCTTCATTCCGGTTGCGTAATCGGCCGCAGCATCTTATTTCCCTTGTCTGACGCATCGCCATTCCGGCGATGCCTGTTAAACAGCAAGAGCATGATGTCGTCCGAAAACCGCTCGCATTTTTCGGCAACATGCTCTGGGGATTGAGCCTGAATGACCGACCTGAAGCTTGTTGCGCTTGATGACGAGGACCTCGCGATCATATCTGCGCATATGCAGGATAGCGTCTTCAAGGTCGGCGACATCGACTGGTCGCCGCGCGGCGCCCAGTTCGCGCTTGCCGCCAACCGCTTCGTCTGGGAAAGTGCTGCGCGCAAGCGCAGAGGTTTCGAGCGCCGCCGCGCCGCTCTGGTGTTCAAGCGCGTGCTTGCCGTCCGTTCGCTCGGCATCGATCGCGGCAAACGCGATGAGGTGCTGTCGCTGCTGGCGCTGCGTTTCGAGAAAAAGGGCGAGGGGCCGGATGGCACGATCGAGCTGGCGCTATCGGGCACGGCCTCGATTGCGCTCGACGTCGAATGCATCGAGGTCCAGATGGCCGATATCGGCGGCGCATGGCAGGCGGCTTCCAAACCCCGCCACCCCTGAAGGGCTTGACGCCTGAAGTTTGAACATCGCGGTTCGAGTTGAGAAGGAATACAGCTCTTGGCAATCTGGCTGGATCAGGCATCGGAAGGTTTCGAGCAGCATTTTGCCGCTTTTCTGACGACGAAGCGCGAAGTGTCCGAGGATGTGAATGCCGTCGCCCGCGCTATCATCGATGATGTCAGGGCGCGCGGCGATGTGGCGCTGGCCGAATATTCGCTGAAATTCGACGGCATCGATTTCGCCGCGGTGCCGATGCGCGTCACGCCTGAGGAGATCGACGCCGCGATCGAGGCGGTGCCCGCCGAGGTGCTTGGCGCGCTGAAGCTCGCCGCCTTGCGCATCGAGAGCCACCATCGCCGGCAGCTGCCGAAGGACGATATTTACGAGGACGATCTCGGCGTCCGTCTCGGCTCGCGCTGGACGGCGATCGAGGCGGTCGGGCTCTATGTTCCGGGCGGCACCGCGAGTTACCCGAGCTCGGTGCTGATGAACGCCGTGCCGGCCAAGGTCGCCGGCGTCGAGCGCGTCGTTATCGCCGTTCCTGCAACAGGCGGCGCTGTCAATCCGGCGGTGCTCGCTGCCGCCAGGCTGGCCGGCGTGACCGAGATCTATCGTGTCGGCGGCGCTCAGGCGATCGCCGCTCTCGCCTATGGCACCGAGACGATCGCGCCAGTCGCCAAGATCACCGGTCCCGGCAATGCCTATGTCGCCGCCGCCAAGCGCCACGTCTTCGGCATTGTCGGCATTGATATGATTGCCGGCCCCTCCGAGGTGCTGGTGATTGCCGACAGGGACAACAATCCCGATTGGATCGCCGCCGACCTTCTGGCGCAGGCCGAGCACGATGCCAGCGCTCAGGCGATCCTGATCACCGATAATGTCGAATTCGGCAAGGCGGTGGAGCAGGCGGTCGAACGCCAGCTGAAGACGCTGAACCGCGCCGAGACGGCAGCGGCAAGCTGGCGGGATTTCGGCGCCGTCATCCTCGTTGGCGATCTGAAGCAGGCTATTCCGCTCGCCAATCGCATCGCAGCCGAGCATGTCGAGCTCGCCCTCGCCAACCCCGACCGGCTGCTCGACGGCATCCGCAATGCCGGCGCGATCTTCATCGGCGCTCATACGCCCGAGGTCATTGGCGATTATGTCGGCGGCTCGAACCATGTGCTGCCGACGGCGCGTTCGGCGCGCTTCTCCTCCGGTCTTTCGGTGCTCGATTTCGTCAAGCGAACCTCGATCCTGCGCCTGGGGCCGGGTGAGCTGCGCACCCTCGGCCCGGCGGCGATCGCGCTTGCGGTCTCCGAAGGCCTCGATGCCCATGCGCGGTCGGTCGCGATCCGCCTCAACCTCGATTAGGTGAGGGGATGGCGGCGGGCGATTTCCGGCTTTGCGACGTCGTCCTCGACGATACGATCGGCCGTTCGACGCCCGATGTCGAGCATGAACGCGCCGTCGCCATCTTCGATCTCATCGAGGAGAACAGGTTCGAGCCGCTCGGTCATACCGGCGGTCCTTACCGGCTGAACATCTCGCTGATGGATTCGAAGCTGGTGTTCGCCATCAAGACGGAAGAAGGCGGCGATGTCGCCACCCATATCCTGTCGCTCACCCCTTTCCGGCGGATCGTCAAGGATTATTTCATGATCTGCGAAAGCTATTACGAAGCGATCCGATCGGCCACGCCAAGCCGCATCGAGGCGATCGACATGGGCCGGCGCGGCATCCACAATGAAGGCTCGCAGACGCTGAAGGACAGGCTGGCGGGCAAGATAGAGGTCGATTTCGACACCGCCCGGCGCCTGTTCACCCTGGTCTGCGTGCTCTACTGGCGCGGGTGACGGTGATGGATCTCGGCGCCGACATCGAGGAGGGAAAGAGGCCGGGCGCCATCCTCTTCATGTGCGGTCTGAACGCCATTCGCTCGCCGATGGCCGAAGCAATCGCCCGTAGCATTCTGCCTGCCAATACCTATATAAGGTCTGCCGGCGTTCGCGCCGGCGAGCGCGATCCCTTCGTCGATGTCGTGCTCGAGGAAATCGGGCTTTCCCTTGGGCGCCGCCAGCCGCAGACGCTTGATGAACTCGAGGACGATTATTTCGATCTGATCATCACGCTGTCGCCGCAGGCCCATCACGCCGCACTCGAGCTGACGCGGTCGAACGCGATCGACGTCGTCTACTGGCCGACCATGGATCCGACGGTCGTCAGCGGCACGCGCGAGCAGATACTGGACAGCTATCGCGAAGTTCGCGATCACCTGGCCGGCCTCATCGAAAGCCGGCTGCTCAAACGAAATGGCATTGCCGCGCAATCGGCATGAAAACAAATAAAGGAAAGCCTGATCAACAAGGTTCACAAACCTGCGTTGATTGTGTAGTTTCCGCCCAAATTTTAAAGGCGCGCGTTGCGCTGCCTCTGCAACCCACAGGAAGAAAACCTCTATATGCCGAAAGAAGAAGTCCTCGAATTCCCGGGAATCGTCACCGAACTTCTGCCGAATGCGACGTTTCGCGTGAAGCTTGAAAACGAACACGAGATCATCGCCCATACCGCCGGCCGCATGCGCAAGAACCGCATTCGCGTTCTCGCGGGCGACAAGGTGCTTGTGGAAATGACGCCCTACGATCTGACCAAGGGCCGCATCACCTATCGTTTCAAGTAAGTCTGCCCACCGTCCGCCGATGGTCGAGGTTTCATGGCGCTGAAATACAAGCTCATTCTGGCCTCGGGCTCGCCCCGTCGCGTCGACCTGCTCAACCAGGCCGGCATCGAGCCTTCGCGCCTGATGCCGATGGATATCGACGAGACGCCGAAGAAGTCGGAGCATCCGCGTTCGCTCGCCCGAAGGCTGTCGGCTGAGAAGGCCGAGGCAGCACTTGCCGCCATCAAGGGCGATATCACCTGGAAGGGGAGCTATATCCTCTCCGCCGATACGGTGGTCGCCGTCGGCCGGCGCATTCTCGGCAAGGCTGAATTCGCCGACGAGGCCTTGAGCTCGCTGCATCTCCTGTCGGGACGCAACCATCTCGTCTATACCGGCATTTGCCTGGTGACGCCCGATCGCAAGATCCGCCAGAAGATCGTCGAGACCAAGGTGCGCTTCAAGCGGCTGTCCGGTTTCGAGATCGAGAACTATTTGGCCTCCGGCCAGTGGCGCGGCAAGGCGGGCGCTTACGGCATCCAGGGCCTTGCCGGCACTTTCGTGCAGAAGATGGTGGGCTCCTACACCAATGTCGTCGGCCTGCCGCTATATGAAACCATTCTGCTTCTGACCGGCGAAGGCTTCGATGTGCATAGCCGGTGGCCCGAGGGCTGACCGACGGCCGATGCTTAAAGCGCGTCACGATCTTTCAGATCCGCGTGTCGCGCTTTAAGGCTTTGTTTTTATGCGTGTCGTTGTCGCAACCGCTAACCATTTTGCGCGCCATGCTTTAGGACGAACCGATCATGCCCGAAGACAAGAAAGCCACCGCTAAGGTCGAACCGCTGCGCAAGACGCGCCCTTGCCCGGAATGCGGCAAACCATCGAACCGCGAACATTACCCCTTCTGCTCCAACCGCTGCCGCGAGGTCGATCTCTCCCGCTGGCTGACCGGCTCCTACGCCATTCCGGTGGCCGACGACGAAGCGAAGGCGGATTATCCCGACGAGGAAAACTAGGGGATTTCCTCCCCGAAGCTCTTATTTTTCCACATGAATCCGTAAAATCGGTAAGACCGTCAAAAAAGAGTCATTTGACGCTTGCCATGGCCGAACAAGATGCTATAACCCCGCTCGCTTCCGGGGCGAACCAAGGCCCCGCGGTTCTTTTCATCAAAAGCACCCTCGCGAAGCAGGTTGGCCCAGGTAGCTCAGTTGGTAGAGCAGCGGATTGAAAATCCGCGTGTCGGTGGTTCGATTCCGCCCCTGGGCACCACACAGTCTCCCAAAGCAGTCTCATACGTCCGGTCTCTAACTTGTCTCATCATTCGGAGGCTTGGCCTGTAAGTGCGTCTGTCCTTCAAGTTCGCTTAAGGCCGCTGCCTGACGAAAGGACGGCAAACTGGGCTGGGCCGCCTCACATCGGTTCGGCGTTCCTGAGGAGACGCTATCCCAAGCATCTACTCGATGCTCGCCAACACTTCGGAGATCGCCGAGAATTTCGTGGCCTGCCAGCGTCTGTAGTCGAGGACGAATCGCGCGGAAATCCAGCAATCCCCGCTCATTTGGGTAGCCTCCCATCCTAGCAATCCTTGATTTTGCGCGGCCGCCAGCAATCTGCTGGCATGACTGCGGGAAATGACATAGCCGGCTGCGATCAATCGTGCGGAGACATCGCCAACCCAGGTGCGTTCATCTACGACCGGTGCCAGTGGCACACGCGACATGAGGTCGTGCAATATATTGCTTCCGGATTCGGACCTGACGAACAGCGTAATGCTTTCGGGCGGCCTATACCAATCGGGATGATTAAACAGCCGACGTGCGATACGCGGCTGCGCGCGATACAGGATTGTCTCATCCGCTTCCGACCGCAGACATCGATCTCCCGCGTCCATGCCGTCCAGGGAACGAAGGTGCCCCTCGAACCATTGCCGGATCAAGCTTTCAGCATAGGCGCTCGCCTGCAACGGCTTGGCGCGCCGATCGGTCGTCTCTACCGGCTCGAATAATTTGTAATACGCCATCTCCTTCATATGTGCGACGACGGTGTTGTGGCTGGCGATGCGGTTCTCAACCAGAAACTTTGCGAGGTTGGAAGCGGTCAAAGGTGGACAGGACGGGTTGAGCTTCCACTCAAAATGCAATGCCAACGCCGCCTGGCTGAGCAGCCACTTCTGCAGATCGGCAACATAACGCACTATTCTCGGCGCTCTGCGATGGATTGCCAGTAACTCGGAGGCGGATTCACGCAGAGCTGCCGCAAAGGCGGCGTCCGTCATGAGATCTTCAACACTGTAGCTGCGGCATCTATTCTGCAGTGAGGCTGAACGTAATGATATCGACATTTAAACCGAAGTGTAAGCGATGCTGGTTCGGGATAATAGAAATAGCGAATAGACAAAAGTCACTGCTAGGCCAGCGACTGGCCGACTTTATCCAAAATTTGCGTACAATTCGAGCAGGCTTTTGTTGTAGACGTTTGATTAACAAAGGGCGATATCGGCCGGGTTCTTCATGGAGACCTGCAGCCCCGCTCTCTCAGGATCGGCGATTGAATGTTGCGAGCATCGCCGCGCCGACCAGACCGGACAGCAGAGACCCCAGCAGGATGCCCATCTTCACATGGTCCTGGACGTCGGGATCGTTGAATGCAAGCAGCCCGATGAAAAGGCTCATGGTGAAACCTATGCCGCAGAGGGCGGCCACACCGGTCATCTGCCCCCAGCTCGCCTTGGCTGGAAGGTCGGCGAGACCGATTTTGACGAGCAGGAAGACCGTGGTGAGGACGCCGACCAGTTTTCCGAGCAATAGGCCCGCCGCCACGCCGAGCGTCAATGGCTCCGTCAACGTGGCTGCCGAGACGCCGGAGAAGGAGACGCCGGCATTGGCAAAGCCGAAGATCGGAACGACGACGAATGCGACGGGCTTGTGGAGGATGTGCTCAAGATGGTGCAACGGCGACTGCTCGTGGCTTGCTTCGGGCGTGCCAGGGGTCACCTTTAGCGGAATCGTCAGAGCGAGGAGAACGCCGGCCAGCGTCGCGTGGATGCCGGATGCAAAGACGAGCACCCACAGCACGGCGCCGAGCAGCAGATACGGCCAGAGCTTCAGAATCCTGGCACGGTTCATGCCATAGAGCGCCGCGAGCACTGCCGCAGCCCCGGCAAGCGCCAGGAGGTTGAGATCGTTCGTGTAGAACAGCGCGATGATCACGACGGCTCCGAGGTCATCGATGATCGCCAGTGCCGCCAGGAAGATCTTCAGCGAGGCAGGCACGCGCGGTCCGAACAGCGAGATGACGCCCAGGGCGAACGCGATGTCCGTCGCCGTCGGGATAGCCCAGCCACGCAGGGCCGCCGGGTTTTCCCAGTTGAACAAGAGATAAAACAGGGCGGGGAAGAGCATGCCTCCCACGGCGGCTGCACCCGGCAGAATGCGGCGACTCCAGCTGGAGAGCTGGCCGTCCAGCATTTCGCGCTTGATCTCGAGGCCGACGAGCAGAAAGAACAGCGCCATCAGCGCGTCATTGATCCAGTGCAGCAGGCTGAGCGGCCCCAGATAGATGTGAAGCGCGTGGAAGTAACCCTCTGCAAGCGGTGAGTTCGCCGTCACGATTGCCGCCAAGGCGACTGCCATCAGGACCAGACCGCCTGACGCTTCGCTATCGAGGAACTGGCGAAGGGTGGATCGGATGAGACCTGGAGAGATAGGCTGCGACACCGGTCAGCGCTCCCTTTTGTTTTGGAAGGTTGATCTTCAGTCTCCGTCGATTTCGGGAAAGCCCGTGGCGCACGCAGCACACGCCATCCCTGCAAGATAAAGGGGTCGCATCGCCATTTCCAGCGAAATCGGCAAAGAGCCGCAGGTCCGGTTGGACCTGCGGCTCGCTTCGCTTCTCACTGGAATGAGTAACCAGCCGGCACCATCTGCGTTTCTATAGCGAAGGTGACGATGTCGCCGAGTTCGGGGATTGCAAAATCCAATCCCCACTCGCTGCGACGGATGTTGCCGGTCGCCGAGAAACCGATCTTCGGCACGCCCATCATCGGGTGCTCCGCCATTGAACCGTTGAAGGTGACGTCGAGCGTTGCCGGGTGCGTCTCACCGCGCATGGTCAGGAGGCCTTCGACGGTGCCGGTCTTATTGCCCGTTACATGGATCTTCCTGGAAACGAAGGTGATCGGCTTGGCCGCCAGGAAGCTCTCGTCTCCGCCGATCTCCGCATCGAAGTTGACCTTCTCGGGCCATGGATAGTCGGTGCGGACCGAAAGCGGATCAATCGTGACCAAAAGCGTGGAGGCTTCAGGTTTTTCGGGCTTCCAGTCGAGCCGCGCATCGACTCCGGTAAAGCGCGCGGTGTAGTGGGACAGGCCGGAATGGTCGAACGACCAATTGAAACTCGAATGCGAGGGATCGGTCTTGTAGGGTCCGCCCGGCGCAGGATCGGTGGCGGCGGCAAGGGCGAAGGTCGTGCTCAAGGTAAGAGCAAGGGCGAGTGCAGTTATGCGAAGCATTGATAGTTCCTCGGATGGGAAATGATGAGGTTGTCGGCTCACGCCGCTTTGTCGCGGCGGATTGTCTGGAGGCGCTCCCAGACGCGGTCGGGCAGGGGAATGTCGAGATCGAAGACTGTCTCGAACGTGTCGCCAAGATGGCTGGCGCTCGTAATGCGCACCTCGCTGAGGCTGTTCGCCGTCACACGGCGCAGACGGTCGTTCTGGAGGGCGACATAGCCGTCCGCTGTGTGCCGCAACACCGCGAGCGCATTGGTGAACGGAGAGCCGGGATCTTGTATCAGCCAGCCTTGTGTTGCGGCCATCGCGGCTTCGTCGCTGTGGTCGAGCCGGAAATCGAAGCTTTTCGCGATGCCGAGTACATGATTATTGAAGCGCAGCCAGCTCCCGTCGGCCGGCATGATGGAGAAATCGAAGCCGCGTTGGCTGATCGGCCCGGCTACAAGCGGCACCGGCTCGATGATGGCGTCCGCTATGCCGACCTCGGCGAGATAGGGACGGTCGAGGTCGACACGCAGCGTCAGATGATTGCCGATGGCGATGTCGCCAAGCTTTTCGCGGTCGACGGCGCCGCAAAGGCGGGTCACACGGAAGCCCAGTGCCGCAAGCGCGGCGCCGAAGAGGCCGTTCATCTCATAACACCAGCCGCCGCGCCGCCTCTCGACCATCTTGGCGAATGCCGCAGCCGGGGTGATCGCGGAGGGCCACCCCATGAAGGCGTCCAGTGCCTCCCATGTAAAACTCATGAGATGGGCGCGATGCAACTGCGACAAGCTGTCGATGTCGAGGCGCGACGGCCGCTCGACCCCGATCCGGGCCAGATAGACATCGAGCTGCGCGGCTGTCAGGGTCATTGCGTTTTCGTTCGAAGGTACATGTGTCATCGTTCGGTCTCCTTTCAAATGAGCCGTTGTTCAGGTTCGGGGCGTGGTTCTGTTGGTTCAGGCGACCTTGCGATCGTCCTCGGGTGGGAAGGTTAGGCCGAAGCCCTTGGCGATCGAGGCGATCTGCTCGGGTGTTTCGGGCTTGCAGAGTTCTACGATCGGAAAGAAGCTTTCGAACCCGCCCGGCGTGACGACGACCATGAGGCGGCCCTCGGTCTGCCCCACATTGCGGAACCGGTGCGGCACACCGCGCGGCAAGGCGATAGAGCCGCCTTCCGTGAGTTCGACATAATCGCCGGCGCACCAGAAGCCGAAGCGGCCGGAGAGAACGCGAAACAACTCGTCCTCGCGCTCATGCACGTGCAATGGCGGACCTTCGCCAGGCAGCACGCAGGCTTCGAACATGCCGAGCGAACCGCCGGTATTGCCCGCCATAATACGGATGACATGCTTGCCGAAGGCCATTACCGCCATCCCGTGCGCCGGCGGCGAAACCGCCGCATGATCAAACTTCTCCATTTCTCTTTCTCCAAATTCGTCCCGCATCGACCGCCGGCGGTTTCGCCTGCGGCGAAACGCAGAAATCCGTGCCCCGCTCCGCTATGCGGGGCGGGCGCGATTGTCTTTCGCCCGGCGGCACGGGGCCGCCGAACACCGGGGGTGTGATAATAGTCGAGGCCGTTCAGCCGGTACGTCGCTTCTATAGCGCAGCGAAAAAACCGGCGTTCCTAAATGAATGTGCAAGCCGTACCGGGAATCCTAAAAGTTTGCTAAAGAGGATTGGGGCAAGCAATGGGGGACGGCAGTGAGGCTTGACGACAGGCTCGTGGATTTTTTCAACAGGCCGCTGATGTGCATCATCGCGGTGGCTGACGAGACCGGCCGTCCTTCGGCGGGACGCGGCGTCGGCTTCCATCTTCTGGAAGACCGGGAAACGATCGACGTCATCTTTTCAGCCTGGCAGTGGCCGCGGCTCGAAATCGGTATCCGCCAGACCGGGCGGATCGCCGCCACCTTCGTAACCCCCGCCGATTATGTAAGTTTCCAGCTGAAGGGGAGCGCCGGCATGCGAGAGATCCAGAGTTCTGACCTCGATCGCGCCGATCATTTCATCGCCGCGGCGACGAACGAGCTCGAATCGCTCGGCGTCCCCCGGCGTCTTATCGCGCCATGGCTGACGGCGCGCGAGGCGCGGGTCGCCCGGCTGGTGATCAGTGAAATCTATGTCCAGACGCCCGGTCCGCTCGCCGGCATGTTGGCGGGCACCCATGTTGGCGCGCGGTCCCAATGAAACTGCGGCTTTCCGATCTTTCCGCCTGCTTCGAGGGTGTCATTCCCTCCATCATCGCCACGGCCTCGGCCGACGGCATGCCGAACATATCCTATCTCTCCCATGTGGTGCGGGTCGATGAGGAGCATGTCGCGCTCTCCAACCAGTTCTTCGCCAAGACGGCGGCGAATATACGCGCCAATCCAAAGGTCACGCTGATCCTGGTGGACGGGTTCACCGGCGACCAGTTTCTGCTCGACATTGGTTTTGTTCGTTCGGTCGATGCCGGCGCGCTGTTCGACAAGATCGCCCGCCAGCTCAAGGCGAGCAGCGCGCAGATCGGCATGTCGGATGTCATGCGGCTGAGGAGCGCCGATATTTTCCGGGTGTATGGAATTGAGAAGGTTCCCTCGCCGGTGGAAACAGCTTCGCCGCCGAGCAGCCGGGCGCCTGTCAGCCTTCCTGATCTTTCCAAGGCGACCAAGGCGATCGAGCGACAGTCGGAGGCCGATGAGATCATCGACAGCCTGCTCGTCGGCGTCAAGCACGTGCTGGGATACGGCAATGCGCTCGTGCTCATCCACGACAGTCATCGCGGCTGCCTGATCACGACGGGCAGCATCGGCTACGAGCGCTCGGGCCTCGGATCCGAAATCGCAGGCGGCGAAGGATTGATCGGGGCTGCGGCAGCGGGTGGACAGACGATCAAGGTCAGTGACATGAGCCGTGTGCGCCGGTTTGGCGAAGCCATCGGTCTGGAGGCGGAAGGGGCTGAAAATACGACGCGCACGATCGCTTTCCCGCATTTGCCGACGGCAATGAGCCAGATTGCCGTTCCCATGATCGCCGGCGGCGCGGTGACGGGCGTGCTCTTCATCGAGAGCACGGAGCGGCTCGCCTTCCGTGAAGAGGACGAAGCTGCTCTCGAGATACTGGCGGGACAGGCTGCCGGCGCCCTCAGGGCCGGCGAGCGGGCAGCGGCTGCCGCCGAACAGAGACCTGCGATCAGCACGCCCGAGCCTGTTGCCGCCGGCCGAGAAATCCGCGTTGTCCATCACCGCTTCGATGACAGCGTGTTCATCGATGGCACTTACATCGTGAAGGGCGTTGCCGGCACTCTGCTGCGCCTGATGCTCGATTGGCATCTGAGCGACGGCAGAAGCGAGTTCACCAACCGGGAAATGCGGTTGACGGCCGGCGCACGCATGCCGGAGATCAAGGACAATCTCGAAACTCGGCTCTTGCTGTTGCGCCGCCGGCTCGAAGAAAAGCAGGCGCCCATCCGCCTCGCCCGCGTCGGCCGGGGCCGCGTCAAACTGGAGGCGGAAGGACCGCTGGTCCTTGAAGCCGTCGCAGGTGAAACCCCCTAAGCTGAGTGCGGCGCAATCCTCCGGCGGCGCCTGCGCCAAACGAGCCCCGCCACTGTCCAACGAACAAAGCCGTACCATCGTGCGAAGGCCGATCACCAATTCGTGTTCGTCATGCCTGTAACAAGCGGGTTCGTCGGCTCGAAAGAGGGATTACGCGGCCGATGACCGGTGCGCGGATCTTTGCAAGAGGAGACCATCCATGAACCGTTCCACTCTCAGCCTCGCCCTCGCAGGCTCGCTCGCCACTGCGATTTCATCCGCTGCCTTCGCCGCACCGCTGCCGGCGGAGAAAATGGTGGGCAAGGAGAAATGCTATGGCATCGCGCTCAAGGGTCACAATGATTGTGCCGCCGGTGCCGGCACGACCTGCGCGGGGACATCGACGATGGATTATCAGGGCAACGCCTGGAAGGCAGTCCCAGCCGGCACCTGCACCAGCATGAACGTCAAGGGGCACATGGGTAAGCTCGAGCCGACGAAAGGCTGACAACGAAAGCGGAGGTCCGATGGCCGGGCCTCCGTCTTTTCTCGCCAAACCGGGAGAATGCGATGACTGCTTCGACAACCCGACCTGTCCTGCTGCCGGCGCGGGGCGGCCTCGGCCTAAAGCCCGAGCATTATGAGACTATTCTGGCCGATCTGCCGGATGTCGGCTTCTTTGAGGTCCATGCCGAGAACTACATGGGCGCAGGCGGGCCGCCGCATCGCTACCTCGAAGCCATCACGGAACACTATCCGCTGTCGCTGCACGGGGTCGGCTTATCGATCGGTGCGGCGCGTGGGCTCGACAAGGCGCATCTGAAGCGGCTTCGCAGCTTGCTCGATCGCTATCGGCCGCAGAGCTTTTCCGAACATCTGGCCTGGTCGACGCATGACACGGGATATCTCAACGATTTGTTGCCGCTACCCTACACGGCAGAAACGCTGGCGCGCGTCGTCGACCATGTCGACGAAACGCAACAGGCGCTCGGGCGGCAACTGCTGCTGGAAAACCCTTCCACCTATATACTGTTCGCGGACAGTACGATCGACGAAGTGGATTTTCTGGCGACGATCGCTGAGCGGACGGGCTGTGGCCTTCTGCTCGACGTCAACAATGTGATGGTCTCGGCGGTGAACCACCGGCTCGATGCCGCTACCTATATAGATCGTTTTCCGGTCGAGTTCGTCGGTGAGATTCACCTCGCCGGTTACGACGAAACCGTCGACCCCGCCGGCGACCGGCTGCTGATTGACGCGCATGCGACAGCCGTGAAGAGCGACGTGTTGGCGCTCTACAAACATACCCTCGCGCGCACCGGCGCACTCCCGACGCTGATTGAATGGGACAATAATGTTCCGGATTTCGCCACACTGTATTCAGAGGCGAAACGTGTGGATGCGATGCTCGCCGCCGAAACGTTTCGCCGCGGCGGGCGCCGGATCCGGGCGGCGTGACGATGGATTTCGCAACCTGCCAAACCGCCTTCGCCGATGCCTTGCTGCATGCCGAGCGGCCGGTGCCGGAAGGCGTCGTCAACGCGCGAGGCAAGCCCGACGCGGCACGCTTTGCCGTATACCGCAACAATATGTTCGTCGGGCTGACAAAGGCGCTGGCGCAACGCTTTCCGGTAACTGAGAGGCTCGTCGGTTCGGAGTTCTTTGCGGCCATGGCGCGGGCCTACGCTCAGGATCACAAGCCGGCCTCGCCGCTGATCATGGAATATGGCGAGGATTTCCCCGACTTCATCACAGCTTTTGAGCCTGCAGACACGCTTGTCTATCTGCCCGATGTCGCACGGCTCGAGGCCGCCTGGACGGAGGCTTACCACGCCGCCGACAGCGCGCCTCTCGATCTTGCGGCACTCAGAGCCGTGGCGCCGGAGATGCTTTCGGATTTGCGGCTCGTCCCACACCCCTCGGCGCACCTGATCCTGTCGAATTTTCCGGTTGGTTCGATCTGGAGCGCACATCAAGAGGAGATGGTTTCGCCGGTCTCCGACTGGGGCGGGCAAGCGGTCCTGGTCGTGCGACCGGAGATGTCGGTCCATGTTCATGTCCTGCCGCCGCGGGACGCCGTTTTTACAGCCGCCTTGTTCAACGCCGCCACTCTCGGCGAGGCGGCAGAGGCGGCATCTGCGGCTGCCCCGGGATTCGATTTCGGAACGGCGCTGGTCGGCCTTGCAGGTCTTGGCGCGTTCAGCACCCTTCAATAGTATAAAGGAAACTCCACATGAAAACCGAAGTGGCCCCTTCGCACGGCTTTGGCGCTGCCGCTGCCGCCCTCGTCACACGCGCGGAAAGCCTGCTCGCCTCAGTTCCCAGGTCACTGCCGCTGCTGGCATTGCGTTTTGCGCTGGCTATTCCCTTCTTCAAGTCGGGGCTGACGAAATGGGACGGCTTCCTGACGCTTTCATCGGGGGCAAGATATCTTTTCGAGCAGGAGTTCAAGCTTCATATCTTCGGCAGCGCAGTCGCCTACCCGTTTCCGCTGACGATGGCGACGGCCGCCGGAATCGGAGAATTGGTCCTGCCAATTCTGCTGATACTCGGCTTCGCCACACGCTTCGCTGCTCTCGGTCTGCTGCTGATGACGGCGATTATCCAGCTCACCATCCCGGAGGGCTGGGCGAACTTTCACTTGCCCTGGGCGGCAATGGCGCTGGCATTGGTCGTGTTCGGCGGGGGCAAGATCGCGGTTGATCCGTTTGTCTTGCAGCGCCGCAAATGACGCGGCGACCAGACGCCTCATCTCCCTGAGGAGGCGCTCAGCTGGCATGAGGGCCTGCGCCGGAGGGGAAGAGACGGTCATGAGATGTCTCCTGCACGAAAGTGCCGGCAGGCTGGCGCACATCGCCCGAAAGGCTTTAGTCGGCGTCTTCGAGGGACCTTGCCGCGTCAAGCAGAAGCTGCTTCATTTTTTCGCGAACCGTCTGAGCGCTGACCGCGACGCCCGCATATTGCAGGTCGCTGAGAATCTTTCTGAAGACGTGCTCATCTCCTGACTCCAGCAACCCGGCGGAAATGACTTCGTCGAAATAGACGTCGAAGTCATTTCGTCCGATGAGCTCGGCCGCCCAGCGTGCCAGCATCCGGTCGCGCCTCGCTTTGATATGGAACGAACGCTCGAGCTTGACGATGTACTCTTTCTCGAGTGCTTCTTCACGCTCGTCGATGATGCCCATCGTCGATCCTCCCGCTGAATGGCCGTCAGTCGTTCGAATGTGTCGCATTCGCTGCGCAAGTAAATTCTTGCTTCGGAAATTGCCTGCATGAAGGCCGCTCGCGCCATTTTACCAGATAATTGCGTAGATCCAAAAGGTTAGGCGGCATGCGTAGCGCCTGTAGACACTCAAAACAGGAGGAGCGACCCCAGAGACAGAATGAGTGCGGGGAACATGACGACGGTTCCGAGTTTTAGAAACGTCCAGGCGCCGATATGCAGGCCTTCGCGGCGCAGGGCAGACAGCCACAAGATCGTCGCCAGCGACCCCGTCACCGACAGATTGGGCCCGAGATCGACGCCGATCAGCACGGCGCCGGCGATCTTGTCGGAGACACCGGCGGCCTGCACCACGCTGCCGGCAAGCAAGCCGGCCGGAAGATTGTTCACGAGGTTGCAGATCACGCCGACGAGCAGGCCCGCCGTGCCGATCGCCTGCGATTGCGAGAACAAGGCAAGCGCAGCCAGCTGATCGGAGAGAATGTTCGTCAAGCCGGTGTGATCGAGAGATTCGACGATGACGAACAGGCCGGCGACCAGCGGCAGAACGCTCCAGCTGATGCCCTTCATCGTCTCGGCCGGGCTTTGACGCGTCAGCATCAGAACGATCGCGGTGGTGATCGTGCCCGCAACAAAGGTCGGCACGCCGAGATCGACATGCACGGCCGACGCAGCGATAAGAACAATGGCCGTCAGCAGGATCCCCCATCCGGCCAGGCGGGCGCTGCGGGAGAGGGGCGGCCGCTGCGTGTCGGCGGCAAGAGTATCTTCTGCAAGGGCGCGGCGCTGCGTCCAGTAGAGGCAGAGGAACGTGGCGACGATCGAAATTATCGATGGCAGCATGAATGTCGACAACCAGCGGGACAGCGGCGGCATATCACCGCCGGCAAAGATCACCAGATTGGCCGGATTGGAAATCGGCAGGACGAAGCTCGCGGCATTGGCGATGAAGGCGCAGATCAACAGATAAGGCATCGGGTCCTTCACCCGCGCCGTCCGGCAGGCGGCATAGACGGCCGGCGTCAGCACCACGGCCGTCGCATCGTTGGAAAGAAAGACGGTGACAACCACGCCGACAAGATAGACGAGCACGAAGAGACGGCGGGGTGATCGTTGGGCGTAGGCGATTGCAATGGCGGCGATCCAGTCGAACAGGCCTTCGCGCCGGGCAAGTTCGGAGAGCAGCATCATGCCGATCAGAAAGAGATAAACGTCGCCGCCCTTGGCGACGCCCGCCAGGGCATCATGGGGTCCGAGCAGGCGGAAGGCGAGCAGGAGCAGGGCGCCGAAAACGGCCCAGATCGCTTCCGGCCACCGAAAGGGACGGACGACGACGCCCATCGCAGTGAGGCCGGCGATCCCCCAGGTCATGGCATGTTCAGTCATTTGCAATCGCGTTCGGTTGGGGCGCGGCAGAACAGCCGCCAAGGTTGATGCAAGAGCTTTTCGGCGATCGAATACATGTTTGGTCGGGCAGTGACAAATCCGTTTGTCTTGAAAAGCCGCAAATACCAGAAGCAGCAGCCCAATCGGCCAGCGGAACAATCACAGCAGGATCTGGTTTAACTCGCACCACGTATCTCCGACGGAGGTGACGATGTGGGCAGTTCTGATTGGTGCCGCTCTCATAATTGGTGGCCTTGTTTTTCTCTTGCGGCCGACGCTTCGTCGAAAGCCGAGTGATCCGCACCTGATGCCGCAAGGCGGCGCCACGCTCGAACCGCGACGCCAAGGCCTGAGGTTCCTCAGCTTGGCGCGGAACTGGCCGGCGCTGGTTGTCATCGCGGTCGGTGCGGTTTTCCTGGTTTTCGGGAGCTACTGGTGACAGACGACAGTTTTGGCCACTCCGCACCGCATCTCTCCCAACAAGACCCGATTTGCCGCCAGTATGTCGCAAGCTTATGCGGACGCCTTGAGAAGGCCTGCAGCCAGAGCGTCGAAGGCCTCGACAGCTTTCGGCAGCACATCCTGCGGCTCGTCACTGGCAGCGATCCAGAGGGCGGCATTCAGAGCAGCGCCGTTGAGCAGCCGGGCGGCTGCTTCCGCGTCGACCGGCTTGAGGGCGCCCTGGACGATAAGGCGATCGATTGTCTGCCTGGTTGCCTGAAGGCAGCTGCTCTGGCTCGGCCATTGCGATGGATCACCCAATACGGCGGGCCCGTCGAGCAGAACGATGCGTTGGACCTCCGGATCAAGCGCCATTTCGATATAAGCCGCGCCTTCTGCGAGCAGACCTTGCCAGTCGTCACCCGCACGGGCGCCAATCTCCTGGGCGCGCGATGCCATTTCGGTGTCGATCTTATCGACAACTGCTGCAAGCAGCCCGCGCTTGTCTCCGAAGTTATGGTACAGCGCCCCCCGCGTCAGGCCGGCTTCGGCAGTTAGCTCGTCCATCGAGGCGGCGGCATATCCCTTCTCGGCAAAGGCTTTTCGGGCAGCCGCGATCAGCTTCGCACGATTTTCCTCCATCGTCTGGCTGCGTTTTTTTGCCATCTCATCTCCAATTTCACATACGGTGCGTATATGAAGCTTGACATACGCCCGTATGTGGCCTATTTCATATACGCACCGTATATCAGATGGCATAGGGACCTGTGAAGCTCCGCCTGCTGCTCATCCAATGATAGGAAACGAGATGACAATGAACCGACGCGAAGCAATCTTTCCGGCGAACAGACATGCCCTTTACGAGGACCATGGTTATTCGGCCGCCATCCGAACCGGCGATCTTCTGTTCGTCTCCGGCCAGGTCGGCAGCCGTTCCGATGGAACACCTGAACCGGACTTCCAGCGCCAGGTCCGGCTGGCTTTCGAAAACCTCAAGGCGACGCTGGAGGCTGCCGGCTGTAGCTTTGACGACATAGTGGATGTGACGACGTTCCATACCGATCCCGAGAACCAGTTTGAAACGATCATGGCCGTCAAGCAGGAGACTTTCAGCAAGCCGCCCTATCCGAACTGGACCGCGATCGGCGTGAACTGGCTGGCGGGCTTCGATTTTGAGATCAAGGTCATCGCCCGCATTCCGGCATGATCCCACAGGGCTCCCGTTCGGTCCTACTGAGCGAAGAGCTCGGGGATGATCAGGCGCGCATGATCGCGCAGACTTACCGCTTGTTGCTCAGCGATAAAGCGGTAAGGCCAGCGCAGCCTTGTGGTGACCGGACCCCAGTTGCCGATCGCGGCAAGCAGTTTGTCGAGCGCTGCGTTGGAATGGCCGCGGTCACGGCGAAACGGGACGATGTGATCGTCCATGAAGGCGCAGATGCGGCTTTCGATATCAAGCGCTGCGTCGAGATCCCGGTGCATCAGCTCTGTCCAGGCCTGGGCGCCGCGGGGATGAAGACAGGCAACATTCGAAAACGCCCCGGCAGCGACGCCCTGCTTCATGCCGGTTGCGAGATGGTGGCCGGGAATGAACAGCGAAAATTCGGAAAGATGCGCTCGTGCCTGCGAATACCAGGCGTCGTCTCCATCGGCGATCTTCATCCCGACCACTGAAGGGCAGGGGCCGCAAACCTCGCTGAGCTCGGCTGGCGACAGGACACGTTTCGCATGCGGCGGATTGTAAAGGATGAGCGGGATTCCTTCCGCCGCCTCCGACGCGCGCTTCAGGAAATCGGTGGCTTCGAGATTGGTGAGCGGCCACCAGTCGGGAAGGATCACCTGGATCGCCAATGGCTTATGAAGAGTTGCGCGGCGCAGCCGATCGAGCATGATGATCGGATCCGGCTGACAGGCGCCGATGACGAACGGCATTCCGGCCGCGCGGCAACGCGACGCCAGCACGTCCTGAATTCGCTCGTACTCGGCTTCCGTCTGATTGTGGAATTCTCCCGCCGTACCGTTCGAATAGATGCCGTCGACCCCGGCGGCGATCAGTATGTCGATTTCCTCGGCGAGCTTTTCGAAATCGATGCTGTCGTCTTCGGCGATCGGTAAGAGCAGGCTTGCCCAGTTGCCCGCGATCGGGTGGCGCCGGGGTGTGGTGGTCATCGCAAGTCCTTCAGTTCAGGTCATCACGGATGCAGGCCTTGAAATGCCCGGGCTGTATTTCGCGCAGCTCCGGCACGGTCTCGCCGCAGGCGGGCAGGGCATTCGGACAGCGCGTGCGGAAGACGCAACCGCTCGGCGGATTGGCGGGGCTCGGAATATCGCCCTTCAGGATCTGGCGGTCGCGCGGCGCATCGGGATCGGGCGAGGGGATCGCAGAAAGAAGCGCCCGCGTGTAGGGATGCAGCGGCCTGGCGTAAAGCTCGGCACTGGGCGCGATTTCCATGATCCGGCCGAGATAGAGCACGATCACCCGGTCGCAGATATATTCGACGACGGCGAGGTCGTGACTGATGAACAGCATGGTCAGACCAAGGCGCTGCTGCAGGTCGCGCAGAAGATTGATCACCTGCGCCTGGATCGAGACATCGAGCGCCGAGACCGGCTCGTCGGCGACGATGAATTCCGGCGCGAGCGTCAGCGCACGCGCGATGCCGATCCGCTGCCGCTGGCCGCCCGAGAATTCGTGGGCGTACCGGTTGACGGCCTCCGGCGGAAGATCGACCTGTTCGAGCGCCCGGCGGGCGCGTTCCAATCTCTCTCTTGCCGTCCCCAGGCCCTGGATCTTCAATCCCTCTGTCAGGATTTCGCCAATCGTCATGCGCGGCGACAGGCTCGCGAACGGGTCTTGAAAGATATATTGCATCCGCGGCCGCAGACGCCGCATTTCGGATGAGGACAAGGTGGTGAGTTCGGTGCCGTCGAAGCGGACTCTGCCGGCCGACGGTTCGACCAGCCGCAGGACCGATCGGCCGATCGTCGTCTTGCCGCTGCCGGATTCGCCGACCAGCCCGACCACCTCGTCCTTGCCGATATCGAAGGAAATAGCCTGTAGAATTGTCAGTCTGGTCCCGCGGGACGTATAATGTTTGCCAAGGTCGCGGACGGAGAGAAGGGGGTCGTTCATCGGATCTCCTGCCAGCGAATGCAGCGGCTCTGGTGGCACGGATTGACCTCGGCAAGCGGCGGCAGAGCCAGGCGGCAGGCGTCGATGGCGAATTTGCAGCGCGGCTGGAAAGCGCATCCGGCCGGCATGTTCATCAGGCTCGGCACGACGCCGGGAATGGCCGCCAGCCTTTCACCCGCCTGCTTCATCCGGCTTGCATCGCCGAGTTTCGGCATCGAGGCCATGAGGCCGATCGTATAGGGATGTCTCGGATTGCGGAAAACCTCGGCCACTGGCCCGGTCTCGACGATCCGCCCCGCATACATCACCACTACCCGATGCGCGATTTCGGCGACAACGCCGAGATTATGGGTGACGAAGAGCATGGCCATGCCGCGTTCGCGCTGCAGCTTCTGCAGCAGGGCCAGAATCTGCGCCTGGATGGTGACGTCGAGCGCCGTCGTCGGCTCGTCGGCGATCAGCAGCGTCGGGTCGCAGGCAAGCGCCATGGCGATCGTGGCGCGCTGGCGCATGCCGCCGGAGAGCTCGTGCGGATATTGACCGGCGCGGCGCCGGGCATCGGGAATGCCGACGCTGTCGAGAAGGGCGACGGCCGCATCCATCGCGGTCTTCCGGTCCGCCCGGCGATGGATGCGGATCGGCTCGGAAATCTGGTCGCCGATGGTGTAGACCGGGTTGAGGCTCGACATCGGCTCCTGAAAGACCATCCCGACATCATTGCCGCGGATGGCGCGCATCTCGTGTTCGGCGAGCGAGACAAGATTGCTGACGGCGCCGTTCTTGCGCTTCAGATGGATGCTGCCGGCGGCGATCGCACCGATATTGCGGGTCAGAAGCCGCATGACCGAAAGGCTGGTGACCGATTTGCCCGAACCGGACTCGCCGACGAGAGCAAGCGTCTCGCCGGCGGCCACCGTCAGATCGATGCTGTTGACCGCCGTCACTTCGCCCGAGCGGATACGGAAGACGGTCCGCAGTCCCTTGACGTCGAGAATGGTGTCGGCGGTCTGTTGCATGGCGTCCATCAGGGAAGCAGGCCGGTCGCGCGCAGGATTTCGTCGATCCTTGCCGTTTCGGCCTCGTTGAGGGCTGCCCGCGGACGCGGCATCAGCGCCGTATCGATGATACCGAGGCTCTTCATCGCGGCCTTGAAGGCGCCGATGCCGGCGGCGCCGCCGCTGACGCGGCCTGCACCGACCCAGACGATTTCGAAGAGCCGGCAGAGGCGCTCCTGCTCCTTGCGGGCCGCGGCCCAGTCGCCGCGCTGGGCGGCATTCCAGAGCCTGACGTAACCGTGCGGATCGACATTGGCGATGCCAGGCACCACCCCATGGGCGCCCATCTGCAGCGCCGTATCGACGACGATTTCGGAGCCGGTCATCAGGAAGACGTCCTTGTGGTCGGCGAGATCGAGCAGCACGTAACGGAAATTGCCGTCGTCGCCGCTCGAATCCTTGATGCCGATGATCGTTCCCTCTTTCGCAAGCGTCACGCTGGTCTGGCGCTGCAGTTTCACATGCACGCAGACGGGAATGTCATAAGCGATCAGCGGTACGTCGACGGCGTCGCGGATATAGCGGAAGTGATCGATGATCTCGGCCTGGCTGGTGACCGTATAGAACGGCGCCGTGACGACGACCGCGTCGGCGCCGGCCGATTTCGCGGTCCTGGCATGGTTGATGACCCTGTCGGTGGTCGGGTCGATGACGCCGACGATTAGCGGTACGCGACCGTTGATGACCTTGGCCGAATGCTCGATGATCTCCTCCCGGCTCTTTTCGTCATGGAAGATCACCTCGCTGGTCGAACCGAGCACGAACAGGCCATGACATCCGGCCTCGATCAGATTTTCGAGCACCCGGGTGTAGGACGGGTAATCGACCGTGTAGTCCTTGTTCAGCGGGGTTATGACGGGAGGAACGACACCCTTGAATTTGCTCATTTTCGCTTTCTTTCGATCGTCAGTTTAATTCGGCGCGAGGGTCGAAGGCATCGCGAAGACCATCGCCAATGAAGTTGATTGCAAGGACGGCAAGCACCAGGAACCCGCCGGGAAACAGCCACTGCCAGGGGTATTGTTCGAGCACGGCGGTAGAGCGGGCGGCATTCAGCATGTTGCCCCAGCTTGCCGCCGGCGGCGCAATGCCGAGCCCGAGGAAGGAAAGCCCGGCCTCGAGCAGGATGGCATTGGCGATCTGCAGCGTCGCGAAGACGACGAGGATGTCGATTGAATTCGGCAGGCCGTGACGGAGGAGGAGATGCGGCAGGCCCGCCCCCATGCCTCTTGCCGCCATCACGAAGTCACGTTCGCGAAGTTCGAGCAGCCGCGAACGCACCATTCGCGCCAGCAGAGGCCAGGAAAGCAGCGAGATGACGAAGATCGTCGGCCAGATGCCGGTGCCGGCGATCGAGGCGAGCACCAGCAGGAAGATGACCGGCGGCAGCGTCATGACGAGATCGACGAAACGCATGGTGACCGCATCCGCAAAGCGGCCGGCAAGCGCCGAGACGGCGCCGACCAGAAAGCCGATGATGGCGGAAATGACCGTCGAGGTGAGGGCCACCAGCAACGAAATGCGGCCGCCGTCCAGGACCCGGGCGAGGATGTCGCGGCCGACCCCATCGGTGCCGAACCAGTGTGTCGGTCCCGGCTGGGCATTCATCGCCAGCAGATCGATGTCGTTGGGCTTGAAGCTCCACCACAGCGGATAGGAAAGGATCGCGACGATCATCAGCGCAATCATGCAGAGGCCGAGCAAGGCGGTCCGGTTGAGCAGGAAGCGATGCAGGGAGCGTACGATCGGACCCGGGCTGCGGGCGGGGCTTCGTGCCAGCATCGCTCAGCCCACCTTGATCCGCGGATCGACCACCGCATAGGCAAGGTCGGTCAGAAGATTGACGAAGATCACGCAGGCGCCGATCACCAGTGTCGAACCCATGATGACCGGATAGTCACGGCCCTCCACCGCATCGACCATGAGCAGGCCCATGCCCGGCCAGTTGAAGACGCTTTCGATGAAGATCGCGCCACCGATCGCCAGCCCGATCGTCGAGCCGATCAGCGTGATGACGGGAAGCAGCGCATTGCGCAAAGCGTGTTTGGTGATGACCCAGAATTCGAAGACGCCTTTGGCGCGGGCGGTGCGCACATAGTCCTGGTTCAGGACCTCCAGCATCGAGGCGCGCATATAGCGCATGATCAGCGCTGTCTGGGCGACGGCGAGCAATGTCGCGGGCAGGATCAGGTGATGGAGAAGGTCGGCGACGGAAAATTCCTGGCCTGGTGTCAGCATGCCGCCGGAGGGCATCCAGTTGAAATAGACCGAAAAGAAATAGAGGCCGACAAGAGCGCTGAGGAAGGGTGGGCTGGAAATACCGGTGACTGCGAAGACTGACAAGGACAGGTCGGCGACGGAATTGCGGCGAACCGCACCGACGATGCCGGTGGCGATTCCCGCAACGATCGCGATCACGATCGCGGATCCCATCAAGAGGACTGTCGGGCCGACGCGCGAGAGCACGAGGCCGAGCACCGGCTGGTCGGGCCGCTTGATCGAATAGCCGAGATTGCCCGTCAGCGCCTGGCGCAGCCAGCCAAGATACTGCACCGGCAGCGGCTGATCGAGTCCGAGCGTGGCGCGCAGCTCGGCAAGATCCGACGAGGACATCGGAATATTGGGATCGATATAGGCGTCGATCGGATCGCCGGGCGTGAGGCGCAGCATGGCGAAGATCAGCACGCTCAAGGCAAGCAGCATGCCCACTCCGATCAGCAGCCGCCGGAGACTGTATCTCAGCATGAAATCCGTTCCTGTGCGGGCGGCCCACTGCACCTCGAAAGACGCGCGGACCCGCCCTTTGCTTCTCAGGATGCGTGACGCCCTATTCGGCGATCGCCCATTTCTCCGGATGCGCCTGATAAGGGCCGCCGCCGGGGGCCGGGGTCCAGACGAAGTCCTTCAGCCTGGCGGAGGCGACGCCATAACGTTTCGCCACCCACAGCGGACCCCAGGGCAATTCCTTGTTCATCACCTGGCAGACCTCCTGGTAGCGGCCGTCGCGCTTTGCCGCATCCGTCTCGCCAAGCGCTGCGTCGAGAGCAGCCGTCAGCACCGGCATGCGCACGCGCGCGACGTTGGGGCCCGCCGGCGGGATCTGCTTTTCGTTGAGGCCGACATTGATGCTCCCCGGATCCGGGCCGTTCTGCAGGCCGGCATAGACCATCTGGAACTGCGCGACGTCGGGTGTGGGATTGAGCACGATGCTGTTATAGGTCGGGGTATCGACGGCGCGCGGCGTGACGTTGATGCCGACCTGGGCGAGCATCGCCTGCACCGCCGCCATGACATTGGTGGCAAGCGGCGTCGTGTAATAGGTCAGAAGGGTGATCGGCTTGTTGCCGTTGATCTCATCCCAGCCGGCCTCCTTCAGCAGCTGCTTGGCCTTCTCCGGGTCATAGGCATAGGTCTCGATGCCTTTCGGCACCACCTGATCGGCGACATAGGCGCAGTTTGCAGGTTTCGCCGCGCCGCCGTAGAGGCTCTGGATGATTGCATCGCGATTGATCGCGTACATCACCGCCTGACGGACCCGAACATCTCTCCAGATCGGCGAGTCGTGATTGAAGCCGAGATAGTTGACGACGAAGGAATTGCCTTCGATGACGCGGAAATCCTTATTGTCGTTGAAGGCCTTCAGATCGTTGGAATCGACATAGGTGAACTGGATCTCGCCGGCGCGCAGTGCGGCGATCGCCGCTGCCGGATTGGCGAAATAGCGGTTGATGATCTTTTCGAGCGCCGGTTTGCCGCCGCGGTAGTCGGTGTTGGCGACAAGTTCGACATATTGATCGGTGACATATTTGCTGAACTTGAACGGCCCTGTGCCGATCGGCGTGGTGGACCACCATGTGTTCTTGGCGAGCTGATCGGCAGGGATCTGCGAAAGCACGTGCTCCGGCAGCATCATCACCTTCGTCAACGTGTCCATCAGGCTTGCGGACGGGGCCGAGAGCTTGATGATCAGGGTCTTGTCGTCCTTGGCCTCAACCGAGGAAACGGCATTCAGCCGCGCCGCCAGAACGGAGCCGGCCTTGGCGTTCTTGGCGAGCTCGATGGTGAACTTGGCGTCCTTTGCCGTGAAAGGCTTGCCGTCATGCCATTTCGCGTCGGCGAGCATGAAGGTGTAGGTCAATTGGTCGGGACTGACCTCATAGGACGAGGCGAGCTGGCCGACGACCTTCTCGAGCTTCTCGTCATAGGTCACCAGCGGCTCGAAATAGACGCTGAGCCACGTGAAGCCGCCCGTCGCGGCGAGCGGATTGAAATTGCCCTGGAAACCGCCGGGCCCGACATCGAAGCCGCCGGACAGCGTGGCTGCCTGCGCGGGGCCGGTGAAGGCCGGGACGACGGTCGTCGCCATCAAAGCGGTCAGTGCGATGGCCGATGATAGTCTTTGCAGTCGTTTCATTGTGCTCCTCCCAGATTTGCACTTTTCTTGTTGGCTGCGATCACCCGGGAAATGCCGTCATAATGGCGGTCCAGGCGCTTCTGCGCTTCCGCGACGTCCTTAGCCTCGATGGCGTCGACGATCGCCGCGTGATCCCTCCAGGTCGCGACCGGGTCGATGTTGTCGAGGTTGACGAAATCGGACGCCTTGTAGAAGGCGAGCCAGAACACGTCGATCAGCCGGGCAAGGGTCACGTTGTTCTGGCAGCGGAAGAGCAGGGTATGGAAACGCTGGTCTTCGTCGGCAAAGGATTGTC
This sequence comes from Rhizobium sp. CBN3, assembly GCF_030518245.1. Classification (NCBI taxonomy): domain Bacteria; kingdom Pseudomonadati; phylum Pseudomonadota; class Alphaproteobacteria; order Hyphomicrobiales; family Rhizobiaceae; genus Rhizobium; species Rhizobium sp. CBN3. The sequence goes on from NZ_JAULSE010000012.1 coordinate 84,400, forward strand.
CACGCTCCGCATGCACCCGCATGCGCTCCACCGTGGCGCGCAGCTCGGCGATATCGTCGTCGCCGATCATTTCAAGCGTCTTGCCGATCAGCCCGACTTCGAGGGTGCGGCGGATCTCGATCACTTCTTCGATCTGGCGCAACGCGCCGCCGAGGCCATAAGCGAGATTGTCGAGCAGCGGCTCGAATGAGAATGCCTTTACGAAGATGCCGACACCCCGGCGCGATTCCAGCACACCCAGCGATTCCAGCGCCTTGATGCCTTCGCGCAGGGAATTGCGGCTGACACCGAGTTGGTTCGCCAGGTCGGATTCGGCCGGAAGCAGCGTGCCGGGCTTCAATCCGTTGTCGCTTATATAGGCGCGCAGGCTTTCCTGCACGGAGACGTGGAGAAGGGGCGCACGGGTGAGGGGCTTCATGGATTTCAGCGACATGCGTTCTCATTCGTCTGAAGTGGAGATGCTAGAGACATATCCACTTGTAGGATATCCGTCAACAGGATTCACTTCGGGATGTCGGCGCAAGGTCGGACGCGGACGCTTGGAGCGCCGGCGGTAGTCATGGTGGTGATGGGAGGAATCGCCGCGCGTTGCGACGGATCCGCAGCCCAAGTGAGCGGCGGAAAACTATACGAAAGGCCTGCCGCCGACGCTCAATCGGGTTGCGGTGGAGCGGTCGTTTCCCCCTGCGAAAGCTCGCAGGCGAGCAGGATCGGGTGGTCGAGGTCTGGTGTCGGTTGCCGGTTCAACAGGACGGCGACCGCCGCTGCGGCAATCTTTTGAATCGGCTGCTTGACGGTTGTCAGCCGCGGCGTGGTCATGCTCGAGAGCGGGATGCCGTCGAATCCGACAATAGAAAGCGCTGCGGGTATCGGTATTCCCAGATCATGCGCCGCTCTCATGCAGCCGATCGCCTGCTGATCCGAACTTGCAAAGATGGCGGTCGGCCTTTCGCTGCGGGCGCGCGCCAGCAGATAGTTTCCCGCCGATCGCCCGCTTTCATAGTCGAAAGCCCCCTCGGCGATCAGCGGCGACCCTTGGCTTGGTCCGCCGTCGTCGGGTTGCCCCATGGCGTCGAGGTAACCCTTGAGGCGGTCATTGGCAGGCACGGAATGTCTGGGGCCTGAGATGAAGCCGATGCGGCGGTGGCCGAGCTGCAAAAGATGCTCGACGCCGAGACGTACGCCGGCGCGGTGGTCGGAGGCGATGCCGGAATATCCGGGCATGAGACGGTCGACGACGACGATCGGCAGTCCCTTCGGCAGCTTTAGCGTATGGAAATCATTGCTGGGAACGAGGATGATGCCGTCGACTTTCCGGCTTGTCAGTTGCCCGATGCGGTCTGCCTCCTTGGCCGCATCTTCAAAAGACGTCATGACGATGATGTTGTAGCCATGGCTCGCCGCCGCCTGTTCGGCGGATTGCACGAGTTCCGAGAAGAACGGATTGGTGAGATCGGGAATGACGATGCCGATGAGCCGGCTGACCTTGCTGCGCATGCTTCGGGCCGACGGGTCCGGCATATAGCCGAGCTCGTCGATGATGCGTCTGACGCGTCCCCTCAGCTCATCCGTCACGGCGGGATGGTCATTCAGGACCCGCGAGACAGTTCCGGTGGAAACGCCGGCAAGTTTGGCAACGTCTCGAATTCCGACCTTTGGCATAATGGAAGAACATGTCCCTTCATTTTTAGTCTCGGGGACGCGGAGGCACCCGATCGGGCTTCAGCTAACGGTCTCCATCGCCTTCGTCAAAGGGCCGCAGTCAATTTGACGTCGTCTGCATAACACGAGGAACACCGGCATTCAATGGAAACGGTTCACCATCGAGTCTCGAGAAAGTCAGGATTGGTGCCGCGTTCTCCTATATCGAGCCATTTTGGCTGCCTTGACAATCCCGCGGACCGTTGTTACTCAAGTGCTGTTGGAAACGGTTCATCATGAGGGTACTCAGGTGAGGATAGGCCCGGAACCGTTCGGAGGAGAGAAATGTCCCAATCTACGAAGCGTGAATCCGTCCTGATGCGTTCGCCGCGCCGTGCGGCATTGAAGCTTGGACTTGCCGGCACCTTGGTGCTCGCACTGTCCTGCGGCGTGTCGCCCGCTTTCGCGGCCGGCAAGCCGAAGGTCGGCCTGATCATGAAGTCTCTGTCCAATGAGTTCTTCAAGCAGATGAAGGCCGGTGCCGATAAATATGCGGCCGAGAACAAGGACAAGTTCGACTTCAAGGCCGTCGGCATGAAGGACGAGCGTGATTTTGCCGCTCAGGTCGATGCCGTCGAGAACTTCGTGACGCAGAAATACGACATCATCGTCGTCGCTCCGGCCGATTCGAAGGCGATGGCCACGCCGCTTGCAAAGGCCGTGAAATCAGGCGTCAAGGTCATCAACATCGACGTGCCGCTCGATGCCGATGCCAAGAAGGCAGCCGGCATCGACCTGGCATTCTTCGGCCCGGACAACCGCGAAGGCGCCAAGCTCGCCGGCGACGCGCTGGCCAAGGATCTGGGGGCGGGCGCCAAGGTCGTCATTCTCGAGGGCAATCCTGAGGCCGACAACGCCAAGGAGCGCAAGGAAGGCTTCATGGACTCCGTCAAGTCGGGCAAGCTCGAGCTTCTCGACAGCAAGACCGCCCATTGGGAGACGGAAGAAGCCAACACCGTCATGACGAATTTCCTGACGAAGTATAAGGACATTCAAGGTGTCATGGCGGCCAACGATTCCATGGCGCTGGGCGTCGTCAAGGCTCTTGATGCAACCGGCCAGGCCGGCAAGATCAAGGTCGTCGGCTTCGACAACATCCCGCCGGTGCAGCCGCTGATCAAGGACGGCAAGATGCTTGCCACCGTCGAGCAATATGGCGCGCAGATGGCGGTCATGGGCATCGACTATGGCATGCGTGAACTTGCCGGCGAAAAGTTCACCGGCTGGGTCAAGACCGACATCAAGCTCGTCACGTCAGGCGACCTCAAATAATCGCCATCGCCGACTGGTTTAAGACAAAAGGAAGCGCCGGCTGCTGCCGGCGCTCCGCTGCCACCCGACTGCATGGTGATCACCCCGATGGCGCTCGTTGCGGCTTTCGGAGTGCGCATGTGTGGATGATGGCCATCGAATTCAAACAGATCATGCACGAGGTGGACGTGTCGGACGCAGCAGATGACCACATCCTGAAGCTGGAAGGGATCGGCAAGCGCTTCCCGGGCGTCGTCGCGCTCAGGAACGTTTCCATGCGGATCGGCCGCGGCAAGGGCCACGTCCTGCTTGGCGAAAACGGCGCAGGCAAGTCGACCTTGATCAACCTGCTGGGCGGCGTCTTCAAGCCGGACGATGGCCACATTTCGTTTGACGGCAGGCCCTATCATCCTGCCTCGCCGCTGGAGGCCTTCAAGGCCGGCATCCGCATCATCCATCAGGAACTCCACCCCCTTTCCAATCTCAGCGTCGCCGAAAATCTGCTATTCGAGCATCTTCCGCGTCGATACGGCCTGGTGGATTACCGACAGATGAACCGCCGGGCGGCCGAACTGCTGGCGGAAGTCGGCCTTGATGTGGCGCCGACGACGCTCGCCAGTCGCCTCAGCGTCGCGCAGCTGCAGCTGCTCGAGATCGCCAAGGCGCTCTGCTACGAAAGCAAGCTGCTGGTTCTCGACGAGCCGACGGCAACCTTGACGTCCAAGGAAGTCGACCGGCTGTTCGAAATCCTGAAGCGTCTGAAGGCGCGTGGGGTGACGACGCTTTACATATCGCACCGGCTCGAGGAGATTTTCGAAGTCGGAGACGATGTCACGGTGCTGCGCGACGGCCAGCATGTCATCACGCGTCCGCTGTCGGGATTGGCCATCCCCGATATCGTCGAGCTGATGGTCGGGCGAACGCTCTCGGATCACGGCGTCTTTCGCAGCGACAGCGCAGTGTTCGGCGAGGCGATTGGCGTCTCCGGCCTGAAGGTGACGCGCAACAGCCCGGAATTGTCGTTTTCGGTGGCAAAGGGAGAAATCGTCGGCATTGCCGGGCTTGTCGGCAGCGGCCGGACGGAGGCGGTCCGCGCCATATTCGGCGCCGACGCCAAAGCCGGCGGCGAAATCCGCATCGATGGCGAGCCGGTTGCGATCCATTCGCCGAAAGATGCGGTTGCCGCCGGCCTGTGCCTGGCGACCGAAGACCGCAAGCTGCAGGGCCTGATGCTCGACATGAGCTGCGCGGAAAACACCACGGTCACCGATCTCGGCAAGATCTCCCGCAAGGGGCTGATCAGCCGCAGGATGGAGAACGAAAACGCACAGCGCCTCGTGCGCGAGCTGCGCATCAAAACGCCATCCGTCCATCAGCTGGTCAGAACGTTTTCGGGCGGCAACCAGCAGAAGGTGGTCATCGCCAAATGGCTGTTCCGTGGTCCGAAAGTGCTGATTTTCGATGAGCCGACCCGCGGCATCGATGTCGGCGCCAAGGCAGAAATCTACGAGCTTCTCTGGAAGTTTGCCGCGGAAGGAAAGGGTGTTCTGGTCGTATCCTCGGATCTGCCGGAGCTCATCGGCATCTGCCATCGCATCATCGTCCTGTCGGACGGCAAGATCGCCGGCGAAATCGCGCGGGGTCAATTCGAAGAGAGCAGGATCCTCTCACTCGCTTACAAGGAGTACAGTCGTGTCCGGCAACATTGAAACCAAGGTCGAAGCGAAAGAAACAGGCTTCTGGGACAAGCTGATCCGGATCTCGATGAAAGAGGCAGGCGTTGCCATCGCCCTCATCCTGATCGTCATCTTCTTCTCGGCGACGGCGCCCTATTTCGCCACGCCGGAGAATTTCCTGAAGATCTTCGTGCAGATTGCCATCAACACTGTGCTTGCCTCGGGCATGACCTTCGTCATCCTGGTTGGCGGCATCGATCTCTCGGTCGGTTCGCTGCTGGCCCTTTGCACGGTGATCGGCGCGACGATCATGAACGACCCCAGGCTCTCGCCCTGGCAGGCGATTGTGCTCGCTTCACTCGCCTCGATGGGCACCGGCGCGGTCCTCGGTGCCATCAACGGCTGGGTCTGCGAAAAGTGGAAGCTGCCGTCCTTCATCGTCACGCTCGGCATGCTGAATGTCGCCAGCGGTCTCGCCCGCGTCGTCAGCGACAACTCCACCATCACCGGCCTGCCACAGCCGTTTGTCGATTTCGGAAATCTGATCTTCGGGGGGATCTTCCCGTCGATCTTTCTGATTGCGATCGTCGTCGTCCTCGTCGGCTGGTTCGTGCTGCGTTACACCGTGTTCGGGCGTTTCGTCTTCGCGATCGGCACCAACGAAGAGGCTGTGCGGCTGTCGGGACATGAGCCGAAACGCTACAAGATCGCGGTGTTCACCATCTCCGGCCTGACGGCCGGCATCGCGGCCATGGTCTATCTGCTCCGCCTCAATGTCGGCAGTCCGGTTGCGGGCATCGGTTATGAATTGAATGCGATCGCCGCGGTCATCATCGGCGGAACCAGCCTCTCGGGCGGCAAGGGCTCGATCGTCGGAACGCTGGTCGGTGCCTGCATTCTGCAGGTGCTGTCGACGGGATTGCAGCTGCTGGGCGCCGACGACAACATCAAGCCGATCGTCATCGGCGCCGTCATCGTGCTTGCCGTCATCTTGGACAGCTATCGCGGCCGGTTGATGCGGATACTCGAAACGCGGTGACCGACCGCCAGGCGTGGGCCTCTGAGGTCGCATGGCAGCGTGTGAAGTCGAGGCAGGCCGTCAAACTCCTGCCACATGCCCTGCATTAATTCAACGCGACAGCGTATGTCTTAGATCGGAATTGATTTAAGGATAATGCTGCAGCAGCTCAAAGCCTAGCCGCACCCTTGGCGCATCTGAGAAGATGCGCAGCGCTGCGGTAACCGCGTCGATGGAGATCCGATGCCTGCAGTCCTGCGAAAAAAAGTTCACGGCGCGTCTACCCGGGCTGAGGTCATCGACGGGGCAGAGGATATCGGCGTCGCCTATCAGGTGTTTTCCGATACGGTGGTCGAAGACGTCATCGTCAAGAACTCGCCTCGTGGCTTCAAGTTTCACAACGGCAACAACCTCGTCGTCAGGCGCTGTGAAACGGAGAATGTCAAGGGCGACGGCATCTATCTGACGAAGACGAAGAACGTTCTTCTGGAAAACAATCGCATGGGGGCGGCTCCGGGCGAGGGCGCGGACTGCTGCCAGTTCGCCTATCAGAACAGCGACGACAATATCAGTTCGGACGTCGTGATCCGCGGCAACCTCTTCCTGCAGTCGCCGACGAGCACCTCGAACAAAGGTGCCCTGGTCTGCGATAAAACCCGCAACTATCTCGTCGAGTACAATTTCATCGGCGGCAAGAACTTCTCCTTTTCATCGGTCGGCGATGATGCCGTGGTGCGCAGCAACATCATGCGCGACGGCAGGATGAACGACTATTCCTTCGGCTACGGCATCGGCGACAAGGCAGACCGTACCGGCCATCATGTCTATGACAATTGGATCGAGAACAACAATCGCGGCATCAGCCTGAGCGGCTTTTCCGACCAGGAGCGGGCCTTTCGCAAGGACATCGACATCCACGACAACGTCATCAACGGATGCGACATCGCCTTCTTCGCCAATCGGCCATGGTCGGGGAGCTTCCGGCGCAACATATTCATGCGATGCGGCCAGGACATGGTTCTGAAGGGAAAGGGTGAAGCCACCAGCGGTCAGATCGACGGCAATTATCATAATGACGGCAGCTTTCTGAACGTCGTGGCGCCGCCGCTCCGCTTCAATTCCGACGGCAAGGCCTCGGTTGCCTCGGGGGAATGGACATCCGAGCCCGATGAGATCGTCATCCAGTGGCGCGACAAGGGATTGGATATTCCTGGCGCCAACCGGCCGTCGATTGCCGTCGCGCCTGGCATGGAATTGTCTTGCGTGCTGTTGGCCCGTAAGGGCCGCAATTGGATGCTCGCGATCGCCGAAACCGCCTATGACAAGTTCACGCCGCGCGCATGGGAGGAAAAGAAGCTGCCGTGGCAGAAGCGGTATCTCTCGATCTGAGCCAAGTGCTGCCGGCAATGCCGGGCCTGGAACCGAAGGCCGGTTTTTGCCGTTGATTGCCAAGTTCCATCGCTTCGGGAGGGCAGGACAGTCATGGCACGTCAGACGTTCTGGAAAGGTTATCTCAAGCTCTCGCTCGTCACCGCCTCCGTCTCGCTGACGCCGGCGACAACCGAAAGCAACAAGGTGCGCTTCCACGTCCTCAATCGCCAGACGAAAAATCGTGTCGAAAGCCGCTATGTCGACAGCGTCACCCATAAGCCGGTGGCTGACCGTGACCAGGTGAAGGGTTTCCCACGCGGGGAGGACGACTATGTCATTCTCGAAGATGAGGAGATCGAGGAGGTCGGGCTCGAAAGCACCCGCACCATCGATATCGAGAGTTTCGTCCCGCGCGGCTCGATCGATTGGGTCTGGTACGACAAGCCGCATTTCCTGGCGCCGGAGGACAAGGTCGGAGTGGAAGCCTTCTGCGTCATCCGCGAGGCGATGAAGGCAAATGACGTCGTCGGCATTGCCCGCCTTGTTCTCTATCGCCGCGAGCGCGCCGTTCTCCTGGAGCCTCAAGGTAAGGGCATCGTGCTCTGGACTCTGCGTTATGGCGACGAGGTGCGCGAACCCTCGGCCGAAATCGACGATAAGGCGAAGGTCGACAGCAAGCTGCTGACGCTGATGAAGCGGCTGGTGAAGGAAGAGACGAAGGATTGGAGCCCGACCATGGTGCAGGACCCGATCCAGAAGCAGCTGAAATCGATCATCCGCAACAAGCAGAAGAGCCTGAAGAAGGCCGCACCCGCCAAAAAACCCGCACCAGTAAAATCGACCGGCAACGTCATCAACATCATGGATGCGCTGAAGAAGAGCCTGACGGCGGAAGGCGGGCGGAAGTCGCGTTAGAGCAATTCCAGGAAAAGTGCGAAGCGGTTTTCCGTCCGGAATTGCGTAAATCCAAAAGGTTGGAGCTGGGAAGGCTTCTTCTACCGCTTCTTCTTTTCCAACGGCTTCGCCGCGGCGAAAAATCCGTCCCAGGGATCTTGCGGCAACGCGTCGAGCCGGGTTGGCGTATTATCAACCGTGAAATAGGCTGGCCCGACATCGGCCGTGAGTTCGCTCCATTCCAGCGGCATCGAGACCGCAGCACCCGGCCGTGCCCGTGTCGAATAGGGTGCGACCGCCGTATTGCCGCGACCGTTGCGGAGATAGTCGATGAAGATCTTCCCCTTGCGTTTGGCCTTCGTCGCCGTCGCCAGATAACGGTCGGGATCGTCGGCGGACATGCTGTCGGCAAGCCATTTGGCGAAGCCCTTCACCTCGGCCCAGCCGGCCTTCGGCGTGAGCGGCGTCACCACATGCAGCCCCTTGCCGCCCGAGGTCTTGACGAAGGCGGCGAGGCCTTCGGCCTCCAGCCGCTCCTTCAATTGGTAAGCAGCGGCGATCACATCTGCCCACGCCACCTCGTCGCCGGGATCGAGGTCCATGGTGATCATATCGGGCTTTTCCCAATTGCCGGTCGTTGTGCCCCAGGGGTGGATTTCAAGCGCGGCCGATTGCACCAGCGCCACGATGCCGTCGAAATCGGTAATTCTGAGCAGCTTCTCCCCCTGCTTGTCCTTGGGGTCGGTAATCTCCTGGATATGCGGGTTCATGCCCTTCCAGGCGTGCTTCTGGAAAAACCGCTGCCGGCCATTGATCCCGTCCGGCAGGCGCAGGAGCGCCAGCGGCCGGTTGACGACAAAAGGCGCCATGAAGCGCCAGACCTGGGCGTAATAATTGGCCAGCCCCTCCTTGGTAACACCCTCGTCCGGCCAGTAGATGCGGTCGGGATGGGTGAGTCTCACAGCCGATTTCGGCAGGGCAGGGGCCATGGTCTTTTCCGTCTCACGCGTCACGTCCTTCGCAGGCTTGTCTTCCCGCAGGCCGCGGAAGGCCGCATGGCGCAGATTGCCATCAGCCGACCAGGCGCGGAATTCGACCTCGCCAACCAGCTGCGGTTTCACATAGATCAGCCCGCGCCGCTCCTCTGATGTCAGCTTGTCGTCAAATGAATTCTCGTTCTGCGTCAGACGCGACAATTTCTCGTAAAGCAGTTGAGCGGTTGCCGCCGTATACCCGGTGCCGACGCGCCCGACATGCCTGAGTTCGCCGTCCTGGTAATAGCCCATCGCCAGCGAGCCGATCGCATTCTTCATCGATGTCGACGGCACGTAGCCGCCGACGACGAATTCCTGCCGGTGCGAACATTTCGATTTGATCCAATCGCCTTTGCGTCCCGACGTGTATTTGCTGTCGCGCAGTTTGGAAATCACCCCTTCGAGGCTGAGCCGGCAGGCATGGTCGAGCACCAGGCCGCCGCTTTCGTTGAAATGCCCGCTGTAGCGCAGCTTGTCGTTGTCGTCGGGCAGCAGGCTTTCGAGCAACTGCTTGCGATCGATCAGCGCCACATTGACCAGGCTGTGGCCGTCGAGGTGCAGAAGATCGAAGGCATAGAAGACGAAGCGATCATCACGGCCTTCGCTGAGATCGCGTTGGAGCGCTGAGAAATCCGAGGCGCCGGTATCGCGCTCGACGACGATTTCGCCGTCGATCACCGCCGATTGCACCGGCAGGGCGGCAAAGGCCTCGAGCACCTCGCTGCCGAATTTCTCCGTCCAGTCGAGGCCGCTGCGGGTCAACATTTTGACCTTACCGTTCTCGACCCTGACCTGCAGCCGGTAGCCGTCGAACTTGATTTCATGGATCCAGCGGTCACCAGCCGGCGGCTTCGGCTTCAGCTTGGCAAGCGCCGGTTCGATGAAATCGGGCATTGCGCCCTTGCGTGCACCCTTCGGCCAGTCGCGTTCTCGGGGCGCCGGAGATTTGGCCTTTGCCGCCGGTGTTTTGGCGGCAATCGCCTTGCCGTCTTTCGACTTGAACTCCCCGGTCGCATCCGGATTTTCCGCCACCTCTTCGAGTTGGCGGCCGGTCTTTGCCGATTCCGGCCGCTCCTTGAGAATGTCGCCGTCGCGACGCGCCTCGGCGTCGTCTCCTTTGATCAGCAGCCAGTCCTCCCGCTTTTCCCCCGGCCGGCCATGCATGCGCACGAGGTGCCAGCGACCCTTCAGCTTTTCGCCATCGAGCTCGAATTCCATATGGCCCTCGCGATAGTCCATGTGCGCATCGCCGAGCGGCGTCCAGGTGCCGCGATCCCAGACGATGACAGTGCCGCTGCCATATTGACCTTTTGGAATGATGCCTTCGAAATCGCCATAGGAAAGCGGGTGATCTTCGACGTGTACGGCAAGGCGCTTGTCCTCGGGGTTGAGGCTCGGCCCTTTGGTCACCGCCCAGCTCTTCAGCATCCCATCCATCTCCAGCCGGAAGTCATAGTGCAGCCTCGTTGCGTCATGCTTCTGGATGACGAAACTGTTGCCGCTGCTGCGGCCCAAGCGACCACGTGGCTCCGGAGTGAGTTTGAAATTGCGCTTCGCCTGATAGGTCTCGAGGGCCATCTCAGCCTGCCTTCTTCCTTTGGCTATCGCTGCGCGCCGGCGCCTTCTTCTTTGCCGACGCCTTCTTCGCCGTCTTGCCGCTCATCCCCGCGCTTTGGCGCAGCGCCTCCATCAGGTCGACGACCTTGCCTTCGGGCGCCGGTTTCTTCTTCGGCGGCGCCCGGCCGTCGATCTTTGCCTTCACCAGTTCGACGAGGGCCGCCTCGTAGCGGTCCTCGTAGGCGCTCGGATCGAAGCTCCCGTGCTTGGTCTCGATGATGTGACCGGCGAGCTCGAGCATCTCCTTGTCGAACTTGATGTCGGGAATGTCTTTGAAGACTGCCTCGGCCGAGCGCACCTCATAGTCGAAGTTCAGCGTGGTCGCGATGATGTGGCCCTCATGAGGCCGGATCAGCAGCGTTCGGATGCGCCGGAAAAGCACGGCTTGGGCGAGCGCCGCGACCTTGCCGTCGCGCATGCTGCGGACGATCAGCGACAGCGTTTCTTCATCATGTTCGTCGGCAGGTGCGAGGTAATAGGGGCGATCGAAATAAAGCTTGTCGATATCGTCATAGGCGATGAAAGCCTTGACGTTGAGCACCTTGTCGCTCTCCGGCACGATCTCTGCGATCTCATCGCCTTCGATGACGATGTAGTCGCCATTCTCCATCTGATAACCCTTGACCTGATCGTCCCGCTCGACCGGTTTGCCGGTCTCGCTGTCGACGAATTGCCGTTCCACCCGGTGGCCGGTCCTGCGGTTGATGATGTTGAAGGAAACGCGGTCGGAGGAGGAGATGGCTGTGTAGAGCCCGACGGCGCAAGCAAGGTCGCCTACCTTCAGATGACCCTTCCAGCTTGCCCGCGCGGCCATGCCATCCTCCGTTGCAAATCACAGACGACTGTTGCTCTTATCTGTTTCGAGTTCCTGGAACGCCCAGCCGCCGTCGGGTGCAGGATAGGCGAGCAACGCGTCGCCGTCGCCGATTTTCTGACGTGACGCAGCATCCTTGGCGTGGATAATTGCTTCCTCGGCCGTCGCATAGGTTTCCGACAGCGTGTCGCCGAGCTTGTAGGCCCAGCCATTGTCATGCGGCACGACCTGATAGGTGATGTCAGCCATTTCGGATCTCCTCTTTTCAGTTCGATGGCATGATGCCGGCCGAAAACCGCGCACGCTTCGGCATCACGCCTAGTTCCGATTTGGTTTGCGCCTTTCATCGAGCGCGATGATTTTCTCGAGGGAGGCGATGTCCTCGCTGGTGACGACGGGAACCGGATCGGCCGCGATAGCCTCAAGCACCTCCTGCGAGATGGCGCCGTTGCGGATCGCCCATTCCAGCGTCTCGCGCGTTTCCCGCTCTGCCTTCAGCTGTGCATAGAGCGCGACGATCAGCCGGTCGCGGGCGTCCATCCGCCGGTTCTGGCGATGCATGTTGCGGGCATGCGGCATCGCTATGCACCTTTGTCACTGATTTCGTTCAGGTGTAGTGAACTGATAACGAATGGAAAGGTTCCGTTGCCAAGCGTTGCGCCGCCGTTGCAGGCCGAGGCGCAACTCGCTATCTCTGCGAGGCTGTTGTCAGAGGATTTTTTCATGGCCGATCTCAAGGCTCGCCCCCGTCCGACAGGTGCTATCGCCACTCTCGGCCGTACCGGCTTTCCGCATGTCACGTCCACCACCAAGGGTGAGATCGATATCGTCACCGCACCCTCTCAGCCGGGCTTCAGTCCGCTCGATCTGCTCTATGCCTCGCTCTCGGCCTGTCTCGTGCTCAGTGCCCGCATTGCAGCCAGTCAGATGGGGGTTCTCGACAGGATCAGCGAGATCACGGCCGACGTCACCGGCGAGAAGGCGCCGGAAGGGCTCTCACGCGTTGCGAAATTCAACATCGTCTTCTCGATCAAGGGCGATGTCGACGAACAGACCCGCCGCAAGATCGTCGATGCCGCCGAAGACGAGATCTGCACGGTCAGCAACACCATCCGCGGCACTCCCGAATTCTCGACCACGATAGCGAGATAGGGGCCGCACTCGAAACCTAGACAATTGGGGAGAGGGAGATTGCGTGGGAAATGTCCGGCATCTATGCTCGGGCATCGAAAGTGAATATCCCGGCCGTCATGCATCTGAAGCCTCTCCCGATGTCTGAACAACCCGTCGTCGCCATTATCGGCGGCGGCTTCTCCGGCGCGGGCGTCGCCTATCATCTCGCCAGGGCAAATTGCGGTGAGCCCCCGGTCATCATGGTCTTCGAACCGCGCGCGGAGCTCGGCCGCGGCCTTGCCTATGATACGGACGATCCGGCACACCGTATCAATGTTCCCGCCGCCAAGATGAGCCTGCAGCCCGACGATCTGGGCGAGTTCCAGGCCTGGATCGAAGCCCGCGATGCCGTCGCGGACGATCCAGGGGCGAGGCAACCGGACGGCATGCTCTTCCCCCGGCGCCGGCTCTTCGGCGAATATGTCGCCTCGCTTCTCAAGCCGCTGCAGGAAGAAGGCGTCGTGCTGCACAACCGCGCCCGCGTGATCGGTCTTGAGCGCCGGGGCGGCCGCTGGTCGATCCAGGACGACAAAGGCGGGGTGACTGAGGCCGATATAGTTGCAATCGCCACCAGCCATCCGCCGCCGGCAGCGCCCGGCCGGCTTGCCGCCAGCTTGGCGGCCCATCCCCGCTTCGTCGCCGATACCACCAAGCCGGGCGCGCTCGGCGTGATCGGCCGGCATGACCGGGTGCTGGTCATCGGCAACGGCTTGACCGCCGCCGATGTCATCGCCTCTCTTGCCGAGTGCGGTCATGATGGGCCTGTGACGGCGATCTCGCGCCGCGGCCTGCGTTCGCGCGGCCATGCGCCGATACCGCAGCAGCTCTTTGGAGACTTCGTCTCCCATGCCGCGCATTCCGCCCTTGCGCTGCTTGTCAGGATCCGCGCCGACATAGAGGCCGCGAAGGCGCAGGGCATAAGCTGGCACGGCGTGATTGATCAGGTGCGGGCGCAGGGACACGATCTCTGGCAGGCGCTGCCGGTCGCCGAACGGCGCCGTCTCGTCCGTCATCTGCGTCCCTATTGGGATGTGCATCGGTTCCGCATCGCGCCGCAGGTGGAAGCCGTGCTCGACGCGGCGACTGCCGCCGGCCGCCTGGAAATCCTTGCCGGGTCGGTCGCCGATGCGCGCATTGAAGGCGAGCTTATCGTTTGCAGCCTGCAGCCGCGCCACCGGCGCCAGCCGTTGGAGCGGAGCTATGACGCCGTCGTCGTCACCACCGGGCCGGCGCATGGCGGCATTCTCGAAACCCAGCCCTGGCTCGCGGCGCTTGCCGCAAGAGGCCACCTGTCGCTCGATCCCACAGGCCTCGGCCTTGCCTGCACCGAGCAGTCGGAGGCGATTGGTCCGTCGGGCAAGGCGGAGCCTTCGTTATTGATCTCCGGCCCGCTGGCGCGCGGCACTTTCGGCGAACTGATGGGGCTGCCGCAGGTGACCGAGCATGCCTTCTTCGTTGCAGGCGAAATCGCCGCAAAGCTGCGATTGATCGTGGAGAGCAGGCATCCGGTCTGAATTTTTGTCCCGATGTCGCTCTTCGACTGTCGCCGGCGGACGACTTCTGCTACTCACTCGGCAGTTAATGGCTCGCCGCCGGTCTGCGGGCAATCAGAAATATCGAGATCATGTCGCAGCCTGCTTTCACCCTCGCCGAAGCCTCGCCTTCCAATCGTCTGGCCCTTGCGGCGCTCGTTCTCGGCGGGGCGGCGATCGGCGGTTCGCCGATCTTCGTCCGACTGTCCGAAGCCGGGCCGATGGCCACTGCCTTCTGGCGTGTGGCACTGGCGCTGATCCCGATCTTGATCGTCTCGCTCGTGAAGAAGGATGCGGGGCCGAAGCCGCAAAGCCTTTCCGATTATGGCCTGCTGGCTCTTCCGGGCCTCATGTTGGCGCTCGACCTCGCCGCCTGGCATCTTTCGCTCACCATGACCTCGGTCGCCAACGCGACGCTGCTTGCAAACCTCGCGCCTGTTTTCGTCACACTGATCGCCGTCCTGTTTTTTAAGGCGCGAACCAGCGGCGTTTTCCTGCTGGGACTGGGCCTGGCGCTCGCCGGTGTCGTTATCTTGAAAGGCGGACCGGCAGGGCTCGGCCACGGGGATCTGAGCGGCGACGGCACAGCGATGATCGCCGCCTTCTTCTATGCCTGCTATATCCTGGCGATCGGCAGGCTGCGCAGCCGGTTCGATACGATCCGCATCATGCTGTGGAGCACGGCATCGGCTGCCGTCTGCATCTTCCCGATAGCCTTCTTCTTCGAAGGGCAGATGCTGCCGGCGACCCTCTACGGCTGGTCGATCCTCTTCGGCCTCGCCTTTGTCAGCCATGCCGGCGGGCAGGTGGCGATCACCTATGCACTGGCCTATCTGCCGCCCGCCTTTTCATCGCTGACGCTGCTGTTGCAGCCGGTCGTCGCAGCAATCCTCGCCTGGGCGCTGCTCAACGAGGCGATCGGGACGATGCAGGCGCTGGGTGCTGCGGTGGTACTCGCCGGCATCATGGTTGCTCGAACGGCTCGCTCGTCGGCCTGACCGCCTGCTGCTCTAGCGGCGATGGATCATCCCCCATCCTCTGAAGCAGCCACTTTTGGATGATCGGCACATCTGCGTCGCCGAGATCATGGCCGCCGGGGATAACGCCGGAATCGACGGTGGCGCCCGAACTCTTCAGCCTTTCCTCCAGCTCGCTCGCATATTTGCCGTAGGCGTCGGTCTTGCCGCTGATGACCAGCAGGTCCGTGCCCTTCAGATCGGCATGCGGATAGTCGCTGAGCACCGGCATGGAGCGTAGCAGCACCGCCTTGTGAACGAGGTTCGGGTGCAGGTAGAGCAGCGAGTTCAACAGGTTGGCGCCGTTGGAATAGCCGACATAGACGATCTTCTTGGGATCGAGGCCATAGGATTTGACGGCGCCTTCGATAAAGGCCGCAAAGGCTTCGGCCTCGGTCTTGATGTCGTTCTGGTCGAAGGAGAAGGGGGTGATGCGCTTGTACCAGCGCGGAAAACCCTCTTCCGTCGCACGGCCACGGACGCCGAGCAGGGTCGCGCGCGGCGCCGCCTTGTTGAGGAGCGGCATCAGTGTCGTCTCATTGCCGCCCGAGCCGTGCAGCAGCACGAAGACACTGCCGTCGGGATTCGGCGGCGTGTAGAAGCGATGGACGAACGGCAGCTCGCGGTAATTGATGCGCGGCTGGCCGGGCATCGAAAATTGCGGCAGAACCACCTTGAGGTCGTCGAGACTGGTGATCGCGCCCGGCGGCGCGAAGAGCTTGGTGCCGAGGGCCGCATGCTCTTCGTCGACAGTCATGCCGGGCTTGTCGGTTGCAAGCTCCACCAGCGTTCCGCCCGGCTCGCGGGCATAGAGCGAGCGGAAATACTTGCGGTCGTGCATGTTGGTCGGCGATGCATCGGTCTTCTCAAGCGCCTCGGAAACCGAACGCAGCTCCTCCTCATCGGCGGCCCGGAAGGCGACATGATCGACAGTGCCGGTTCCCGGCGCGCCGGACCAGAAACCGCGCGCATCGCGCACGTCGATGACGTCGCCCGATTGCGACACCAGCCTGTCGATCGTGCCGCGGTTGGCCTGGAAGCGGTAGCCGAAATGGCGCTCGAGGAAGCTGCGGCTCTCGGCCGGCTTTTCCGTCAGCATGGTTGCGCCGCGCACACGCTTGACGGCATGCTCGACCGGGATCGAGGCGCCGTCCCAGACAGCAGGCGATGTGAGGTTCTTTGCGCCCGCGAGCTTGAGGATGATATTGTCGGGGTCTTTCAGCCTGAGAACGGGCTCGCCGAATTCATCGGCGGGTCCTTCCGAGCGCAGGCCGAAGCTCATGGCGCGCGTCAACCAGTAGCCGACGCTCGCCGGATCGATCGCCAGCGAAATTTCGCTGATCTGGCCGTAACCCGCCCGGCCGGGCGCGCCATCCTCCCAGACGAGGAAGCTGACGAGCGAACCCGGCGTGCCTGCCGAATCGCCGTAGAACAGATGGAGCTGCGTCGCATCCTCGTAGCCGGCCGTCTGCTTGACGAGGCGCATGCCGAGAAAGCCGGCGTAAAAATCTACGTTCGCCTGCACCTTTCGGGTGATGGCTGTAACGTGATGTATGCCTGATACCATCGAGAGCTGTCCTGATTGAAGCGTCGTCAGGAGCGCGAGTATGAGAGCTGCGAAAGTCATACCGTTGCCAATGACCACCGCTTAGTTTTGTTCCGCGCAAAGCGCAAGCGAATCGCCGCGCTGCAGCAGTTCCAAATGATCGACATCTTCGAGCGCCTCTTCCAGTTGCTGCAGGGTCGGCGGCTTCACCATATAGGCGCGCGCGCCGAGATTTCTTGCCCGCTGCTTGTCGGTCTCATCGCTTGATGTGCTGAGAATGCAGACGGGAATCCGTTTCAGACGGGCATCGGCCGAAAGCGCGTTCAGCACCTCGAAACCGTCCATGATCGGCATGTTGATGTCGAGCAGCATCAGGTCGATTTGCGGCACATCGGCTATGCCGGCGCGCTCTTCGAGCAGCCGCATCGCCTCGCGCCCGTTGGTGGCAACATGCAGGTTGAAGGTCACCTTCTCCCGCCGCATCAGCTTGATCTTCAGAATCTGGATGTCGGCGGGGCTGTCTTCGACCAGCAGCACTTCGGCAAGCCTGCCGGAACCTTCGCCCGGCTGCTCCGCGGGCTTCAGGCTGGGCGGAACGGTTGACGCGGTGGGCGGCGCGGGCCGTGCCTCGGCGAGCGGCATCTCGACGATGAAGGCGGCGCCGGGTCCCTTGTCCGCTTCGCACCAGATCGAGCCGCCATGCAGCTGCGCGATGCGGCGGCAGATGGCCAGGCCGAGTCCGGTGCCCTCGATGCCGCGGCCGACGAGCCGTTTGAATGGCTGGAAGATCAGCTCGCGGTGCTGGGGATCGATGCCCGGTCCGTTGTCACGCACCGTCAGGCGGCAGCTATCCCCATGCGCTTCGCCCGAGATTTGGACCTCCGGAATCTTTTGATCACAATAGCGGATGGCATTCGACACCAGGTTTTGCAGAAGCTGGGTCAGCAGCGTCGCATCACCCATCACTTCCGGCAGCACACCGCGAATGACGACAGCCCCGCGGCTCTCCATCTGCTGGCGCAGATTGTCTTCCACCTGGTTGAGTACATCGGACAGCGAGACCTGCGTCAGCTGCGGCCCGCCATAGGCCTCGAGCTTGGTGAAATTCGAGACCTTGACGATCAGGTCCTCCATATGGTCGGCGGCGCTCAAGACATAATCGAGCAGCTCGCGGTCTTCGGCCGGAAGCACTGCAGAACCGTGCAGGATCCGGCTGAAGGATTTGATCGTCCTCAGCGGCTCCTTCAGATCATGCGCCATGGCGCGTGTGAAGATCTCAAGCGATTGCCGCTTCTGCTCCAGCTGGGCTTCCAGCATGCCGTGCATGATGGCGTTCTGGATGCAGCGATGCAGCGTTTCGGGTGAAAGGGAATCCTTGGTGAGATAGTCGCGCGCGCCGCTCTTCATCACCTCGACGGCGACGGTTTCGCTGCCTTGACCGGTCAGCATGATGACGTTGGCGACGGGATCGTCCTCCAAAATATCGGCAAGAACACCGAGCCCGTCGCGCCCCGGCAGCGAATAGTCGAGCAGGATGCAGTTCGGCCGTTTCCGGCTGTTGAGAGCGCGGCCCTCTTCACCCGTCTCCGCCTCGAGGACGTTATAGGCCGTGCTGGAGACGCGGCCCAGAATGCGCCGATAGACCTCGCGGTCGTCGATGTTGTCGTCGATGATGAGAATGCAGCAGTCTTCCGCCAAACCGTCAGTCCTCGAGCGGCAGGATCGCGATTTCGAACCAATATTCCTTTAACCGCTGGATCGCGGCGAAGAGACCGTCGAGATCGACCGGCTTCTGCACATAGGTGTTGGCGCCGAGCGCGTAGCAGCCTTCGATGTCGCGTTCATCGTCTGACGTCGTCAGGATCACCACCGGAATTTTGCGCCAGCCGTCGTTCGACTTGATCGCTTCCAACGTCTTGCGGCCGTCGAGTCCCGGCATGTTGAGATCGAGCAGGATCAGCCCTGGTTTCGGCACCATCACGCCGAGCATGTCGAGTGCTTCCTGACCCGAGGCGGCCCAGCGGATCGAGTTGCGCAGGTTGGTGCGTTTGAAGGCCCGCATCGTCGCTTCGAAATCGTCTTCACTGTCTTCGACGATCAAAATCGGTTGCGTGTCACGCTGCTGCATTCTGCCCCTCGCGTTTTCTTCCCAGGGTGAAATAGAACGTAGTGCCGACGCCGACTTCGGACTCCAGCCAGAT
The DNA here is from genome assembly GCF_030518245.1 of Rhizobium sp. CBN3. Lineage (NCBI taxonomy): Bacteria > Pseudomonadati > Pseudomonadota > Alphaproteobacteria > Hyphomicrobiales > Rhizobiaceae > Rhizobium > Rhizobium sp. CBN3. The sequence goes on from NZ_JAULSE010000012.1 coordinate 103,244, forward strand.
ATCGCCGTTGTGCCGCGCGATGATCTTGCGGACGAAGGTAAGGCCTGCTCCAGTTCCGTCGTCGGAATCCTGCGACTTTTCGAGCCGTTTGAAAATGCGGAAAATATCCTCATGGAATTCCTGGGGTATTCCCTTGCCGTTATCCCTAACGAAAAACACGTTGCGGGCAACCGTGCCGTCCTTGCCAACGAACCGCTCGAGATAGCCGATCGAGACCAGCGGCGCCGGCTTGTCGTTGTACTTGATCGCATTGGTGATGAGATTGCGGAACACTTCGGTCAGCCGCGGCGCGTCGCAGACCACGTCAGGGAGCCGGCCGTCGGTGACGACCCTGGCATGCCGCTCTTCCAGCAGCAGCTCCATTGTCGCGACCACATCCTTGACGATCAGGCTGATATCGGTGCGTTTGACTGCCAGCTGCTGCCGCCCGAGCCGGGAGAAGTAGAGCAGGTCGTTGACAAGCTTCTCCATCCGCTGGCTCAGACGCACGAGCCGGTTCAGCCGGCGCACGCCGTCCGCGTCGAGCTTGTCCTCATAATCTTCGAGGAGAAAACGCGAGTGGTTGTGCAGGCCGCGCAGCGGTTCCTTCAGGTCATGCGAGGCAATATAGGCGAATTCGTCGAGGTCGTGGTTGCTGCGCTCGAGCTCGGCCGTGTAGGCCTCGAGCTGGGCGAGCGTCGTCTTCATCCGTTCTTCCTGCCGCACGCGCTCGCTGATATCGCGTACGATGCCGACGAAGGTCTTGGTGTCGCCGCTGACGACAACGCTGATGGACACTTCGATCGGGAAGACGATGCCGTTCTTGCGCCGCCCGGAGACCATGCGCGTCGTGCCGATGATGCGCTCCTCGCCGGTCTGCCGGTAGTGGGCGAGATAGCCGTCATGCTCGGAATGATAAGGCTCAGGCATCAGCATCTTGATGTTCCGGCCGACCGTTTCCTGCGGCGAATAGCCGAACATGCTTTCGGCTGCCGGATTGAAACTCTTGATCGTTCCGCGCCCGTCGATGACGAGGACGGCATCGGGCGTGCTACGCGCCAGCGCGCCGAAGCGAACGCGTTCGGCTTCCAGGTTGTTGTTGTTGCGCAGGAAATAGAAGACGAGGATGGCGATCAGCCAGAGCGTGGCGGCGGTGATGGTGCGGTTGGCGATCTCCTGCCAGAATGCCGCCTCGTCATGCCTGACGGCGAAGAAGCCGAGCATGAGGAGCACGGTGCAGGCAAAGGCGAAGAAGAGCGGCGCATTCCTGTTGCCGAACCAGAGCGCCGTCAGCACCAGCGGCACGTAAAGAATGCCGTTGGCAAGGCCGAGCGGCGTATAAAGATCGACGACGAGGCCGGTGAAGCAGACCGCCGCCGGAATCCAGAGCGGAATCTGCGCCCGGTTTGCCGGCTGCATCCACCAGGCGCGGGCAAGCAGGCCCGCGCCGAAAAGCACCATGCCGACCGCCGTGTGCAACGCCATCGCCGCATAGGGACCCCAGCGGTAGCCCTGTTCGGCATCGGTGAGATAGCCGGCGAGCGCGATCATGCCGAGCGTGACGACGACATAGCTCGTCAGCTCCTGCACGACCTGGTTTTTCGACTTCTCCACATGAAGCGAGAGCAGCAGCGAAAGATTGGCAATGAGAAAGATCAGCGCCGTATTGGGGCCCATGCCGCCGCCGATCTCGGCGATGAAATCGGGCGGAATCACCAGGCGGGTGACCAACTGGTCGACGTTATGGACGGCACGCCCAACCGTAGCGATTTCCACCAGCCGGGCCGCCGCGATCGCCGCTGCGACCCCTGTCATGATCGTTGCCGCTATCCGAGAGCGGCGGCCATCAAGCATCGAGGCGGCAAGCCCAAGGCCGGATAGTATGAAGCAGACCCCGGTGTTGAAGGCCATTGACGGAAAGCCGGGGAAGAGCGAAATGATGAGCTTGATCTGCAACAGCCAGCCGGCAAGGGCGCTCACCCCGAGAAGGAACAGCAGGCAGCCGACTGCAATTGCAAAGGCACGGTAGCGCCATCGCCTCCGCTGGTCCTGCAGGTCCACGTTGCCCTTATCCTGCACCCGTGTATCCTCTCTCGGTTCGCGCGGCCATTTTTTCCGAAATCGAGGAATACTCAATAGGCAGCGGCCGCCGCCGTCGCGCTTTTTCCGAAATGATTTTTCGATCGGACAGATCGAATTTTCGTGAAATCGCGATATCGTGACGTCGGAAGACAACGAGGTTCATTCGAACTATACCCAGATCACGGTGCCGGATGCCTACGATAGTTTACGTCGACGACAGCAGGGATGATCTCTTCTATCTCGACTATATCCGCAAGAAGCAGCATATAGACGTCGATCTATTTTGTTTCTCGACCGCCGAGACGGCGCTGGAGGCGCTGAAGCAGCGCGTGGCTGAAGGCTGGGCTCCGCCGGAGCTGCTGGTCGCCGATCTCTATATGCCCCTCGACAGCGGCATCAGCCTGGTAAGCACGCTGCGCGGCGATGACCGGTTCAGAACAATGCGTCTCGCTGTCTGCAGCGGGTCGGATGCCGATGAGGATCGCATGCGTGCTTTCGAAGCCGGTGCCGATTTTTACCTTGAGAAGCCGCTTGACCTCGCTGCGATCCTTCTCAATCTGGAAGTGTAGGAAACAGCGGAAGCCGAATGGTGAGTTTCCTGGCGTTGGTCCTGGCGACGTGACGAACCGCAATTGACAAGGCCGAGTGCGCATCCCAAGATGCAACCGAAACGAAACGGACGGAACGTAAAATAAGCGCTGAGAGAGCCGATTGACCCGTGTTCGCCGCCACGAACTTCCAGCCAACCCCTTAGCTGAATGGGCCTGTCGGCTCTCTCGCGCTTACGTCTGGCACTGCCTTCTCGCATTCATGGATGTTGAACGCGGAAGATTTACGACACCCAGGTAAGAATTACTGCCCCTCAGTATATCTGCCCGTGCATCACCTGTAGTTGAGATAATTGATGATATCCGCCTTGTATACCGAAAGTCCCCGTTTCGATATCTCTCATCAACCGTCTCGCAATTTTTGTAGCTGTTCACGTTTAAGACGTATATCCCAAGATTTGGGGATCGGGGGCATGGCGGGAGGAGAGGAAGAGTGGGAATGAACAATGCCGCGGCAACTCCTTTTCATGCCGGACCGGAGCTGAGCCGGGCGATCAACCGCACCGATTTTTTCCGTCTGCTGAAAGCGGCGGCGCAGCATTACCACTTCGATAATTTCGCGCTTGCCCGCATTTCCGAGGCTTCGACTCCTTTTGGCGAGCGCGATATCGTCATCACCAATGTCGCCGAGCGACGGGTCGGCCTTTTCATTGCCACGTTGAGGGAGGCGCTCGGGACCGTCCGGGCAAAGAGCGCCCAGTTTTTGGCGACGCCGGTTCATGGCAGGAGTGCGCAGCCGGACACCTATCCCTCCGATCGGCTTTTCAACGAATTCCGCAGTGGCGTCTTCCTCTTCATTCCGCTGTTCACGCCCGAAGGGCGGCGATATTGCCTCGTGCTGAGCGGCGAGCGTGAAGAGCCGGATCAGGGTGAGATCGCCGACATGCTTCTTGATGCCATGCGCATTTTCGACAAGCTCTACGAGGAAATCCTGACGCCTGAGATGTCCGGGCGGTTGACCCAGCGCGAAGCGGAAATCGTCAAGTGGACAAGCGAAGGCAAAACCTCGGCCGAAATCGCCATCATCCTCGGTCTGTCCGAACATACGGTCAATTCGCATATCACTGCGGCCGCGCGTAAGCTCGACGCCGTGAACCGCGTCCACATGGTGGCAATCGCCTTGAGGAATGGTTTGGTTTCGTGACAATCGGCTTCGGGACTGGGGAAAATGAAATGATCACCAAAACGGTCCGACAGAATGCCGTCAAGGTTCTCTTCGTTGACGACGAGTTCATCGAATTCCGCGCGCTCAAAAAAAAGATCGCCGATCTCTCCGAGCCGGCGGTCGAAGTCGAATATTCGCCGTCGATCGGAGACGCATTGGAAAAGATCCGCGCGGCGGGCTTCGATCTCATCCTGCTCGACAATCGCCTTCTGCCCAATGCCGATTTCCGCGAGACGGTGCCGGAGCTGCGCGGCATCGGCTATACCGGCCCGATCGGCGTCGTCTCGACCGACATATCGGGCGGCTATTTCCAGGAATTCCCGGATTACGGCGTCGACTTCCGCATCGGCAAGGACGAAATCGACGTCCAGACGCTGCAGCACATCATCCGCGAATATGTGCACTACGATGTGCCGGATTTCTGGAAGGACGATTACAGCATTTGAGCCGCGCAAAACAGCGCGAAGGTTTTACGGTAGCGACATGCGCAAAGGAAGCACGTCCACCGAATCTGAGATGGCGATGCGCTTCAAGCACGGCAAACGAAGGTGAGCGATTGCAACATGTTGCCTCAGCCGGCGGGAAGGCGGATGGTGAAGCGGCTGCCGTTTGCGTCGGAATGCTCGAGACTGATATCGCCGCCAAGCGCCTTCAGAAGCTCCTGCGCTGTCGTCAGGCCGAGGCCGGCGCCAGGGGCTGCCCCGGCCTTCGGCAATTTCCAGAATGGCTCGAAGATCCGCTCTCGATAGGCGGGATCGATGCCGGTCCCGTTATCGGAAATCCGGATGAACCAGTTCGCCCCCTCTTGCTCAGCCGCGATCGCCACATGCAGCGGCGATGCGCTGCGATAGGTGAGGGCGTTGGAAATGAGCTGCCTCAGCACCAGGCCGAACAGCGCGGGGTCGGTGCGGATGGAGGGGAGTCCCTGACCGGCGAGCGTCGCGTCGCGCGCTCCCGCCTCCTCGATGAGTTCGCTCCAGATTTGTTCGGCCACGGCCTTCAGGTCGACCTTTTCCAGCGTTACCTGCGGCGCTCCGCCGGCAAGGCTCATCAGCGCCTTGGTGAGGCGTTGTGCGGCTTGCGCCTTTTCCAGGATCATCTTGAGGCTCTGAAGCTGTTCGCCGTCGAGTGTCTCCTCGAGATCGTCGAGCAGCAGCTCGGCATACATGGCGATGTGGCGCAGCGGCGATTGCAGGTCGTGCGAGGCGATTGCGAGAAAGCGCTTGATGCGCTCCTCGTTGTCGCCGGCAATAGTGGTCTCAAGTGGTTTCGTCGGGTTGGGTGACATCTCGCGGTTTCCCCGATCTCTGCTGCGGCGTCGCGCCCCTTTTCAGCCGCGCGACGGACGCTGTAATATCTTGAATTGCTGCATAATTTTATCCTGGCAATAGGCAACAATAAAAAGAGGGCGCCGGCTCTGCAACCGGCGCCCTCTTCAAGGATGCGTTAACAACCCGTTTTCAGCTCGCTGATTTGCGCGAGCGACCCTCTTCCGGCGGAATGATTTCGCCCGCCGCCTCGGTTGCCGCTGCCGCCTTGGCGTGGCGGCGGCGCCAGTCGCCGAGGAACAGCAGGATCGGCGCGGCGATGAAGATCGACGAGGCGCCGGCCACCAGGATGCCGAAGACCATCGGGATCGCAAAGCTCGAAACGGCGCTGCCGCCCCAGATCGCCATCGGCACCAGGGCGAGGAAGGCCGTCGCATTGGTGTAAAGGCTTCGCGCCAGGGTCTCGTTGATCGACTTGTCGATGATCTCGCGCAGCGGCATCGACTTGTAGAGCCGCATGTTTTCGCGCATGCGGTCGTAGACGACGACCTTGTCGTTCACCGAATAGCCGACGAGCGTCAGGATGGCGGCGATGGCCGTCAGGTTGAAATCGAGCCCGGTGATGGCGAAGAAGCCGATCGCCTTGGTGACGTCGAGCACCAGCGTAACGATGGCGCCGACGGCAAACGGCCATTCGAACCGCACCCAGATATAGATCAGCATAGCCAAGCTGGCGATTACGACCGACAGAATGCCGGCCGAGGCAAGCTCGCCGCTGACTTTCGGACCGATGACGTCAGTGCCTTCGACAGTGGCGCTCGGATCGATCTTGGCGACTTCGGCCTTTAGCTTGGTCACCGCCGCCGTCTGCGCCTCTTCGCCGCCTTCCTGCCGCTGGGCGCGAACGAGAATGCTGTTTTTGTCGCCGAAGGACTGCAGCGTAATTTCGCCGAGGCCGAGACTATCGAGACCCTCGCGGAACTTCGCAAGATCAGCCGCCCCTTGGGTCTTGACGGACATCTGGATGCCGCCGCGGAAGTCGACGCCGTAATTGAGGCCCGGATGGATGAAGAGCACGACCGAGGCGATCGAAAGAAGCGCCGAAACAGTGACGCCGAAGAAGCGCGCCTTCATGAACTGGATGTGCTTGTCATAAGGGCTGAAGGGGATCAACGGCCGTATGTTCAGCACCTTCACCTTGCTGCGGCGGGTGATCTCGATCATCGCGACGCGCACGAAGGCGACGGAGGTGAACATCGAGATGATCAGGCCGAGCGCCATGGTCACGGCAAAGCCGCGGACGGGTCCGGAGCCGAACCAGAACAGGATGGCCGCAGCGATCAGAGCTGTCATGTTGCCGTCGATGATGGTCGAATAGGCACGGCGGAAGCCGGTATCGATGGCTGCGAAGGCGCTCCGGCCCTTGCGGGTTTCCTCGCGGATACGCTCGTTGATGAGAACGTTCGCGTCGACCGCAAGACCAATGCCGAGAACGACGCCGGCGATACCCGGCAGCGTCAGCGTCGCACCGACCAGCGTCAGGGCCGAGAAGGTCAGGATCGTGTGGATCAGCAGCGCCACGTTGGCCAGGATGCCCCAGGTGCCGTAGAGCACGAAGATGAAGGCCGCGACGAGGACGAAGCCGACGATGCCGGAATAGATGCCCATCTTGATGGCGTCAGCGCCGAGGTCGGCGCCGACGGTGCGCTCCTCGATGACGGTCAGCTTGGCGGGCAGCGCGCCGGCGCGCAGCATGGCGGCAAGCGTCGTGGCGCTGTCGGCCGAGAAGTTGCCGGAGATCTGGCCGGAACCGCCGGTGATCGGCTCGCGGATGACGGGAGCGCTCAGCACCTTGTCGTCGAGGACGATGGCAAAGGGATTGCCGACGTTCTGGCGGGTGATCTCGGCAAAGCGGGTGGCGCCGGCACTGTCGAAGCGGAAGCTGACGATGGGTTCGCGCGTGTTGGGATCGAAGCTGACGCGGGCATCCGAAAGGCGGTCGCCGGAGATTTCGACGCGGTCGAGCACCGGATAGGATCGGCCTTCGTTATCCTGCATCATGGTGACGCCGGGGCCGGGCTGATTGTTCGGCGCCAACATGTGGAACGACATCTTGGCCGTGGAGCCCAGAAGTTCACGCAGGCGCGACGGATCCTGCGCGCCGGGAAGCTGGACGAGCACGCGGTTGCCGCCGATGCGCTGGATCGTCGGCTCGGCGACCCCGACCTGGTCGACGCGCTGGCGGATGACTTCAAGGCTCTGCTGGACGGCGTTGTCGACATTGGCGGAGATGCCGGCCGGCGAGAAGCCAACGGTGATGGTCGCGCCGTTCGCGGTGACATCGAGATCGGCCTTCCCAGCGCTGAGGCCTGTGCTGATCGGATTGGCGAGCGTCCTAAGTTCGGTGACGGCGGCATCGCTCTGCCCGGCATCGGCGAGCGTCACGACGATCTGGTTCTGGCTGCGCACGACGGCCTTCGGCTGGATGCCCTTTTCACGCAGCACGCGGCGCGCGTCCTGGAGCAGCGATTGCAGCCGCTCCTTGGTCAGATCCGCTTCGTCAACTTCCAGAACGAGGTGGGAGCCGCCGCGAAGGTCGAGGCCGAGCGACACCTGGTCATGCGGCAGCCATGCCGGAATGCGCTGAAGGACGGACTGCGGCAGGACGTTCGGCAGGGCGATGAATAGGCCGATCACGATGATCACCGTATAGGTGAACACCAGCCATGGTGAAGTACGCATGTTGTATTCCTTAGATAATCGGGGGCCGGCGCGCGAGCGCTGGCGGCATGTCGTCAATGGTCGGAAGCGCCGCGCGGCGCCAGACTCAGGCGGCGATCGGCGGTGCGCGCGGCTGATGGGTCCCGGAAACTGCCGGATGAAGCGCAGGTTCGAATGCCGCAACAGGAGCGGTCACGTTCCAGCCGGTGAAATCGACGGCCGGGGCGGCGGCAAGGGCGGCCGGTCCGGCGTCGTAGGCGGTCTGCTTCGGCGCGAGCTTGCGCTCGGCGGCAAGCACGCCGCGCACGGCATCGCGCGCGCTCAGTTGCGGCGGCTGCGGATCGCGGCCGGAAGAGGAAAGCGTGTTGACGGCGGTCGCCGGCGCAATAATGAGATTGCCGCCGAAAAGCAGGCCGACATAGGCGAGGATGGCGAAGAGGAGGGAAGCGGCGATACGGCTCGGCAGACGGTGCTGATCCAGCTCCATCTCCTCCGTCCCGGCCATGTCACTCCCGTATCGGCTCAAAAGCGCGCCAATCTCTCATTCTCGTTCCGGCGGAGCAGTGCCCGTCGGGATGATTGTAGCAGGCTCCTGCCTGTCTTCATAGGAAACACTCTCATGATGCACTTGAGCGAGCCGGTCAACCATGCCCAGTGCGATTTCGCGTTCGCCCATGATGACGGTGTCGGCGCCGTATTGTTTCAGCTCGTCGACCTCGGCGTCGGAATGGGCGCGGGCGATGATGAGGATGGAGGGATTGACGCTGCGCGCCTGCTCGGCGATGCGGCAAGCCTCGAAGGCGTTCGGGATGGCGATGGCAAGGCTGCGCGCCGCCGAAAGATTGGCGAGATCGAGCGTCTTCCGCGCCACCGCATTGCCCATGAAGGCTTCGATCCCTTGCGCTTTCAATTCGCCGATGCGCTTGTCGGAATCCTCGATGACGAGGAAGGGCGTGCCTGACGATTTGAGATTCTGCCCGACGATCCGGCCGACCCGGCCATAGCCGATGAGGATGGCGTGGCCGCTAAGCGTGGTCGGATGCACGGCGTCGTCCTCAGGCGGCACCTGCTCCTGAGCGGCACCCGCATCCGCGGCGGCCACGATTTCCTCGCGCTTCGCACCTTCGAGAACAGGCCGCATGCGGTCGCAGAGGAAGAACAGCAGCGGATTGAGGATGATCGAGATAATGGCGCCAGCAAGGATCAGGTCGCGGCCCTCCTCCGGCAACAGCCCGAGTTCGACGCCGAGAGCGGCGAGGATGAAGGAGAATTCGCCGATCTGACCGAGGCTTGCCGAAATCGTCAGCGCCGTGCCGGCTGGCTTCCTGAAGGCGAGCACGATCAGAAAAGCGGCGACGGACTTGCCAATGACGATGATGAAGACGGTGGCGAGGATCGGCAGCGGCCTGTCGAGCAGGATGTTCGGATCGAACAGCATGCCGACCGAAACGAAGAAGAGCACGGCAAAGGCGTCGCGCAGCGGCAGGCTTTCTTGGGCGGCGCGGTGGCTGAGCTCGCTTTCGGCCAGCACCATGCCGGCAAAGAAGGCGCCGAGCGCCAGCGACACGCCGAAGAGCTTCGCCGCGCCGAAGGCGACGCCAAGCGCTATAGCGAGCACACCGAGCCGGAAGAGCTCGCGCGAGCCGGCATGGGCGATGCGGTGCATGGTCCAGGGAACGAGCTTGCGGCCGAAGACCAGCATCAGCGCCACGAACAGTGCCACTTTGACCAGCGTCATAGCGATCATGCCGCCGATGCCGAGATCGAGGCCGAGCAGGCTGTTCAGACCCGCCGACAGCGGCTCGACGGGGCCATGGCCGCCGCCGCCGATGCTGGCTGCGGCCGGGATCAGCACCAGCGCCAGCACCATGGCGAGGTCTTCGACGATCAGCCAGCCGACGGCGATCCTGCCGCGCTCCGTCTCCACCAGCCGGCGCTCCTGCAACGCCTTGAGCAGCACGACGGTAGAGGCGACCGAAAGCGCCAAGCCGAAGACCAGGCTGCCGCCGGTCGGCCAGCCCATCAAGGCGCCGAGGCCCCAGCCGAGCAAAGTTGCAAAACCAATCTGCGCGATCGCGCCGGGCAGCGCGATGCCGCGCACCGACAGCAGGTCTTTGAGAGAGAAATGCAGCCCGACGCCGAACATCAGCAGGATGACGCCGATTTCGGCAAGCTCCGGCGCAAGGCTCTGATCCGCCACGTAACCCGGCGTGTGCGGCCCCACCAGCACGCCAGCGATCAGATAGCCGACGAGCGGCGGCATGCGCAGCCGATGAGCAAGGGCGCCGAAGATGAAAGCCAGAACGAGGCCGCCGACGATTGTCGAAATCAAGGGCGTATCGTGCGGCATTGCTGTCTCCCGATCTGGAAATCCCATGCGTAATATGACATATATGGCCTATCTCGACCAATATGGGCAACATGAAATCATGGGTCAAGGCGCAAAGGAAACAATTCTCACTCCCGCTCTCTGCCGCGCGGCGCGCGGCCTGCTGGATTGGACCCAGGCCGACCTGGCCGAACGAGCCGCCGTCTCGCGCAGCACCATCCGCGATTACGAGGGACGCCGCCACGACATCCACCGCGCGACGGAGGCGCAGCTGCGCCTCGCTTTCGAAAAGGGTGGTGTCAGGTTCGTCGAAATCGAAGGGGCAGGCACCGGCCTCTGCCTGCCCAATGAACAGGCCGAAGCGGCTCAGGGCGCCAGGCAGCCCGCGGAGACTTTGTAGATGTAAAGCGCCTTGCTCTTGTAATAGCCCGCGGTCGGCTGCCAGTTCTTCAGGACCTCCGGCGTTTCAGTGGCACAGGTGAGGGGGGCGTCCGTCAGGAAAAGCACCTTTCCTGTGACGTCGGCGGGCAGCGCGAACTCCTGCTCGTAATAGCTCTCCGGAAGTCCTGCGGGCGCCCGGGCGTAGATCCGGTAGGGTCCGTCGCGCAGGGTATAGAAAAGATCGGCGACCATGTCGCGGTTGTTCGTGACGATGATGTCGGTGCCGGCCTGAGCTGCAAGGGCTCCCGCCTCGCGGCTGACCTCGGCGCGGCCGAGATAACGCTTCATCAACTCGTCGCCGTTCGGCAGCAGCAATTGCTGCGGAAAGATCGTCGCCAGCGGAAAGAGCAGGCTTGCGATGCCGTTAATGGTGAGCGATAGCCTCAGCCCCTTCGGCCACATCCGGTAAAGCAGCCAGACGGCAAGAATGGTTCCGGCGACATAGGCGGTCACGGCCCAGTTGGCATAGGCTTTCGCGACCGTCGCCTGCAGGGTGATCAGCACCACTACCGGCATCGACAGCCAGATCAGCATCTTTTCGCGGTCGTCGCTCCGGCCCCTGATCATACGATAGACCGCCCAGAGCATTGCGAAGAAGATGATCGGTCCGACGACGCCGAATTGGGCGGAGAAGAATTCGAGCCCGCGGCGCAGATTGATGCCGAGATCGCTCCAATGGGCGATATCCTGCGTATGGCGCACCGTCGTATTGTCGTGTTGCAGGTTCCACCAGAGGTTCGGCAAGGCGACGACCGCCGCGACCGCGACCGCGATGATGAAATCCCGAACGGCGATGCGCGCCGACGGAATGAGCAGGAGGGCGATCGCGCCGCCCGGTACGACGAACAGCACGGCATATTTCGTCAGGAAGGCGAGGCCGACGCCGAGGCCCATGATGAGAGCCAGTCCGACCGAGCGCCGCTGCGTCAGGCCGAAATAGGCGAGCAAGGCGATGGCGATGAAGAACAGCAGGATCACGTCGGTCGAGAAGAACACCGAAGAAAGTGCTACGCCGGGAAGCGTAATGTAGGTGGCGCCCGTCCAGCCTTCGATCTCAGGCCCGACGAAACGCTTTGTCACCTTCATCAGCACCAGTGCCGCCGCCATATGGATCAGCGGTCCGAGCAGCCTGATGAAATAGATGGCGTTGGAGCCGGAAAGCTCCGTCATCGCCCGGATCACCCAGGCGATCATCGGCGGTTTCGAATAGTAGCCGAGATCGAGATTCTGCGACCAGAACCAGTACTGTGCCTCGTCGACAAACAGGTCTGTGGCATCGAAATGCAGCGTGACGACACGCCAGAGCGTGAAGCCGAGAACGATGAGGAGACCAGATCTGGGGGACATGAACCGAGTGTTCCGCTGACATGAAAGGCGCGAGTGCGATTACACCAAAGGCGCCGGACTGCCAACGGGGAATGGAATGGATAGGCTTGGAGCCAGAGGGGCTTCAGAACACCCGAAGCATGCGGATGTCGCGATTTGCGGCGAGGAAATCGAGGCGGGCGATGGCGGCAAGTACGCCCATTGCGATCAAGCAGGAACCCAATCCGAGAACAATCATTGCTCTGTCCTTGTCGACGTCATGTCTTGGTTGTCGACCGGCCTATAACACGGAGCTTGCGTGTGCCTTGTAGCAGCCGTGCAACTCCGTGGAAGTATTTCCTGCGAACTGCCTTGAATTGCTCCAAAAGCCTGCTCCTGCAAAGGCGTATTAACCTTCGGGCAAGGAATTAACCATAAAGATTGGGTTACACGTCGGAATGGGAAGATGTGCTCGTTCCCAGCAGGCATGACGCCGTACCGCCGTACCGGGTCGATCCGGTATCTATCTCTTCAGACAGCTTCGAAACATAGCTGATCAGGGGCCTTTACCTGCCGGTCGTCGCCGGCGGTGAAGACCGGCTCCGCGCTTGCGTTCATCGAATGCTGCAAAAGTTTTTTGCCGGGCATTCGCCTGGAAAGTGGGTCGGGGACAGGCGTTGAGGCAGGACATGCCATCAGATCAGGCTCGTGGAACGCAGGCAGGCAGCTTGCGCGACCGCCTGCGTTTTGCCGGTCTCGATGCCGATCAGTGCGAACTGGTGCGCCGCAACCGGCCGGCACTCGAAGCGCATCTGAAAGCCGGCCTGCGCGATCTCTTCCACAGGTTCCAGTCCTATCCCGACGCTGCGCGCAATTTCGAGAGCGACCGACAGGTCGATCGTCTGCATGATCTGCAGTCCTCGCATTGGGACGTGCTGACGGATGCGCGCTTCGACAGCCTCTATGCCGAGCGCGTCAAGGTTCTCGCCGACACCGAAAGCAAGATGGGCCTCGACCCGCGCTGGCATGTGGCCGGCCATGGCGTCATGCTGGAGCATGTCCTTTCCGGCCTCGTCGAAGAAATCGCCGGCCGGCCCCTGCTGCCCTCGGCCAGGCGCCGCACCCGCGAAATGTCCGATCTGATGACGGCGATCATCCGCATCGTCATGGTCGACGTCGAAATCGCCGTTTCGCTTCGCTTCAATGCGCTGCGAGCCGCCCAGAGCCGTGCGCTCGCCGATCAGCGCGCTGGAAGTGAAGCGGAGATTGCCCGGATCTTCGGTGAGGTCATCGAGGGTCTCGCCGCCCGCGACCTGACGCGGCGCGCGCCGGTCGAGGCCGACGGCGCCTATGCCGGGATCGCCGCCGCCCTGAACGGCGCCTTGGATGGCCTGCAGGCAGAATTCACCGCCGTGACCGAACGCACTGATAAGGCGGAAACGGCGACCACGTTGCTGGCCGGCCAGTCGCGGCAGTTCGCCGGTACGGCGTCCGGCCACGCCGACCGGCTACAGCTTTCCGCCGCTGCCCTTGCCGGCATTGCCGGAAGCGTCCGCGACGGCGCCGCCGACAGCCGCGCCGCCGAACAGGCGGCCGCCTCGACGCGCGCTGCGGTCGAGCAAAGCGGCGAGGTCGTCGGCCGCGCGATCAGCGCCATGGCCGATATCGAGCAGTCGGCCGAAAAGATCGGCCAGATCATCGGCGCGATCGACGAGATCGCCTTCCAGACCAATCTTCTGGCGCTGAATGCCGGCATCGAGGCGGCTCGCGCCGGCGATTCCGGCCGCGGCTTTGCCGTTGTCGCCCAGGAAGTCCGTGCGCTTGCCCAGCGCTCGGCCGACGCCGCCCGCGAGATCAAGACGCTGGTGACGACGACCAAGGCGCAGGTCGACGCCGGCGTGCAGATGGTCGGACGTACACAGGATTCGATCGGCAGCATCGTACGGCAGGTCACCGACATCAACGCCGCCATATCAGGCATCGCCACCAGGACCGGCGAGCATGCCGCAAGCCTCGACGGCGTGGCGGCCGACGTCAAGGGTCTCGGCGCAGAGGTGGCGGACAGTGCCGGTTTGGCCGAACGCTCCGCCGAAGGCGCCGACCACCTGCATACCGTCATTCTCGAGCTCGGCCAGACGATTCGCGAATTCCGCATCGCCAGGGAAAATGCGCATTCCGGGCGCCTGGGCTCGGTTCGCGCAACGCCGTCTCGCGCGATCGAAGCGGCTGCCCGTCCTGCGGTCGAAGACGAATACGAAAATGACGATTTTGACCTTCCGCAGTCGCTCGCAAGCGTCGGAGGTGGGCGGAATGTTTACTAACCTATCGGATGATCGCCGCAGCTCATCTTTTCGGGCCGGGGACAAGGGGACAAGGACAAGCTGATGGTGGCAAAGAAGAGTGGCAAGACGCTGAATTTGACAGCGGTGCTCGATCTCAACGAGGCTTCCGCCTTGCGTGAAAAACTCATCTCTCTAAGGGGCAGCGGTCTTTCGATCGACGCATCGGGCGTCGAGCGGATCGGGGCTCTTTGCGCTCAGGTCCTGATGTCCGCCGAGAAGACCTGGGAGCAGGACAAGCAGCCGTTCACCTTCTCCAAGGTGTCCGACGCATTTCACAAAACCATGCAGCTGGTTGGCGTCAATATTGACCACCTGCTTGCCAAGGAGATTCGGCAATGAAGAAAAAAGTGCTTACCGTGGATGATTCCCGCACCATCCGAAACATGCTGCTCGTGACGCTGAACAATGCCGGTTTCGAGACGATCCAGGCGGAAGACGGCGTCGAGGGACTCGAGGTTCTCGAAGAATCCAATCCTGACGTGATCGTGACCGACATCAATATGCCGCGCCTCGACGGCTTCGGCTTCATCGAAGGTGTGCGCCGCAATGAGAAGTATCGGGCGATCCCGATCCTGGTCCTGACGACCGAAAGCGACGCGGAAAAGAAGAACCGCGCCCGCCAGGCCGGCGCCACGGGATGGATCGTCAAGCCTTTCGACCCGGCCAAGCTGATCGATGCAATTGAGCGCGTAACCGCTTAAACCCAGGATTTGCTCCTATGGATATGAACGAAATCAAAGAGATCTTTTTCCAGGAGTGCGAGGAACAGCTTGCCGAGCTGGAATCCGGTCTTCTGAAAATGAACGATGGCGATCGCGATCCGGAAACCGTCAATGCGGTATTCCGTGCCGTGCATTCGATCAAGGGGGGCGCCGGCGCCTTCGGCCTTGATGATCTCGTTGCCTTCGCCCATGTTTTCGAGACCACTCTCGATTGCGTTCGCTCCAACAAGCTTGAGCCGACCCAGGACGTCCTGAAGGTGATGCTGAAGTCGGCCGACGTGCTCGCCGACCTGACCAATGCTGCACGCGACGGCGGCAGTGTCGATGAAAGCCGCAGCCGCGGCCTCGTCAAGGAGCTCGAGGCGCTGGCCAATGGTGAGCTGCCGTCTCCTTCGGCCGAAGCGCCTGCGCCCAAGGCCGCCGCAAAGGTGGCTCCGGCCGCTCCGGCGTCGACCCCCAAGCCGACCGACGACAGCGGCTTCCAGCCGATCCCCTTTTCCTTCGACGATTTCGGTGATGAGGACGGCGCAGAGACCGGCCTGCCGGCCTACGAGATCACCTTCAAGCCGCGCCACGAACTCTATTCGAAGGGTAATGACGCCACCCTGCTGCTGCGCGACCTTTCGCGCCTCGGTGAAATGACGATCTATTGCAATACGGATGAGCTGCCGGGTCTCGAGGAGCTCGATCCGGAGGCTGCCTATTTCTTCTGGAACGTCACGCTCAGGACCGACAAGGGCGAGGATGCCATTCGCTCCGTCTTCGAATTCGCCGAGTGGGATTGCGAACTGACGGTGAAGCCGGTCGAGGAGACCGGTGGCGACGTTTCGAGCAACGAGGAACTGCCGATGGTGCCGGTTCCCTTCGACCTGTCGATCCTGGACGAAACCGGCGCAACGGAAGGCGTTTCCGCTGCACGGTCCGAAGACACGGCCGCTGCCGTTGCCGCCGCCGAAACTGCTTCCAACGTCACGCAGATGGCGGCCGCCGCCTCCCGCGTCGAGAAGAAGGAATCGGCTGCAGCCGCCGCCGCCAATGCCGCCGCCCAGAACAATGCTGCCGGAGCCGGCCAGACGATCCGCGTCGATCTCGATCGCGTCGACCGCCTCATCAACCTCGTCGGCGAATTGGTCATCAACCAGGCGATGCTGTCGCAGAGCGTCATCGAGAACGACACGACCGGCACCTCATCGATCAACATGGGTCTCGAGGAGCTTCAGCAGCTCACGCGCGAGATCCAGGACTCGGTCATGGCGATCCGCGCGCAGCCGGTCAAGCCGGTCTTCCAGCGCATGTCGCGTATCGTCCGCGAAATCGCCGATATGACCGGCAAATCGATCCGCCTCATTACCGAAGGTGAAAATACCGAAGTCGACAAGACGGTTATCGATAAGCTAGCCGAGCCGCTGACCCACATGATCCGTAATGCCGTCGACCACGGCATCGAAACCCCGGAAAAGCGCGCAGCCGCCGGTAAGAACACCGAAGGCACGGTTCGCCTCACCGCCAAGCACCGGTCGGGCCGCATCCTGATCGAGCTTGCCGACGACGGCGCCGGCATCAACCGCGAGAAGGTCCGCCAGAAAGCGATCGACAACGATCTAATCCCGGCCGATGCCAACCTGTCGGATGAGGAAATCGATAACCTGATCTTCCTTCCGGGCTTCTCGACGGCCGACAAGATCTCCGACATATCGGGCCGCGGCGTCGGCATGGACGTCGTCAAGCGCTCGATCCAGGCGCTCGGCGGCCGCATCAACATCACCTCCAAGCCGGGCCACGGCTCAGTCTTCACCATGAGCCTGCCGCTGACGCTCGCCGTTCTCGACGGCATGGTGGTCACCGTCGCCGGCCAGACGCTGGTCGTGCCGCTGACCGCGATCGTCGAAACCCTGCAGCCGGAAGCTGCCGCGATCCACTCCTTCGGCGCGAACCACCGGCTGATCTCGATCCGCAACTCGTTCTGCCCGCTGGTCGATGTCGGCCGCATCCTGAACTTCCGCGCGACCCAGGCCAACCCTGTCGAAGGTGTGGCGCTCCTGGTGGAATCCGAAGGCGGCGGCCAGCGCGCCCTGATGGTCGATGCCATCCAGGGTCAGCGCCAGGTGGTCATCAAGAGCCTGGAAGCCAACTACACCCATGTGCCCGGCATCGCTGCCGCCACCATCCTCGGCGACGGCCGCGTGGCTCTCATCCTCGATGTCGACGCGGTGGTCGGCGCCTCGCGCGGCCACTCGCTCAAAGCGGAAATGTCGTTAGCAGCGGTAGGGTAAGGAATGTCGTACGCTGTAAAAAGTCTGAACCAGGGGGATCGCGAGTTGATCGCGTTCCGCATCGGAGATCAGGAATTCTGCGTGAACATCATGTCGGTTCGCGAAATCCGGGGCTGGACCCCCGCGACCGCGATGCCGCACTCGCCTGCCTATATGCTGGGGGTCATCAACCTGCGCGGCGCGGTGCTGCCGATCATCGATCTTGCCGCTCGACTCAGCATGAAGCCCGCCGATCCCACAGCCCGTCATGTCATCATCGTCGCCCAGGTCCGCCGCAAGGTCGTCGGCCTCCTGGTCGACGCCGTCTCCGACATTCTGACCGTCACCGACGAGATCATCCAGCCGACGCCCGAAATCTCTTCCGACCTCGAGCGCCAATTTGCCCGAGGCATTCTCGCCATCGACAAGCGCATGATCTGCCTGATCGAACTTGAAGCCCTCTTTTCCGAGACCGAAAGCGAAGCCGCATGAGTGCAATGGGTGCAAAAGATCAGAGGCAGGGAGCCGATGAGGTGCTGGCGAGCGGAGAATATCCGCTGACGCGCCGCGACCTTACGGAAATTGCAGCCATGATCTACTCGGATGCCGGCATCTTCTTGAACGAGACGAAGGCCTCGCTCGTCTATTCGCGTCTGTCCAAGCATATCCGCAATCTTGGTCTGTCGGGTTTCCGCGAATATTGCGAACTCGTCGCCTCACCGGCCGGTGCCGCGGCGCGCCGCGAAATGCTCTCGCATCTGACGACCAATTTCACCCGCTTCTTCCGCGAAAACCATCATTTCGAGCATCTGCGCGATCATGTCCTGCCGGAGCTTCTGCAGCGGGCGCGATCGGGCGGCAGGGTGCGCATCTGGTCGGCCGCTTCCTCCGACGGGCAGGAACCCTATTCGATCGCGCTGACCGTGCTGTCGCTGATGCCGAATGTCGCCGATTACGACTTCAAGATCCTGGCGACCGACATCGACCCGAAAATCCTCGCCATCGCCCGGGCCGGCGCTTACGACGAGAGCGCGCTCGAAACCGTCTCGCCCGCCATGCGCAAGCAATGGTTCAGCGAAGTCGAGGTGCAGGGCCGGCGCAAGTTCCAGGTCGACGACCGCGTCAAGCGGCTGATCACCTACAACGAGCTGAACCTGATGGCGCAATGGCCGTTCAAGGGCAAGTTCGACGTCATCTTCTGCCGCAACGTCGTCATCTATTTCGACGAGCCGACGCAGATGAAGATCTGGCAGCGTTTCGCCGGCCTCCTGCCGGAAGGCGGCCATCTCTATATCGGCCATTCCGAGCGCGTCTCCGGTGAGGCGAAGCACGTCTTCGACAATATCGGCATCACGACCTATCGCTACACGACCAAAGGTCTCGGGAGGAAGGCATGAGCGCTCCGGCAAGAGTTCTCGTTGTTGACGACTCGCCGACCATGCGGGGTCTGATTACCGCAGTACTGAGCTCCGACCCGGAAGTCAGCGTCATCGGCCAGGCCGGCGACGCACTGGAAGCGCGCGAGGCGATCAAGCGGCTGAATCCCGACGTCGTGACGCTCGATATCGAGATGCCGAATATGAACGGCCTCGATTTTCTCGAAAAGATCATGACGCTGCGGCCGATGCCGGTGATCATGGTCTCGACGATGACGCATCGCGGCGCCGAAGCGACGCTTGCGGCGCTGGAGATCGGCGCCTTCGATTGCGTCGGCAAGCCGGGTCCCGGCGAACCCCGGCCCTTCGGCGATCTCGCCGAGAAGGTCAAGGCGGCCGCGCGCACGCAGCGTCAGTTCTCCCAACCGGCCGCCGCCGTCACCCCCCCGCCCTCCGTCGCCGATTTCCGCGTCGGCCGCAAGATCGTCGCGATCGGTTCGTCGACCGGCGGCGTCGAGGCGCTGATCGCCGTGTTGCAGAAATTCCCGGCAAATTGCCCGCCGACCGTCATCACTCAGCATATGCCGCCGACCTTCACCAAGAGTTTCGCCGAACGGCTGAACCGTCTCTGCGCGCCGGTGGTGCAGGAAGCGACCGATGGCGCCCGTCTCGAGATCGGCAAGATCTACCTGGCGCCGGGCGGCGAACGTCATCTCCAGGTCAGCGGCGGCTCCGCGCCGTGCTGCCGTCTCGTCGACCGGGCGCCCGTCAACGGTCACCGCCCGTCCGTGGACGTGCTCTTTGATTCGGTCGCGGAACTCGCAGGCCGCAACGCCGTCGGCGTGATTCTGACCGGAATGGGCCGCGATGGCGCCGCCGGATTGTTGAAAATGCGCCACGCGGGCGCCAGAACGCTCGGCCAGAACGAAAAAACCTGCGTCGTTTACGGAATGCCAAGGGTTGCTCACGAACTTGGCGCCGTCGAGCAGCAGCTGCCACTGACTGCCATCGGTGAAGAAATATTGAAATTGACAGCCGCCCGAAAGGAAGGGACCGAATAAATGTCGATCGCGGAGAAAATCAAAGTTCTGATCGTCGATGATCAGGTAACGAGCCGGTTGCTGCTCAGCGACGCGCTGACCCAGCTCGGTTTCAAGCAGATCACATCCGCAGGCGACGGCGAGCAGGGCATGAAGATCATGACCGAGCAGCCGCACCACCTGGTGATCTCCGATTTCAACATGCCGAAGATGGATGGCATCGGCTTCCTTCAGGCCGTGCGCACCAACCCGAACACCAAGAAGGCGGCCTTCATCATTCTCACCGCCCAGGGCGATCGCGCGCTGGTGCAGAAGGCGGCTCAGCTCGGCGCCAACAACGTGCTCGCCAAGCCGTTTACGATCGAGAAGATGAAAGCGGCCATTGAAGCCGTGTTTGGAGCTTTGAAATGATCACTGAGGGGGCAGCCCGCCGCGTGCACATCATTCAAGGCGAGTACAAGGTTCTGAGCGATCCGAATGCGGTCCTCTCGACCATTCTCGGCTCGTGCGTGGCTGCGTGCCTCAGAGATCCCGTCGCCGGTGTTGGCGGCATGAACCACTTTCTGCTGCCCGGTTCGGCAACGTCCCCGACATCAGGCGGCGATGCCACACGCTACGGTGTGCATCTGATGGAACTGTTGATCAACGGTCTCCTGAAGCAGGGCGCCCGGCGCGACCGGCTGGAGGCAAAGATCTTCGGCGGCGCAAAGACGATCTCGACTTTCTCCAACGTCGGTGAGCAGAATGCGACCTTCGCCATGCAGTTCCTGAGGGATGAAGGCATTCCGGTGGTCGGCTCCTCCACAGGCGGAGAGCATGGGCGCAAGCTCGAATATTGGCCGGTCTCCGGTCGGGCCCGGCAATACCCCTTGACCGGCGCCGAAACGCAGAGAACCGTCGCTCTCGAGCAGCGTCCCGCCGCTCCGCAGAAGCCCGCCGAAACCAGCATCGAATTTTTTTGATGGCGAGGATTTTCATATGACATTTACTCCGGTGATGGAGCCGCCCGCGCCTGTCGAAGGGCTGAGCGATATCCTGATGCGCATCGTTTCGGAACTCCACGACGTGGCCTACCTGATCGAGCGCATCGAGCCGCAGCTTCTCGAACTCGGTGGCGCTGAAATTCTGAACTCGCCTGACGCCATGAAGGTCATGCAGGGCATCGATCTGGCCGTGCAGAAGTCACGCGGCCTTGCCGAATTCATCGACACCATCACCGGCGAAATCCCGCTCGGCTGGACGGTCGACGTCGCGACCGCGCTCAGCCTCGTCAAGCTGGCGGAGATGCAGAAGGCGCTGGGCGGCTCCACGCGCCACGGTCACTCGCAGCCGCTGAGCAAGGCCGCCGGCGACTTCGACTTCTTCTGAAGCACGCGGCTTTTCAACGCCGCTTTTCGCGCCCCAGGTCCTTTTCACGCACGTCGTTCTCGCAAAATCGTTGCGCGACATGCTTCGGCCTTCGCTCTCGCGCGCTCCTCACGAAACGCTCGCACAAGTTTCGCCGATTATTCGTCGGATGAGGCAATAAGCCTGCTTTGTCTTTGACGGATCGTGCGAGAACAGAATGAATCTGTTAAATCAATTAGTTCAGATTTTTAAGAACTTTGGCGCCCTGGGCCGGACACGCCTGATGATTCTCGGAGGCGTCGGCGCCGTTTCCATCGCAATCATCCTTGCGGCTGCCCTTTTCGTCAACAAACCGGCCCAAGAAACGCTCTATGTCGGTCTCGACGCTCCCGATCTCAACCAGATCAGCATGGCGCTTGCTGAAGCCAACATCAATTTCCAGGTCGGCACGGACGGCGCCAGCATCACGGTTCCAGCTGGCATGACCGGCAAGGCCCGCCTGATGCTGGCCGAGCGCGGCCTGCCGAACAGCGCCAATGCCGGCTATGAACTCTTCGACAATGTCGGTTCCCTCGGCCTGACCTCCTTCATGCAGGAGGTGACGCGGGTTCGAGCGCTGGAAGGCGAAATCGCACGCACCATCCAGTCGATCTCGGGCATAACGGCCGCGCGCGTCCACATCGTCATGCCTGAGGTCGGAAACTTCCGGAAGGCGGAGCAGAAACCGACCGCCTCGGTGATGATTCGCGCCAGCGCCGCCACCGGGCGCGGCGCCGCGACCTCGATCCGTCACCTTGTCGCCTCGGCCGTGCCGGGGCTTGATGTCGATGATGTCACGATTCTTGATTCGGCCGGCCAGCTTCTCGCGTCCGGCGACGAGGCGAGCAACAGCTCGCTGAACCGCTCGCTCAACATCGTCCAGAACGTTCAGCAGGAAGTCGAATCCAACATCGACAAGGCGCTGGCGCCTTTCCTCGGCATGGATAACTTCCGCTCCAGCGTCACCGCCGACCTCAACACCGATGCTCAACAGATCCAGGAGACGGTTTACGATCCCGAATCCAAGGTCGAACGTTCGGTTCGTTCGACGAAGGAAGCTCAGCAGTCGCAGCAGAGGCAGTCCGACAACGCGACGACGGTCGAACAGAACATTCCCCAGGCGGCTCCTGATGCCGGCGGCTCCGGCGGCCCGGAATCACAGGACAAGTCGGATAAGCGCGAAGAGCAGACAAACTACGAAATCAACAGCAAGACGACGGCGACGACCCGCAACAGCTATCAGGTCGAGAAGCTTTCGATCGCCGTCGTGGTCAACAAGGGCCGCATCGCCAAGATGGTCGGCGAGCCCGCCGACCAGGCCAAGATCGACGCCTATCTCGCCGAAATGCAGAAGATCGTCGCATCGGCGGCCGGCATCGACGCCAAGCGCGGCGACGTCGTCACCGTCACGGCGATGGACTTCCTCGAGAACCAGCTGCTGGAAGACGCCACCGGCGGTGTCCGCGTCATGGATATGCTGAGCCGCAACCTTGCCGGCATCATCAACTCGCTCGCCTTCGTCGCGGTCGCCTTCGTGGTGGTCTGGATGGGTCTGCGGCCGCTGGTACGCAGCATCAGCGGCAACGGCGCGGTTCTCGGCGACGCCACGCCGGAAGCGGCCGGTCTCGAACTTCCGGACTTCGCACCGGCGACCGGCGCCCCTGGAGGCGCTCTCATGGACGGCTTCGGCTCCGATTTCGGCTTCGACAGCACCGAGGATCTGCTCAGCCTCGGCGACGACGACGGCAACTTCAACCGCCGCGTCAAGGAGGGCCCGGAACGCAAGCTTGCCCGCATGGTGGAAATCAACGAGGAGCGCGCCGCCAAAATCCTTAGAAAATGGGCGATCGACGACGCAGCATAAGAAAGAGGCCGGGCAACCGGCCTTTTTTCATGTCGGTACAGGCTTTTCACTGCCGGAGCAGGATTGTTATCGGTCTCCGCAGGAGAGCCGACTGCTCATTCCCCGATTTGTATTCGGCTCCGGCTGTCGAATGGGAATAGATCCGGCCGCGTGAAGAATTTGGATAAAATTGTTGAAGATCACTCGCGTAAAACGCGAATGAAGTTGCGGTACAGTCAGAATCATCTTAGCCTTCCGAGTATTCTGAGGGGCGCCATTCGTCCTCGAATCACGGCATGAGCGGCAGCGAAAGTAAATCCCTAGAAGTCGGAGATGGTACTTTACATCGGCTGGCTTACCCTTAGGTGATTCGAAATGGGATTCGAGCGGGACTGAATTGAATCCTTTGCAGAAAAAGTGCAGTTGCACCCGAGTGTGATCGCTTCTCAGCCGCAGGACGTTGCCGATGGATATGAACATAGCTCTGGCGAGCAAAGGCGAGAGGCAGATGATGAGTTTCGCGAGCGCAGTGGCGCCGGCTCTGTTGCCGCGCGACGAACTGATCCAGCGCCTGCACGGGGTCGCCAACACTGGCAGGTTGCAGTCCGGCCTGCGTGCACTGACAGAATATGTCGGTGCCTCGCACTATCTTCTGGCGCGTTGTGATCTCATCCAGGAAAGCGGCCTGGATTTCATCGTTTCCTCCGACTGGCCCTTCGATCTGGTCAAGGAGGTCGCCAATGATCTCGTCAGCACCTATGCCCGCTCGACCGAGCTGGAAAAATGCATGCAGGTTTTCCAGCCGAATTTCGCGCTTCTGCCCGAAGGCGCCGATGTGCCGGAGGGTGCCAGCCGCCAATATTGCTCATTGACCTTCAATGTCGGCCGCTCGCGGCTCGCCTTGATGTTCCTGTTCGGCGAAGGCTTCATCCTGTCGCCGGAGCGCCTGCGGGATGTGGGACTGCTTGCCGGCTACGTCGCGAGCTTCCTTCGCTGCGGGGGCGCAAAGGTCGACCGCGATTTCGAACTGACTGACCGCGAGCTGGAATGCCTGTTCTGGATCGCCGAGGGCAAGACCAGCGATGAGATCGCGATGATTCTCGGAATATCCCGCAATACCATCAACAATTACATCACCAGCGTGATGCGCAAGACGGCGACCAAGACCCGGTCGGAGGCCATTGCCTTCGCGGTCCGCAACAATCTCGTATAGGGGAATCCATGGCACATCCATCAAGCAGGGCGATGAACGGCGCCGATCCGCTGCGCATGGTGCGGGTGAACAGGATTTCCAGCCGTTCGGATCTTTATCCGCGACTGATCGCGATGCAGAAGCTCGCCGACGCTCAAGGCTTCGCGATCTACCGTGTCAGCGGCTCGGGACTGCCGGCAAAGCAGCGCCTTGTCTGTGAGCTCGAGAACTGGGGACCTTCGAATAGCGGTTTTGCCAAAGCTTTCACGGATGCCTATGGCAATATTCTTCTCGACCATATCGAAAAGTCGCTGCTGCCGCTTTCATGGGCCGGCGCACACGACCGGGCGGCCCCCGGTCCGGCGGATTTCTCGCCCTTCATGACGCGCCTGAAGGATGGAATTCTGCCTTTCTCCGGCCTTGCTTTCCCGGTGCGGCTCGGCGCCCTCGGCAACGGCTTCATCCTTTTCACCGGCGATGATATCGATCCTTCAAGCGATACGATCGTCGAGCTGCACGGCCGCTGCTGCCACGTGATGATGGATCTGCTCTCGCTCGACGAACGCCGCTCGGCCGCTGCCGAAGCGCTGAGCGAACGGGAAATCGCCTGTCTCCAGCTCGCCGGCGATGGCCGCATCAGCGAAGAGATCGCCGAAAAACTCGGCCTGTCCGTGCACACGGTCAATGCCTATCTCGGCTCGGCGACCATCAAGCTCGATTCCGTCAACCGCATCCAGGCGATCGCCAAGGCTATCCGGCTCGGATACATTAGCTAGAGCGCCTGCCACCTTCTTGTAAGACGGCGAAATTGCCCTGAGGCAAATCAGCTGGCGAGCGCGTGCGGCGGTTTCACGCTGTAGCGGGATTGCCGAAGGCTCTTATCCAGAAAGGCAGTGTTCTCGTCGGGATCGGAGGAGGGGTCCTCGAAGGCGATGTGGTTGATTTCGATGCCGGCATGATTGTCGGCAAGGGTGAGCTGGGCATAGACGGTGACGCCGCGCGGCTTGATTTCCAGGTCGAGAACGACTTCGGGCTTGCCGCCCCATTCGAGCGTATAGTTTCCGCCCAGGCCGAAATTGACCGTGCCCGGATGAAAGAAAAGCTCCGCCGCCGAAGCGACGAGATCGGAAAGATTGCCGTAATACTCGAAGCGCAGCAGTGAGATAAGGTCAGAGGCATCCAGAAGGCGCAGTTCGGTGGCGACCGGGCTGATCGCGTCTGCGAGGATCTTTTCACGCTGGGCAGAGTGAGGGCATTTTTTCATTCGGCTTATCTTACCCGTTTGTTCTTGGCGTCTGCGGCGTAGACCCTGTGTATGAGCTCCGCAACGGCCTTATAGAAGACTGACGGTATGACACTATCGACCGAGACTTGCGCAAACATGGAGCGCGCGAGCGGCGGGTCCTCGAACACCGGAATGCCGTTCTGCTCGGCGATCTCCCTGATTTTGAGTGCGATCAGGTCCTGGCCCTTGGCCAGAACCACCGGCGCGTCGTTCTCTTCACGCGCATAGCGCAGCGCCACGGCGTAGTGCGTCGGGTTGGCGATGACAAGCGTGGCGCGGTGCACGTTGGCGATCATGCGCCGGCGAGCGCGGTCGCGCATCAGCGAGCGCTGCCGGCTTTTGACGAAGGGGTCGCCCTGCGCCTGCTTGTTTTCTTCTTTCACCTCGTGGCGCGTCATCTTGAGTTCGGTGAACCAGTGATGGCGCGTCCAGAAAAGATCGGCGATCGCCACGATCGCGGTGGCGATCAGCATGACGATGATGATCTTGCGCATCGCCGTCATCATCCGCACGAGGATTGTCTGCGGATCGGAGAACATGGCGTCGATCGAGCCGAAATATTCGCTCCTGAGCACGAAGAACAGGACGACCCCGACGACGACGACCTTGAACAGCGACTTTCCGAACTCGACGAGGCCGGGCAGGCTGAAGAGCCGTGACCAGCCCTTGACCGGAGAGATGCGAGAGGCCTGCGGCCTGATCCGTTCGAGCACAGGCGTCGGCAGGTTCTGGAAGATCGAGGAGGCGATGCCGAAGACCATGAACAGGATGAAGGCGGGTGCCAGCAGCGCCGCGCTCGACCAGCCGAGCCGGACGAAGAGCGCCAGAATGTCCGGTCCCGTCTCGATTTTCCATTGGTCGGGCTGTTCGAAAATGTCGCGCAGCGTTTCGCCCATGCGGCCGACGCTATCGGGAAGGAAGAACACCAGATAGATGAAAGTGGCGAGGATGGTCGCGAAGATCGACAGCTCGCGCGAAAACGGCACATTGCCTTTTTCCGCGGCGTCCGTTTGCTTTTTCGCGGTCGGGGCTTCTGTTTTGCTGTCCTTGTCATCATCTGCCAAGTCGCGGCCCTCCGTCAAAAAACAGGCCGCAGCTCATGCATGCCACCCCGAACCGGGCAGCGATTTTGGGATGACGAGATGCGTCAAAACAAAAACCTAAGGCGCGCCGCAGAAACCGAGTGTTCTGCGACACGCCATAGAGCGCGGTCTATCGATGAAGGGTAGTCGCCTGTGGCGCGGCGATCAACAGCGGCCTGTTTGCCGGCCGGATTTGTCAACAGTCTCAGAAGGTCAGGCGGCTGCCGAAGCCTCGCCTTCCTTCTCCTTGAGCTCGATCTGGCCTGAGTTGGCCAGGCGAATCGCCTCCTGCGCCACAGCGCGCCGCGCAATCGCGATCTCACGCGGATTGACGCCGCCCATGCCGCTCTGCAGATCCGATTCGATCATGCGGCGCTGGCGCGGACTGATGGCGGACAGAACCGACTCGCGGATCTCGGCCGGCGAGCCGCGCAACGAGACGGTGAGCACGTCGGTCGAAATGTCGTTGAGCAGCAGGACGCGGCTGCGCTGCGGCATATACATGAGGTCCTCGAAGAGGAAGATCTTCGGCCGAACCTTGTTGACCGATTCGCGGCTGATCGATTCGAGCGAGGTGAGCAGCGTATCGACCTGCGGCTTGTCGAGTTCGTTCATAAGATCGGCGACCTTCGTCGAGCCGGCAGCGTTGCGCTCTGCCTCGATTTCGGCAAGCAGCGTCATCACTTGGTTCTCGATGATCTGCGCCGCCTTCGGGCTGACGGCCTTCATGTTGACCGTTCGGTTCATGATGTCGGCGCGGCGGTTGTCGGGAAGCTGCAGCAGCACCTTGGCGCCGAAGGAGGAGGGCATCATCGAAAGGATATAGGCGACGGTCTGCGGATGTTCGCGCAACAGGAACTGTGCGACGAATGCCGGCTCGGCTTCGCTGAGGCGATCCCAGATCGAGGTCTCGTAGGCCTGGAAGGCCGTACGGCGGCCGAGCAGGCTGTCCACCTCGTCGGGGGTCAGACCCTCTTCCAGAATGGCCTCGATCGCTTTGGCATTGTCCATCAGTCCGGCGCCCTCGGTAAAGAGGTCCTCGAACTCGGAGACGAGCGACAGGAGCTCGTCCGGCGGAATGGCGCGCAGCGACTGGGCAGATGCGATAATGGTCTGCAGCTCGGCCTGAGTGAAATATTTCAACAGCCGGCCGGCGACACCCTTTCCCATGGCGAGAAGGACCGCCGCCGCCTTTTCAGCCTGGGTCAACGGTTTCCCGGCTAGCGCGCCGCCGAAATCGTCAAAGTCCATCATGGTCTAACCTCTCCGTCCCCACAGGGATCAGGCTTTTTTCGTACTCGAAACTTCTATCAGCTTCACGCCGAACCGGGTGTCGTCGTTATCAAGAACCGTAATCTCGCCGCGTGCAATCCTGCGGCCGTTCACCATGATCTCGACGGGTTCGCCGATTCTCTTGTCGAGAGCGATCGTCGCTCCTTCGTTGAGGTTCATCAGGCTGGAGACCTGCATCCGGCTGGTGCCGAGCATGATCTGGACATCGATCGGAATGTCCATGATCAGCTCGAAGTTCGAGGTCAGCGCGCTGCCGAGCGGCGCCGATGACGCCTCGAACGAAGAGCTGCCGCCGAAATCCATGCCTGCGGCCGGGCTGGCATTGCCGGCGCCGAAATCGCCGCCGAAATCATCGCCGCCGAAAGGGGAATCCGAAATCTCGCCACCGAAGGCGGCCAGATCCGTTCCTGCCGCGAAGTCATCATTCTCCAACTCGCCGCCAAACTGCGACAGGTCGCTATCGGCATCTTTCTTCAGCACGCCGCGCAGATCGTCGATCGCCTGGTCGAGATCGGCTTCGCTGCCCGGCATATCCAGGGAGAGGTCACTGTTCTGCTGTGTTTTCTTCGTTGCCATGAAATCACTATTCCAGTTGAAACTTGCCTCAAACTGCCTTTGCGGCCCAGAAGCCAGAGAACCGATCAATTCATTAAGTGACGGATGAGTTCGTCATCCGAGTTCATCGTATCCTTGACGCGGACCATGTAGTTTTCGCCGGAGCGCCCGAACTCGCATATATAGAGTTCCTTGCTGTTGGCGCTGACCTCGACGCGTACGTCGCCGCTGTCGCGGAACGGGATGACGTCCCCGGCCATCAGCTTCGATATGGTGCGCAGCGTCAGGTCCTGTAGCCTGATCCTCGCTTCGAGCGTGACATGCGAGCGGCGGACCTGGTCGCCGAGTTGTTCGGTCCATTCCGGCGAATTGCTGCCGGTCTGGCGCTTCGGCTTCGGCGGCGTCACCTTGGTTTTGAGCAGCGCCGTCTGCGGAATGATCAGTGAGAATTCCGAAACAATGCCGGCGAGCGTGATCGACATATTGATGGCGGCGGCAAATTCGTCCGGCTTGTCCTCCGCCGGCCGGGGGCGGGCGTCATGGGCGTGCGGGGCCGAAAGACTGGGTTCGAAACCACCCGGTGCATTCACCGCCGAGCGCAGCACTTTGGCGATCTTGTCGAAGACCATGACCGCCAGATCGAGTTCGATGACCGAGAGCAGCCGCTCGGCCGGCTCCTCGATCGTATCGGCGGTGGCGCCGAGCAGGTGTTCCATCAGCGTGATGATGAAACCGTTGCCGCAGGCAAGCGCGACGTTCTGAGACCAGTTGCGCAGCGTCGCGTCGACGAGCGTGACGTTGTGGCTGAGGTCGTCGACCAGGTGGTTCTTGTAGCCGATCTCGCAGCCGAGATAGCCGACGGTCACGTCGAGACCGGTCTCGCTTTTGATGACGTCGGGAAGGAACTCGCTGTAGACATCCCCGAAGGCGCTGCAGATCTTGGCGACCCTGCCTCTGTCTCCGAGCCCGCCGGTCAGCTTGGCGAGAAGGGCGGGATCCATTGCCGGTTTGTCATGCGAAGCATCGCTCATGGTCATTTAAGCCGCCTTGTTCTCGCCGCCTGGGTTCATCATTTCCTGTTCGACTGCATCGATGGAAGGACGTTCGTAGGCCGAGATCGTCTTGCGGCCGTATTCGAGAGCGACCTGGGGCACCGAGCCGTTCATATAGGCAAGCAGCGTCTGCTTGACGATGACGTAGAGGCGATGCTGCTTGTTGCGGACGACCTTGATCTGAGAGACCAGCGGCGAGCAGACGCAGTAGGACAGGAGAATGCCGAGGAAGGTGCCGACGAGCGCCGAGCCGATCAGATGCCCGAGCACCTCGGGCGAATCGTTGATGTGGGCCATCGCCTTGATGACGCCGAGAACGGCCGCGACGATACCGATCGCCGGGAAGGAATCGCCCATGATCTGGATCGCGTGATAGGGCTTCATCTTGTCGTGCATGATGGTATTGAGCTCTTCGTCCATCAGCGCCTCGATCTCGTGGCTACGGGCGTTGCCGATGATGATCAGCCGCACGTAATCGCAGATGAAGGCCGTCAGTTCCTTGTTCTTCAGAACCGTCGGAGCCTGCTGGAAGATCGTCGATTCGGCAGGATTGTCGATATGGGCTTCGATTTCGTTTCGCGACTTGGTGCGCAGGTCGCGCATCAGCGAGTAGAGTACGCCGAGCGTATCGAGATAATTGCGCTCCTTCGGCACGGCGTGCTTGAAGGCCTCTGCAAGCGCCTTGCCGGAGTCCTTCACCACCTTCATCGGGTTCGCCATGATGAAGCTGCCGAGGCCGGCGCCGCCGATGATGAGAAATTCGAAGGGCTGGAACAGCGCATCCACTTCGCCGCCCATCGCCATGAAGCTGCCGACGATGCAGCCGCAGACAACAATAAATCCGATAATGATGTTCATCGTCAGCCCAATCTGAACGTTGCTTTTCTTCGAGACGGATAGGGTTTCTGCCTTGCGTGAGGCTGATGAAAGGGTCGGTCCCGGGGCATTTCCACGTGCCAGCTTCGCGCAAGCATCTGCCGCCAATCTAAAGGAGACGAATGGGCGCTCGCGCCCGTTTCTGAGATGCCGCCTCAGCGAAATTCCGGCCGAACCAGATCAGACGACGCCCGGCTTTTCGTACCGTTCATCGCCAATGCTTGGAGCTTACAGACATGCAATCCGGTCTTTACGTTTCTCTGTCGTCGCAGATGGCGCTTGAAAAGCGCCTGAACACCATCGCCGACAACATGGCGAACGTGAACACCACCGGTTTTCGCGCCACCGAGGTGAAGTTCGACGAGATGGTGGCGGCCACCAAGAACAAGCTGAACACCAAGGTCGCCTTCGTTTCCCAGGGCAACGACTATCTGAACGAGCAGAACGGCGAGTTGCAGCACACCGGCAACATGCTCGATTTCGCCATTAAGGGCGATGCCTGGTTTGCCCTCGACACTCCCGCCGGCCGTGTGCTGACCAGGGACGGCCGCTTTACGCTCAAGGATACCGGCGAACTCGTCTCGATCCGCGGATATCCGGTTCTCGATGCCGGCGGCGCACCGATCCAGCTCGATACGAAGGGCGGCGAGCCTGCTGTCGGCACCGACGGCATCATCTATCAGGGCGGCCGCCAGGTCGGCTCGCTTGGCCTGTTCGAGGCCGATATCAGCAAGGGTTACCTGCGCTACGAAAACAGCGGCATCATGACCACCGACCAGCCGCGCGCCGTCGTCGACCGTTTCAATGTCGGCGTCGAACAGGGTTATCTGGAAAATTCCAATGTCAACGCCATGCGCGAGATCACCCAGCTGATCGAAGTCAACCGAGCCTTCGAAAGTGTCTCCTCGCTGATGCGCGACAGCGAGGATTCGTTCAAGCAAGCCGTCCAGACGCTTGGGGGCAGCCGCTAAGCAATGAGCACCACGCTGTTGTCCGAGGATGGCCTTTCCCCCAAGCTGGCGCATCTGGCAGGTCTCGTCGACCAATATGCATCGCCGGAACTCGCCGTTGCCCATGGCGGTCGCGTCGAGACCATTGCCGCCGGCCACTATACCGTCCGCGGTCTTTCCCGCCATGTTCGTCTCGGCGAGTTCGTGGCGCATAAATCCGCCTCCGGCGTCCATCTCGGCGAGGTCGTTCGTGTCGAGCCGGAGCTGATCTATGTCTGCCCGATCGAGCCCGGCGAGCCGATCGGCATCCATGATACCGTCATCCGTAAGGGCGCCTTCCGCATCGCGCCGTCGGACAGCTGGTGCGGGCGCACCGTCAATTCGCTCTGCGAACCGATCGACGGGCTGGGTCCGATCACCGAAGGCCTCGACCGCCGCTCGATCTCCAATACTGCGCCGCCGTCGATGACCCGACAGCGGGTCGGGACCGGCTTCAAGACCGGCGTACGTGCGATCGACATTTTTTCGCCGCTCTGCCTCGGCCAGCGGCTCGGCATTTTTGCCGGCTCCGGCGTCGGCAAGTCGACGCTTCTGTCCATGCTCGCCCGCGCCGACGCCTTCGACAAGGTGGTCATCGCGCTCGTCGGCGAACGCGGCCGCGAGGTGCGCGAATTCATCGAGGATACGCTCGGCAGCAATATGAAGAAGGCGATTGCCGTCGTCGCGACCAGCGACGAAAGCCCGATGCTGCGCAAGATGGCGCCGCTGACGGCGGTCACCATCGCCGAGCATTTCCGCGACAAGGGCGAAAACGTGCTCTTCATCGTCGACAGCGTCACCCGTTTTGCCCATGCGATCCGCGAGGTGGCGACCGCCTCGGGCGAACCGCCGATCGCTCGCGGTTATCCCGCCTCCGTCTTCACCGAGCTGCCGCGCCTGCTCGAACGCGCCGGTCCCGGCCCCGAGGGCGCCGGCACGATCACCGCCATCATCTCGATCCTCGTCGACGGCGACAACCACAACGACCCGATCGCCGATTCGACGCGCGGTATTCTCGACGGCCATATCGTCCTGCAGCGCAGTCTCGCCGAAGAAGGGCGCTATCCTCCGATCGATCCGCTCGCCTCGATCTCGCGTCTTGCCCGTAAGGCCTGGACGCCGGATCAGGAAAAGCTGGTGTCGCGCTTGAAGGTATTGATCCACCGCTTTGAGGAAACGAGGGACCTGCGGCTGATCGGCGGTTATCGCCAGGGCGCCGATCCCGATCTCGACATGGCGGTCAAGCAGGTCCCCATCATTTACGACGTCCTGAAACAGTCTCCAGGCGATCGCGACTCGGTCGACGCTTTTGCCGATCTCGCCGGCGCGCTCAAGGCTGCGGCCGGCATGGGCAATCAGGGCGCACCCATGCAGAGGAGATAGACGTGGCTGATTTCGACGATGAACGCATTGCTTCCCTGACGCAGCGCAAGAAGACCGCCACTCTGGATCGGTTTCTCACCTTCGCCGGCCTGGCGCTTGCCGGCGCCTCCGCCTTTTTCCCCTGGTACGTCTTCTTCAATGCCGACAAGTTCGGCATCCATGTCGCCACCAGCAGCAATTCGCGCGAACTGCCGGATTGGCCCGCCCGCAACGTCTTCAGCGTCTCACCGCTGGCCATGGTCAACAAGAACGAGGCGGCCAAGAAGGCTCCGCCGGTCGATCCGCTGACGACGGCGACGGTCTCCGATCTCGGCAAGCAGCGTGACGGCGGCGCGATGCTGGAAGACCAGCCTTTCCCGGGCAAGTCTTCCTTCCGCCTTCTGCACGTGTCCAACGGCCGGGCGCTGATCGAGGATCCCTCGGGCATGTACGTGGTGCGCATCGGCTCGGTCCTGCCCGACGAAAGCCGCCTGGCGATGATCGAGCAGCGCGAGGGCAAATGGGTGATCATCACCTCCAAGGGCGATATCTACAAGAACGATTGAACCTCCTCGCAAAAGCTGAAGACAAGAGGGGCTCCGCCGCGAACCGGCAGGAGCCCTTTTCTATGGCGGCCTTCGGCGAAGCGCCTCGAAGGCCGAATTCCCGTAAGTCCCACGCAAGATTACCGCTCTAGGTTCCGGATAGTAAAAACGGAGAGTTCTCATGCAACCGATCCAACTTTTCGACTTGGCTTCGCGACAGGCGGAATGGCTGACGATCCGTCAGCAGGTTGTTGCCGGCAACATCGCGAATGCCAATACTCCGAAATTCCGCGCCAAGGACGTCACGCCCTTCGATGCCGTGCTGGACAGATCCGACATCACCATGGCGCGCACCAATCCGGCGCACTTCAGCGGCAACGATTTCAGCGACAGCGGCGATATCGACGTCAAGGAAGCGGCCCTCGACCAGGAGATCGGCATTCAGGAATCCGGCAACACCGTCGGTTTGGCCGAGGAGCTTTCCAAGTCGGGTGACATCAAGCGCCAGTACGACCTGAACACCTCGCTGGTCAGCTCCTTCAACCGCATGATGTTGATGACGGTCAGGAAGTAATTGTCATGGATCCGCTTTCCGCAGCTATGAAAATCGCCGGTTCGGGGCTCGAGGCGCAATCGACGCGTCTGCGCATCGTCTCGGAAAACATTGCCAACGCCCGCTCGACCGGGGACACGCCGGGCGCCGACCCCTATCGCCGCAAGACGATCACCTTCGGCCAGCAGATGGACCGCACCAGCGGCGTCGAGACCGTCAACGTCAAGAAGGTCGGCGTCGACGAAGGCGATTTCAGCACCGAGTTCGACCCCAGCAATCCGGCGGCGGACGCCAAGGGCGTCGTCAAATTGCCGAACGTCAACATCCTGGTCGAGATGGCCGACATGCGTGAAGCCAATCGCTCCTATGATGCCAATCTGCAGACCATCAAGCAGACCCGCGACCTCATCTCGTCCACGATCGATCTTCTGAAGAGCCAATAATCAATGATCAGCAGCGTCCAGAATGTCAGCAATCTTTCGATGACCCGCGCGCTCGGCGCCGTCGACACCGAAAATTCCGCTTCGTCCTCCGCAACGACCATGCCGGGCACTGCGGG
The DNA here is from genome assembly GCF_030518245.1 of Rhizobium sp. CBN3. NCBI lineage: Bacteria > Pseudomonadati > Pseudomonadota > Alphaproteobacteria > Hyphomicrobiales > Rhizobiaceae > Rhizobium > Rhizobium sp. CBN3. The sequence goes on from NZ_JAULSE010000012.1 coordinate 137,446, forward strand.
TGCGGCCAACGGCCTGAGCTTCGCCTCGGTCCTGGGCGGCATGGCGACCGACGCGGTCAGCAGCCTGAAGGGTGCCGAAAGCATGTCCTTCGCCGGCATCAAGGGCACGGCGACGACCCGTGAAGTCGTCGATTCCATGCTCCAGGCCGAGCAGACGCTGCAAACCGCGATTGCCATCCGCGACAAGGTCGTTTCGGCCTTTCTCGAAGTCACCAAGATGCAGATGTAACTGATTTGAGGACGAACACATGAGAGCGCTCGCCATCGCAGCAACGGGCATGGATGCCCAGCAGACCAATCTGGAAGTCATTGCCAACAATATTGCGAACATCAACACGACGGGCTTCAAGCGGGCCCGCGCCGAGTTCACCGACCTTCTCTACCAGACCGAACGCGCCAAGGGCGTCGCCAACCGGGCCAACCAGGCCGTCGTTCCTGAAGGCGCCAATATCGGCCTCGGCGTCCAGACCTCGGCCGTCCGCAATTTGCATCTCCAGGGCGAACTGACGCAGACCGGCAACGACCTCGACGTAGCGCTAATCGGCAAGGGCTTCTTCCAGATCCAGTCGACCGATGGCACCACGCTCTATACCCGCGCCGGCGCTTTCAACAAGAACGACCAGGGCCAGCTCGTCACCATCGACGGCTATGAGGTCCTGCCCGGGATCACCATCCCTCAGGGATCGACCGAACTGACCATCAGCCGCTCCGGCGAGGTCTCGGCCAAGCTGCCGGGCCAGACCGATCCGACCGTTCTCGGACAGCTGACGCTTGCCGATTTCGTCAACGAAGCGGGTCTTCAGCCGATCGGCGACAATCTCTTCCAGGAAACGCCGGCTTCGGGCGAGGCGGTCGTCGGCAACCCCGACGAGGAAGGCTTTGCGTATATGAAGCAGGGTTATCTGGAATCCTCGAACGTCGATCCGGTGAAGGAAATCACCGAGCTGATATCGGCTCAGCGTGCTTACGAAATGAATTCCAAGGTGATCACGACAGCTGATGAAATGGCCTCCATCGTCAGCAAGAACCTGAAGTAAAGGGAAGGGCCGAAACATGATGTTTTGCCGGGCAGGACACATCTCAGGATGGGTGGCGGCAGCCACGATCGCACTCGCGGGCATCATCTTGCCCGTGAACGCGGATGCCGGCATGGGTTATGCCGTCGTCCCGACGACGATCATCTACCCCGGCGACACATTGTCGGGCAGCCAGCTTCAGGAGGTCGAGGTCACCAACCCCAACCTCGCCGGCGATTATGCCAAATCGATTTCGCAGGTCGAAGGTCTGGTTTCCAAACGCACGCTGCTGCCGGGCCGCACGATCTCGGTTTCAGCTTTGCGCGAGCCCTATACGGTGACGCGCGGCTCTTCGATCCGTCTGGTCTTCTCTCTCGGCGCCATGACGATCTCCGCCGCCGGCACGCCGCTCGAAGACGGTGCGACGGGGCAGGTGGTCCGTGCACGTAATATGGATTCCGGCGTCATCGTCAGCGGCACGGTGCTTGCGGACGGCACGATCCATGTGAGGGCGAAATGAAATTGTTCTTCCGTATCGTCACCTTTGTTGCGGTTGTCGCCATGAGTTTGGCCGACGTGGCGCCCGCCTGGGCGCTGACGTCCCGTATCAAGGATATCGCTTCGCTTCAGGCCGGCCGCGATAACCAGCTGATCGGGTACGGCCTCATCGTCGGCCTGCAGGGGACCGGCGACGGCTTCCGTTCCTCGCCCTTCACCGAGCAGTCGATGCGGGCAATGCTCCAGAATCTCGGCATTTCGACGCAGGGCGGCCAGTCCAACGCGAAGAACACCGCGGCCGTGATGGTCACCGCCAACCTGCCGCCTTTCGCAAGCCCCGGCAGCCGTCTCGATGTTACGGTGAGCTCGCTCGGCGATGCGACCTCGCTGCGCGGCGGCACGCTCGTCATGACCTCGCTTTCCGGCGCCGACGGCCAGATCTACGCTGTCGCCCAGGGCTCCGTTATCGTCTCCGGCTTTCAGGCGCAGGGCCAGGCGGCAACGGTGACCGAAGGCGTCACCACCGCCGGCCGCGTGCCAGGCGGCGCGATCATCGAACGTGAACTGCCGTCCCATTTCAAGGATTCGGTCAATCTCGTCCTGCAGCTGCGCAATCCCGACTTCTCGACGGCGATCCGCATTGCCGACATCGTCAATGGCTATGCCTCCGCGCGCTTCGGCGGCCCGGTCGCCGAAGCCAAGGATTCGCAGGAAGTGGTGATCCAGAAACCGCGCACGGCCGATCTCACCCGGCTGATGGCCGACGTCGAAAACCTCATCGTCGAAACCGATACGCCGGCCAAGGTGGTCATCAACGAGCGCACCGGAACGATCGTGATCGGCTCCGATGTCCGTGTCTCGCCGGTCGCCGTCAGCTACGGCACTCTGACGGTTCAGGTCACCGAGACACCGCAGATCATTCAGCCCGAACCCTTCTCGCGCGGGCGGACCGCCGTTCAGCCGCAGACCGATATCGCGGCTGAGCAGACCGGTGGGCGCGTTGCCATCATCGACGGTCCCGACCTCAGGACCCTTGTCGCCGGCCTCAACAATATCGGCGTGAAACCGGATGGGATCATCGCCATTCTCCAGGGCATCAAATCGGCGGGCGCCCTGCAGGCGGAGCTTGTGCTGCAATGATAACGATCCTGAATCCTGACATGACCGTGCTGCAGCTGCTGCGCCGCCTGGCGCTGCCGGCAGCCGGCCTCGTCCTGCTGTCGATCCCTGGCGCCTTCGCACAGGAGCATCCGGAGGGAGACATCACGTCTCAGGACGAGATCAAGCAATTCTGCACCAACATCGCCGATCCCGCCCGTGACCAGCGCTACCTGCTGCAGAAGCAGGAGCTGGAAAGGCTCCGCGCCGACATTGACGCCCGGATGGAAGAGATGGACAAGCGCAAGGCCGAATATCAGGACTGGCTGAAGCGGCGCGACGATTTCCTGAAGCAGGCGGAAGCCGGCCTCACCGATATCTACAAGAAGATGAAGCCGGATGCGGCGGCGCTGCAGCTGCAGGATATGAACATCGAAGTGGCGTCGGCCGTGATCATGCGGCTCGGCCCGCGCCAGTCGAGCCTCATCCTCAACGAGATGGACTCGAAGAAGGCCGCGGCCATCGCCAGCGTCATCGCCAGTGCGTCCGATCCCAATACGTCGAAGGATCCTTCATGAATATGCGTTTCCCGGCCGCGATCGCCGCCCTCGCACTCCTTGCGGGCTGCCAGTCTCCGACGGCAGTCAGCGAGATCGGCCGCGCGCCCGCCATGAGCCCGATCGGCAGCGGCCTTGCTTATGGCCAGACCCCGCAGATGGCGCTCTATCCGAAGCAGCCGCGCGCCGTGGCGCAGGGCTATTCGCTGTGGAGCGATTCGCAGGCCGCGCTCTTCAAGGATGCACGCGCGTTGAACGTCGGCGACATCCTGACCGTCGACATCCAGATCAACGACAAGGCCTCCTTCGACAACGAGACCAACCGCAGCCGCAAGAATTCGAGCGGCATGAACTGGGACGTTAATGCCCAGATCTTCGGCTGGACCCCGGAATCGAAGACCGATCTGACCTACGGTTCGGATACCAGCACCGACGGGAAGGGCAAGATCGAGCGCACCGACAAGCTGACCCTTCTTGTTGCGGCCGTCGTCACCGGTATTCTCGAAAACGGCAATCTGGTCATTTCGGGTTCGCAGGAAGTCCGTCTGAACCAGGAGCTGCGCATCCTGAACGTCGCCGGTATCGTGCGTCCGCAGGACGTCAACGCCGACAACCAGATCTCCTACGACAAGATCGCCGAAGCCCGCATCTCCTATGGCGGCCGCGGTCGCCTGATGGAAGTGCAGCAGCCTCCGCGCGGCCAGCAGGCCGTCGATCTCTTCTCGCCGCTTTGAGGCCGAACGACGATGGCAGACGAAGACGTAAGCGCAGGTCAATCGAAGAAGAAATCCGGCCTGATGACGATCATCGGCATCGCCGTCCTGACGCTCCTCGGCGCCGGCGGCGGCTGGGCGGTCGGCACGATCGTCGCGCCCGAAGTCAAGGGCGCCAAGGAGGTAGAGCAGGCCAAGGAAGCCGATGCCAAGAAGAAGGCCGAGGAAGGTCTGGCGCGCATCTCGACCGAGGCCAACAACGTCGTCCAGCTCGAGCCGATTACATCGAACCTTGCCTACCCCTCGGAAAACTGGGTCCGACTCGAAGTCGCGCTGCTGTTCAACGGGCCGCCCGACGTCAAGGTCGCCGAGGACATTCACCAGGATATCCTCGCCTATATCAGGACGGTTTCCCTTCAGCAGATCGAGGGGCCGCGCGGCTTTCAATATCTCAAGGATGACATCCAGGAACGTGTTGACCTTCGCTCGCAAGGGCGGGTATCGAAGGTCATGTTCAGGACCTTTGTCATCGAATGATTCGTTTCATAGTTTTCCTTGCCGCCATGATGGCGGTGCCGGAACTGGCGGTGGCACAGCAGCTGCCCACCGACTTGTTGAACGTGCCGGTCGATGGCTCTGTCGCCGCCTGGATCATTCGCACATTCGGGCTGCTGACCGTACTTTCGGTCGCGCCGGGCATCCTGATCATGGTGACGAGCTTCCCGCGTTTCGTCATCGCCTTCTCGATCCTGCGCTCGGGGATGGGCATCTCCTCGACGCCTTCCAACATGATCCTCCTGTCGCTGTCGCTGTTCATGACCTTCTACGTCATGTCGCCGACCTTCGATCAGGCTTGGCAGAACGGTGTGCAGCCGCTGCTTGCCAACCAGATCAACGAGACGGACGCAGTGCAGCGCATCGCCGAACCCTTCCGCACCTTCATGGCGGCCAATACTCGCGACAAGGATCTGGCGTTGTTCGTGGATCTCGCGCGTGAACGCGGACAGAATATCCAGACCACCGATCCGATCGATTATCGGGTGCTGATCCCTGCCTTCATGATTTCGGAGATTCGCCGCGGCTTCGAAATCGGCTTTCTCGTCGTGCTGCCGTTCCTCGTCATCGATCTCATCGTCGCAACCATCACCATGGCGATGGGCATGATGATGCTGCCGCCGACCTCGATCTCGCTGCCTTTCAAGATTCTCTTCTTCGTACTGATCGACGGCTGGAACCTACTCGTCGGCAGCCTGGTGCGCTCGTTCAGCTGATCGGCTGGCCCGTCTCTATTTGGAAAAAAGAAAACCCCGCCGGATCCGCTCCGGCGGGGTTTATCATACAGTCGAGCCGTTACAAGGCCGCGAAGGGGGCCGTGCGCGGGGGCAGCGCCGGAATATCCATGTGCTCGGGTGCCAGGCGCTGTTTCGCCCGTTCGGCCATGTTTTCGTAGGCCTGCTCCAGGTGATGGCAGAAACGTTCGGCGTCGAAGAGCGGCGCGATATAGCGCCTCTCCTTGAGGTGTGCCTTGTATTCGGCGATCCGGCCGCGATTCTGCGCCAGCTCGACGGCGAGATCCTCGTATGCCTGCAGGTCGCTCGCGACGAGCTCGGGCAGATCGATTGCCCTGAGCAGGCTTTCGCTGACGCGTGAGGCGAAGTTGGTGCCCTTGACGGTCAGGACCGGCAGGCCGCCCCAGAGCTGCTCCGAGGTGGTCGTGTGACCGTTGACAGGGAAAGTGTCGATTCCGAGATCGGCAGCCTGCTGGCGGCTGATGTGGTCTTCGTAGGGCGCGCGCGGGCAGAAGATGATGCGTTTGGGCGCAATGCCTGATGTCTGGAACTGCTTCAGCAGGTTCGCCTGGTTGCGCGGCGAATTGGCCATCAGCCAGAGCACGCTGTTCGGCGCCCGCTTGAGGATCCGGCACCAGCTGTTGACCACATCAGGCGTGATCTTGCGGTTGCCGTTGAAGGAGGCGAAGATGAAGGCCTCTTCCGGCAGGCCGAGCTGCTCGCGGGTGACCGGACGCGGCTTCGGGCGATGCATCGGATCGTTCGGCTGGTAGCTCTCCGGAAGCCGGCAGAATTTCTCATGGAAGAATGGCTTGGCCACGTCGGGCAGCACCGAATGGTCGCCGATGACGTAGTCGAGGTCGATGTTGACGGTGCTGCCGGGAAAACCGAGCCATCCGACATGCACAGGTGCGAGCGGCAGGTTGAAGGCTGCCGCGCGGCTACCCGACGTATGACCCTTCAGATCGACCATGATGTCGATATTGTGCTCGCGTACGATTTCCAGCACCGCCTGGTCGGAGAAGCCGTGAATGTCAACGATCCTGCCCCAGCGGCTGCGGTCGGTGTCGTTATGCTTCAGGTATTCGGGGCCCGTATGGCAGAAGAGCGTCACCTCGAACCTGTCCTTGTCGTGCAGTTCGAGAATGCGCTGCAGCAGCTTCATCGTCGCGTGGCGATCCCAGAAGTCCGACGACATGTAGCCGATCCGGATCTTGTCAGACCATGTGTGCGGCTGGTTGCGGCGGAAAGCGACCCGTTCCTGATTAAGCGGGGCCGTGCCGATCGTCGCATACCGGTTGAAATCTTCGTTGCCGCACCAGTGCAGATGATAGAACGGGTTGTCCTTGCGCAGGATCTCGACATTGCCCTTTGCCAGCGCGTCGTCGATCACTGCCTGATGCTTGGCCGCCTCTTCGAAATCGTTGAATTCGCGGGCAAAAACCAGGTGAAGAAAGCGGAAGGCGTGATTGCCCGGAAAACGCTTGAAGATGTTGCGGGCAAGCGTCTGGTTGGTTGCGTCGTTGAGATCGTCGCTGAGCAGCAGGGCCGCCAGGCGCATGTGATCGGGATTCATGCTTTCCGACAGAACCGTCTTGAACGGACGGATGATATCCCGCTGCTGGCGCTTCAGATAGATAGCGGTGATGATGAAGGCGAGTTCGGCATCTTCCTGCGCTCTGGTGAGGTTGCGCATGGCGATCAGCAGCGCTTCGTCCTCGTTGCCGGTTTCGTAGTGCAGCTTGGCAGCCTGCTTCTGATATTCGTAGGCGTTCGGTCCTTCGCAATTGCCGGCCAGGCCATAGGCTTTCGCGGCGTCGGCCTTGAAGCCGAGCTGCACGAGGTTTTTGGCCAGCAGCGCATAGGTCTTGGCGTCCTGCTGAGTATCGATGAGCTGGTTGAGCGTCGCCAAGGACTTTGTGTAGCGGCCTGCCTGGTAATCTTTGGATGCCGCAGAGAACGAAACTTTGCTGTTCAAAACCCAACTCCGTGAAGGAAATTTTCTGGCATGGCTGTCGATTGCCGAGCGCGCACGATCCGTCCTCCCAGGCAATGGGTGGATTGATCCGACGATGCTATCCCGGCACCTGCCACGTTGCCATTCGAAGCTTGCTTGAAACAGGTGCGCCTCATGAAGACATTGTCTTGTCCGAGAGAACGGCTTCTTTCCCGATACGTTAGCATGCGAACGGATAGATTCAGCCGGTATTAACTATGGGATGTAAGGAGCCGGAACGGAGCCTCTATTTTTAAGAAGTTGGCAAGCATTGGCTGCGAGATTGCCCTGGACATGACGGGTTTGGGCCAAACAAACAGGCGCCGAGTAGCATGAAGCTGGTCCGTCATCGCCGGTATTACAGTCCGGTATGTCCTCCTTTTTGTATCTAGTTTCCAGGGGACAGATTTATGACAAGCATTAACACGAATTCTTCCGCACAGGCCGCTCTCCAGACGCTGCGCAATGTCAACCAGGGCCTCAACAAGACGCAGAATCACGTTTCGTCCGGTTATCGCGTTGAAAAGGCGTCCGACAACGCTGCTTACTGGTCGATTGCAACGACCATGCGTTCGGACAACAAGGCTCTGTCGGCCGTTTCCGACGCCCTCGGCGTTGGTGCTGCGAAGGTCGATACCGCTTATACCGCCATGGACAGCGCCATCGACGTCGTCGGTGACATCAAGGCCAAGCTGGTTGCCGCAACTGAAAACGGCGTCGACAAGGCCAAGGTCCAGGAAGAAATCGGTCAGCTGCAGCAGCAGCTGCTGAGCATCGCTCAGTCGGCTTCCTTCAACGGCGAGAACTGGGTTGCTGGCGCTGCCGGCACCAAGAGCGTCGTTTCCTCCTTCGTCCGCGATGGCTCCAACGCCGTATCGATCACGACGACCGACTACGTTCTCGACAGCGGCTCCGCCGGTAACGTTCTGTTCGGCATGAGCAACGGCACGGTTGAAACCTCCACGGGTATTCTCGGTACGTCGACGGGCGCGACCGGTTCTATCTACTCGATGGACATCACCAACTTCACAGCCGGCCAGATCCAGTCGGCTCTGACGAACGTCGAATCGGCTCTGAAGTCCATGACCAGCGCCGGTGCTGCTCTCGGCTCGCTCTCCAGCCGCATCGACAGCCAGGAAGACTTCGTCTCGGCTCTCAGCGACTCGATCGACTCCGGTATCGGCCGTCTCGTCGACGCCGACATGGAGGAGGAATCTTCGAGGCTCAGCGCTCTGCAGACCCAGCAGCAGCTGGCGATCCAGTCGCTGTCGATCGCGAACTCCTCTTCGCAGAACATCCTGTCGCTCTTCCGCTAAGAGCGGTCTGCACAAGGTTTCCAAGTTTCGCGGCCGGCTTATCCCCGGCCGCGAAATGTTTTAATATAAGGTTAATGAAAATCTTTCTAAGTATCAGATATTTTTACGTTATTTTCAATTTCGATTTAGCTTTCCTTAACCATCTTGCTGTTTTCTAGGCCCATCGAAACGGCGAGTTAACCCTAACGAGAATGGTTAACAGGCATGATGCTGATCGCTGTGGGCCGGCCGAAAATCCGGAATGTCCCTTCTTAAAATCTGCCAACAAGGGGCAAACAAACTATGACGAGCATCAACACCAATAACGCTGCGATGGCAGCCCTCCAGACTCTGCGTGGCGTCAACCAGGGTCTCCAGACGACCCAGGCTCACGTTTCGTCCGGCTACCGCGTCGGCAAGGCTGCCGACAACGCTGCCTACTGGTCGATCGCAACGACCATGCGTTCTGATAACAAGGCTCTTTCGGCTGTTTCCGACGCTCTCGGTCTCGGCGCCGCCAAGGTCGACACCGCTTACTCCGCCATGGACAGCGCCATTGATGTCGTCGGCGACATCAAGGCCAAGCTCGTTGCCGCGACTGAAAACGGCGTCGACAAGGCCAAGGTCCAGGAAGAAATCAGCCAGCTGCAGCAGCAGCTCCTGAGCGTCGCTCAGTCGGCCTCCTTCTCCGGTGAAAACTGGGTTGCCGGCGCCAACGGCACCAAGAACGTCGTTGCCTCCTTCGTCCGCGACGGCTCCAACGCCGTTTCGGTCGTGATGACTGACTACGTTCTCGACAACAGCTCCACAGGCAACGTTCTGTTCGGCATGAGCGGCGGCGCGGTCGAAACCTCCACAGGTATCCTCGGTTCTTCGAACGGCGCGACCGGTTCGGTCTACGCGATGGACATCACCAACTTCACCCTCGGCGAGATCCAGTCGGCTCTGACGAACGTCGAATCGGCTCTGAAGTCCATGACCAGCGCCGGTGCTGCTCTCGGCTCGATCTCCAAGCGTATCGAACTTCAGGAAAACTTCGTGTCGGCTCTCAGCGACTCGATCGACTCCGGTATCGGCCGCCTCGTCGACGCCGACATGGAAGAAGAGTCCTCCAAACTCAGCGCCCTGCAGACCCAGCAGCAGCTCGCCGTCCAGTCGCTGTCGATCGCCAACTCCTCTTCGCAGACTATCCTGTCGCTCTTCCGCGGCTAATAAGCGCCAGAAAATATGGCCCGCCGGTGTCCGGCGGGCACCTCGTATTCGAGCCGCGCTTCGATGAAGCGCGGCTTTCTTATTTCCGTTAACGATTGATTAACCATAATGTTGTCTTCTCAGCTCAACGAGACGGCGGGTTAACCGACATTAACAACCGGTTAACAGGCATGAGGCTGATCCCCGTTCCCGGTAACATTCCGGAATGTCCCTTTTTCCCAGATGCCAACAAGGGGCAATCATTTCATGACCAGCATTTTGACCAACGTCGCGGCGATGGCCGCTCTTCAGACACTCCGCGGAATCAACGACAGCCTCGAAGACACGCAGAACCACGTCTCGTCGGGTTATCGTGTTGAAAAGGCTGCCGACAATGCCGCTTACTGGTCGATCGCAACGACCATGCGTTCGGACAACAAGGCGCTTTCGGCCGTGTCCGACGCTCTCGGTCTCGGCGCCGCCAAGGTCGACACCGCTTACTCCGCCATGGACAGCGCCATCGACGTCATCAGCGAGATCAAGGCGAAGATCGTCGCCGCAACCGAAAAGGGCGTCGACAAGACCAAGGTCCAGGAGGAAATCGGTCAGCTGCAGCAGCAGCTCCTGAGCATCGCGCAGTCGGCTTCCTTCTCCGGTGAAAACTGGGTCGCCGGCGCCGACGGCACCAAGAGCGTCGTGTCGACCTTCGTCCGCGACGGCAACGGCAACGTCTCGGTCAAGACGACGGACTACGTCCTGGACACGAGCTCCACGGGCAACGTTCTCTTCGGCATGACTTCGACCGGTACGATCGAGACGAGTTCCGGCATCATCGGCACGTCCTACGGCACGATCGGTTCGATCTACTCTATGGACATCAGCACCTTCGGTTCGGCTGAGATCTCCATGGCCCTGACCTCGATTGAGGCCGGCCTCGAAGCAATGACCAAGGCTGCCTCGCAGCTCGGTTCGATTTCGACCCGTATCGAATTGCAGGAAAACTTCGTCGGAGCGCTCAGCGACTCGATCGACTCGGGCGTCGGCCGCCTCGTCGATGCCGACATGGAAGAGGAATCGAGCAAGCTGACGGCGTTGCAAACCCAGCAGCAGCTGGCGATCCAGTCGCTGTCGATCGCCAACTCCAGCGCGCAGAACATCCTCACGCTGTTCCGCAGCTAAATCAGCCGCTGAAGCTGGACCGAATCTTGCGCCGCCGTTCGGCTGCAAGCAGAAAACCTTCCGGACCGCGCCCGAAACGGCGCGGTTCTTTATTTAATATCAGTAGCTTGACTTGCGAGACAATCCGCTTGTCGCGCTCTCGGCGCCGCTCTTGCCCAACAAGTTGATATCGAGTTAACTTCGCCTTGAGTTGATTTGCTTTTGCGACGCGCCGGTGAAAACTCGCCGGAGGCATGAGGCCACTTCAGTCGCCGCCGGCAATCCGGCCTGCCCTTTCATCTTATTCCGAGACCTGTCGATGACCGTTAAGATTACCAGCGCGGCCGCGGTGAATGCACTTGCGGTGCTGCGCAGCATCAACAAAGAAGCCAGTCAGACCCAGCAGCAAGTTTCTTCGGGCTATCGGATCGAGACGGCCGCGGACGATGCCTCCTACTGGTCGGTCGCCACCGTCATGCGTTCGGACAGCACCAATCTCGGCACGATCGGCGATGCGCTCGGTCTCGGCGCTGCCAAGGTGGACGCGACCTACACGGCAATGAATTCGGCGATCGATCTCGTCAGCCAGATCCGCGCCAAGCTGGTTGCGGCAAGAGAGCCCGGCACCGACAAGGACAAGATCAATGCCGAGATCAGCGAATACAAGGAGCAGTTGAAGACAGTTGTCGAATCGACGTCGTTTGCAGGCGAGAACTGGTTGCTGAACAGTGACAAGACCGCGCCGCCGACATGGTCGGTCATTTCAGGCTTCGTGCGCGCCTCGACGGGCGAATACCAGGCCCAGACCATCGACTTCGCTTCGTCGCAGACCATCCTCATCGACAAGAACAATGCGAGCGGTGGCCTGTTCACCAAGGCGATTGATGCCCAGGCGATCAACAACAGCGGCACCGGACCGCGCAACTATTACCTGCTGGACGCCGGTTCGACCACGTCGGCGACGGGCAGCGAGATCGCGATCGACAACAACACCACCGACGCCCAGCTGGTCGACATGCTCGATGTGACCGACGCCCTGTTCTCCTCGCTGACGACGACGGCCGCCTCCATCGGTGTGATGAAGACGCGTATCGACGACCAGATCGACTACGCGGCCGATCTGTCGGATTCGATCGACAAGAGCGTCGGCGCGCTCGTCGATACCGATATGGATGAAGCTTCGATCCGCCAGAAGGCGATTGAAACCCAGAAGCAGATGGCCGTCGAAGCGATCTCGATCCTCAACACGGCTGCAAGCAAGATCCTCATTCTGCTGGAGTAGAGCTGGGCGCGATCACCGATGGCGGCGGCGCCATTCATCCTCGCGCAAGTTTGACTTCCTAGTTTCCGGCATGAAGGCATCGTCCGAAAATCGTGCCGGCGCAAGGTCAAGCCCTTGTTCGCTGCGAAGGACATGTCGCGCGCAAGGTCATTTTGAACGGGGGCGGGCATGCCGCACGTTTCCCGGACGCTGGATGGTTTCTATGAGCATTTCGCTTTCTCGGTATTTGAAGGACTTCGGCGAACCGAAGCCGTCAGCGCCGATCATCGATATCGACGATTTGGCCGGAGATGTTTTTCCGGAGACGCCGAGCGAACCGCCGGTCGACATCGAGGCGGAGCGGCGCGAGGCCTATGCGCAAGGCCATGCGGCGGCGACCGCTGATTTGACCGAGAAATACGAAAGCGAGGCGCGCGCCCTGGCCGAGGCCCATGCGCGCGCGCTCGAGGAACTGAAGATTCGCTACGAAGTGGAGGCGGCGGCGGTCATTGCATCCCGCGTCCTCGATATCGCCGAAGAAGTCGCTCAGCTGGTCAGCGCCGGCGCAGCCACGGCCATTGCGCCCGTCATGACGGAAGCGCTGGCGGCCAAGGCTGCCGAAAGTCTCGCCGCTTTGCTGCGTGAAGCGATTCTCGAAGGCGCGGCCGGACCGATCGTCGTCAGGGGGCCGACCAGCCTCTTCGACATATTGAAAGCCGAGCTCGGCGAACATGCCGCGGCGGTTCGGCACATCGAGGCCGACGATGTCGATCTAGCCGTCGAAATCGGTGAATCCGTCATCGTCACCCGTATGTCCGCTTGGGCGGCCAGCTTGAAGAAAGTTCTCGAATGAGCGACGGCGAAAACCATCACCACGGCAGAAACGAGATCATTATCGTCAAGCGGCATGGCGGCGGTGATCACGATGGTGCCCATGGCGGTGCGTGGAAAATTGCCTATGCCGACTTCATGACGGCGATGATGGCATTCTTCCTGGTCATGTGGCTGGTCAACGCCGCCAACGAGGAGACCAAGGCCGCGGTCGCGACCTATTTCAATCCGATCAAGCTTGCCGACGAAAAGCCGACCGAGAAAGGCTTGAAGAAGCCTGTCGATCACGCCGAGGGCGAGGAGAAGAAAGAAAAGTCGAAACAGAAGGAAGATAATCCGACCGAGGGCAAGTCGGCCGCCGATGGTGACGACCAGACATCGACCTCAGGCGACCAGACCAATTATTCCGAGGCCGATTTCTTCGAGAATCCCTATTCGGTTCTCGCCGAGATCGCCCAGGAGGTCGGCCAGCAGGCCAATGTCAGCGCCAAGGGCGATGGCGGCGCCGCCGATTCCGGCCCTGCCACCGGCGCCGATGGCGGGCAAGCCTATCGCGATCCCTTCGATCCGGATTTCTGGACAAAGCAGGTCGAGGTGACAACGGCCGGAAAACCCTTGCCGCCCGGCAAAAGCGAGCAGCAGGCGACCGAGAGCGAGACGACGGAGATCGCCAAGGCCGAGGATATGAAGCCGGTGCCTTTGGCGACCGATCAGAAGCCCGCTAAGGAAGCTCCCGCCAAAGAAGCCAAGGAGACCAGGGAAACGACCGGCGCCGCCGAGGCCAAGGACGGCAAGGCGACGAATGGCAAAGCGCCCGAGGAGAAGAAGGCGGAAGCTCGGAAGGATGCCGAGCATCAGAAGGAAGCCGACAAGAGCGCGGCTGGGGCCGAGCAGCAGCAGAAGGAAGCCGAACAGCTTCAGGCGCAGATCGCGCAACAGATCGGCGGTGTTGCCGGCAAGCTCGCCGAAGGCCTGACAGTGACGGCGGCCGAAGGCGGCCTGCTGGTCAGCATCTCCGACCAGAACGACGCTTCGATGTTCAATATCGGTTCGGCTGTCCCGCGCCAGGAGATGGTGCTCGCCATGGCAAAGATCGGGACGATCCTGAAGGAGAGGGGTGGCGCAGTCGCCATCCGCGGCCACACGGACGGGCGCCAATACAAGGGTGGGCAGAACGAGAACTGGCGGCTTTCGATGGATCGCGCCCAGAGCGCCTATTACATGCTTGTGCGCGGCGGGCTGGACGAGACGCGCGTCTCCCAGGTCTCCGGTTTCGCCGACCGTCGGCTGAAGCTCCCCGCCGACCCGTTCAACGCGGCCAACCGCCGGATCGAGATCCTGGTGCAGGCGGAATAGGGATAGTCGGATGGCGCGTCGGCAGCATCGCTACGTCGGATTTATGGCCCTCGGCCTGGCGATGCTTTCGCCTGCCGCAGGCAAAGCGCAGGATCCGGACGATCTTGCGCCGTACAAGATGCTGCGGTCGCTGCAGTTCGTGCAGGATTCGGTCGTTGCCGGCGATCATTCGGCCGGCGAAATGCAGCGCTTCATGCTGGGCACGATCGACGAGCGGCTGCGAACAGCTGATACAACGATTTTCGATGACGACCGCAATGTCGATGCGGCGCTGATCTATACGATGAGCGGCGGCAATCCCCAGACGCTCGAATATCTGATCGCCCATGACGTCAACGGCTATTTCGACAACCGCGTCACCGATGTGCTGCGCAAATATCTGACCGGCAAGGGGCTGCTCGTCGCCAAGACGCTGGAGGAAACCGCCAGGGAATATCGCGACAAGAAGATCGGTCCATACCTCGCGCTGATCGGCGGCAACGTGATGATCGCCACGAAACCGACAGATGCGCTTGACCTCTACGACCAGGCACGTCTCGCCGCGCCGGGCACGATCGTCGAGGAGGCGGCCTTGCGCCGTTCCCTCGCCATCTGCGTCGACAAGGGAATGCTCGACAAGGGACTCGCCTATTCGCAGCGTTATGCCAGACGCTTCCTGCATTCGCCCTATGCCAGCCAGTTCGCTGATCTTTTCGTCAAGCTTGTCGTCGCCCATGATCACGACGTGAAACCGCAGGATGTCGTCGATATCCTCTCCTTCATGGATGCCCCGCGCCAGCGCGAGGTCTATCTGCGCATCGCCCGCGCCGCCGCGATAGCGGGCAAGCCGGAGCTGGCGCGCATGGCGGTCGAACATGTGCAGTTGCTTGGCGCGGGCACCGACAATGCCTTCGGCCCGCTCGCAGATTTTTATGGCGGCATGGCCGGCCTTCCCACGGACGATATCGACCAGGCGGCGAAGAATGTCAGTGGCATCGACGGCGAAACGCTTTCGCCGCGGGATCAGGCGCTGCAGGCGGCGGCGCGGTCCGTTGCCGAGCAGATTCTGCGTGAGCCGGATCTGGCAAGCTTGACGCAAGCATCCAATCCTAACACTTCTCAACAAGAAATCACTTCTGAAAAGGCTGCGGCGATAGCCATGCAACCGGGGACGCCAGGCGCGCCTCCCGAGCCTGTTCCGGGAGGTGTGGCATCGACTGGCCAGAGCCAGGATACCGACTCCTCATTCAACGCATTTGTGACGACCAGCCGATCCAAGCTCGACGAGATCGATGGTCTTCTGGCGCAGGAAGGCAACGAACAATGATGGATTTGAGCGTCTCGGGCGGAGCCTCTGGTGCGGAGGCGGCTGCGGCCGCGAAATCCGCGAATGCTGGGAAGGGCGATCCCGCCGGTCAGCAGGGCGGCTTCTCCGATGTGCTTGCCAAGACAAGCGGGAGCGCAGTCGACGACGCGCCCGACGATGCACAGCCGGATCAGGGTGTCGCCGATGGCGATCCTGGGAAAGTGGCGCGGACGATCCGCAGCCGCAGCGGCGCCAGACCGCTGATCGATCTCGGCAGCGCCGCGCTGAAGGCACAGGCCGACGTGCAGCCGGAAACGGTCGCCAATGCCGAAAAGGTCGCCGCAAAGCCTGCGAAGGATGGGCTCAAACTGCCGGCCGGCGCCGGCAAGCCCGATGCCAAGGATCAGGCAGCTGACGAGGCTGCGCAGGCGGCGAAGGGCGTCAAGCGCGTCAAGACGGAGATCTCGAAAACAGATGCGGATACGGACGGTGAGGCCGAGGACGGCGGCATCTCCGATGTGCTCGGTTTGCTGAAGCAGGAGCCCGCCGATGGCACGGTCGCTTTGCCGGCCGCCGCAGCCGCCCATCAAGCCATCACCAAGACCGGCGAGGCCGGAACTGCCGAGAAGACGGCCGCTGGTATCGAAGCCAAAACGAGCGGGCACGCATCCGACGCCCTGGCTGTCGTCAGCGGCAATGTCGAAAGCGTTAAGGCTGATGATATTAAGGTTCCCGGCGCCGAGAACACCGAAGTCGCCGACGGCCGAACGTTCCGGATCAGCCGCGCCGATGGCCGCGGCGTGTCGATGGACGTTCACCTCGGCGCGGAACAGGCCGGGTCCAACGACGGTGCGAAGAAGACCGATCTCGAGAACGTCTCGGTCCTCGAATCGCGCCGTTATATCGGCCTGGCGCAGAATACCAATTCCGCTGCGGTCACCGCCGCTCTCTCTGGTGATTCCGAATGGGCGCGCGCCATGCAGCCGAGTTCGGCGCTCTCCAACGCGGCGGAATGGACGAGCACCGGTAAGGTGGTCAATACGCTGAAGATTCAGATGAACCCGATCGATCTCGGCCTGGTGACGGCGACCATGCGCCTGACCGGCGACGCCCTGAACGTCGACCTCAAGGTCGAAACCGGCGCCGCCTACCGGCAGCTGAAGGAAGATCACGGCAAGATTCTCGAATCCCTTCGCAGCCAGGGCTATGCGGTCGACAACGTAACCATCAGCATGGCCCCCGTCGAGCGGGCCGACGCCGGCAATCAGGCCGACAGCCAGGGGCAGGCCTCCCAGCAGCAGTCGCTCCCTCAGCAAGGGCAGGGCGGCGAGGCGCGCGAGCGCCACAATCAGATGGCGCAGCGGACGGATGGAGGCTTCAATGGCGCAGGCGAGACCGGTTTCGAAGACGTCTCTGTTGGCAGTGATCGCAGCAGCGGCGCTGGCGGCGTTTACCTCTGAGGCAGCCGCTTCCACCGGTGCCTGCGAACGCGAAATCCAGTCGGCTGCGGTGAAATACGGTATCCCGGAAGGCATCCTCTATTCGGTCGGCCTGACGGAGACCGGTCGCAAGGGCTCACTCTATCCCTATGCTATGAACGTCGAAGGCAGGGCGATTTTTCCGCCCTCGGAAGAGGATGCGATGAGGCAGTTCGATGTCGCCCGCAGGAGCGGGGCGAAGCTCATCGACATCGGCTGCATGCAGATCAATCACTATTATCACGGCGAGAATTTCGCCTCCGCCGAAGATATGTTCGATCCGCATCGCAACGTCGAATATGCGGCGAAGTTTCTCCGCAACCTGCATGACCGTCATGAGACGTGGACGATGGCGGTAGCCCGATACCATGCAGGGCCGAACAACAACCCCGCGCAAAAGCAATATGTCTGCCGCGTCATCGCCAATTTGGTGGCCACCGGCTATGGCAAATGGACTCCCAATGCGAGTAACTTCTGCGAAAATTAGTGCAACCAAAGATAGAAGTGCCAGATTATGACGAAACTGTGTCGTAATGTGGCAGGAATCCGGCGCTAAATGGGTGTGCAAGTCACATTTAACGACTCGTTAACTTTTCCACGAAACTTATGTGTGGATATCCGAGAGTGGCCACTAGATGTAGATCAAATCGCCACGAAGGTCTTAATCAATTATTAATTTCTGCCATTCACTTTAACGAGTTGTCGCCGATTCGCGCGATTCGTACCCATAGATCATCGAAGTGCCACACTGATTCGGAGGCGGACGAATGATCGTAGTGGTTGATGAGCGTGAGCTCGTGAAAGACGGATACACATCCCTGTTTGGCCGGGAGGGCATTCCCTCTACCGGCTTTGATCCATCGGAATTCGGCGAGTGGGTGCAGACCGCCGCCGATTCGGATATTGCGGCGGTCGAGGCCTTCCTGATCGGTCAGGGCCAGCGCAGCTTCGAGCTGCCCCGGGCGATCCGGGACCGCTCGATGGCGCCGGTGATCGCGGTCAGCGACCAGCCCTCGCTCGAAAACACGCTCGCGCTTTTCGATTGCGGCGTCGACGACGTGGTGCGCAAACCGGTCCATCCGCGCGAAATCCTCGCCAGGGCGGCAGCAATCCGGCGCCGGCTGAAGGCCATCGCCAACTACACCGACATCGGCGGCATCCGCGTCTTCTCGGATGGCCGTGACCCCGAGATCAACGGCGAGGTTTTTGCGCTTCCCCGGCGCGAGCGCCGCATCCTCGAATATTTGATCGCCAACCGCGGTCGCCGGGTCACCAAGACTCAGATCTTCAACGCCATCTACGGCATCTTCGATGAAGAGGTCGAGGAGAACGTCGTCGAAAGCCACATCTCGAAGCTGCGCAAGAAGCTGCGCAAGAAGCTCGGCGTCGATCCGGTCGATTCCAAGCGCTTCCTCGGCTACTGCATCGATTGGGCCTGATTTTTCCGGCCGGGTGGCCGCGCCCGGCTGAACCTCGATATCGGCCTCGCTGCTCCCCATGACAGACAGCTTCACGCAAGGCCCGGCAAATACTCTCGAGTTTAACAGGTAAAACGAGGTTTTCAGATGAGCATTTTCGGCAGCATGAAGACGGCAGTGTCGGGCATGAACGCGCAGGCAAACCGCCTCAGTACCGTCTCCGACAACATCGCCAACGTGAACACCACCGGTTACAAGGCCGTATCGACGAGCTTCTCCTCGTTGGTTCTTCCCTCCTCGGGCGGCAACTACAATTCCGGCGGCGTTCAGACCTCCGTGCGCCAGGCCGTCTCCGACCAAGGCGATATTTCTTACACGACCTCCTCCACCGATCTTGCGATTTCGGGCGACGGCTTCTTCATTGTCCAAGGGCCTGACGGCACCCCGGTTCTGACCCGCGCCGGCGATTTTCAGAAGGACGACGAAGGCAATCTCGTCAATGCCGCCGGCTTCCAGCTGATGGGTTATTCCTACGACTCCGGCGCTCCCGCCGTCGTCGTCAACGGCTTCGACGGCCTCGTCCCCGTCAACGTCAATCAGGATGGTTTGACCGCAATCGCGTCGACATCAGGTGTCTTCAAGGGGAACCTTGATTCCAACGCTAGCGTCGCTCCGGTTGCCCCGGCGACCCTTCCAAGCGCAAACCTCGCGACCACCACCGCCGACACCAAAAAGGTCTCGATGGTCGCCTATGACCGTCTCGGCAACAAGGTGATGTACGACTTCTACTTCACGAAGACCTCGGTCGTTACGCCGCCGCCGGCAACCGGTACCGCTGCAACCTGGGAGGTTGCAGTCTTTCGCAACGCCAACGCGGCGACGGGTGGCACAACTTCATTTCCGTACAGCGCCGGTGGCGCTGTCGGATCGGGATCGCTAACCTTTGACCGTGACGGCAAGATGCTCACTGGCGGCACCCTCAGCATCAACGATACGACCACCGGCCAGACGATAGCAATGGATCTCTCCGGCTTTACTCAGCTCGGCGCCGCCTTTTCCGGCACCGGTACGCCGAACGGCCAGGCGGCGACCCCGGTCAAGGACGTCACCATCGATGGCGATGGCATCGTCTACGCCAAGTACGAAGACGGCAGCACCAAGCCGCTCTATCGTATTCCGCTCGCCAATGTCGCAAGCCCGGACAAGCTGACGCTGATGAGCGGCAACGTCTACAGCGCCAATGGCCAGTCCGGTGTCACCGTCACCGGCTTCCCGCAGACCAACGGCCTCGGCACGATCAAATCGGGCGCTCTCGAAGGTTCGAACGTCGATCTTGCCGGCGAGCTGACCGAGATGATCGAAGCGCAGCGCAGCTACACCGCCAATTCGAAAGTGTTCCAGACGGGGTCCGACATTATGGACGTCCTCGTCAACCTCAAGAGATAAGCAGGGTAACGGGTAAGCCATGTCGCTCACGTCCGCACTTAATACCGCGCAGAACATATTCAACAATACCGGCACGCAGAGCAGTGTCGTATCGAACAATATCTCGAATGCGGGCAACAAAGATTATGTGCGCCGACAGGCGATGCTCACCACGTCCCTGAACGGCGCCCAGGTCGTCCAGATCAACCGGGCACAGGAAGACGCCCTGCTGCGCCAGTATCTGAAGACATCCTCTCAGGACAGCGCTCAGCAAACCCTGCTGGGCGGCCTTGAAGATCTCAAATCGATCATGGGTGGCAACGACTACGAAACCTCGCCGTCGACCTATCTCGGTGTTTTCCAACAGAAACTGCAGGCATTCCGCACAACGCCTGGCAGCACCGTCGCCGCACAGGGCGCCATCACCGCCGCCCAGGACGTCGCCAACTCGCTGAACAATGCCTCGCAGTCCGTTCAGGACGTTCGCGCCAACGCCGACAAGGAAATCACCACCGCCGTCGATACGCTGAATACGCTCCTCAGCCAGTTCGAGAAGGCTAACAATGCGGTCAAGACCGCCACGGCCTCCGGTACCGATGCATCCGGCGCTCTCGATGAACGCGAGAAAGTTCTGAAGCAGATTTCGCAAATCGTTGGCGTCAGCGCGACGACGCGCGA
Source organism: Rhizobium sp. CBN3 (assembly GCF_030518245.1). Taxonomy (NCBI): domain Bacteria; kingdom Pseudomonadati; phylum Pseudomonadota; class Alphaproteobacteria; order Hyphomicrobiales; family Rhizobiaceae; genus Rhizobium; species Rhizobium sp. CBN3. The sequence goes on from NZ_JAULSE010000012.1 coordinate 157,989, forward strand.
CAACAACGACATGGTGCTGAGCACGCCGGACGGAACGATCCTATTCGAGACGATCCCGCGCAAGGTGACATTCAAGTCCCAGGATATCTATACCGCCACCACCGTCGGCAATTCTGTCTATATCGACGGTGTTGCGCTGCCGCTCGGCAAGGGTTCGACGACGACGGGGCAGGGAAGCCTCCAGTCGCTCCTGCAGATTCGCGACGAAATCGCCCCCAACTTCCAGAAGCAGCTCGACGAAATCGCCCGTGGCCTCGTCTCGCTCTTCAAGGAGCAGAACACGGCAGGGCCCCCGGCCGATGTGCCCGGCCTCTTCACCTGGAGCGGCGGCACGGTCGATACTGGCGCCACCGCGGTCGCCGGCATGGCGTCGACCATCACGGTCAGCACCCGCGTGATCACCTCACAGGGCGGCGATCCGATGCGTCTGCGCGATGGTGGCGTCAACGCCGCCGGCGTCGTCCTGAACACGTCAGGCGTCAGCGGTTATACGGCTGAACTCGACCGCCTTTATACGGCGATGACATCCGACATGGATTTCGACCCGGCAGCTGGAGCGCCGGTCGGCTTCGACGCCACGACGGGCATCGATTCCAACGTCAGCATCATGGAATATGCCACGAATTCCCTCGGTTGGCTCGAGCAGTACCGCAGCAATGCAACAACGGCGGCCGAAAACACTTCGGCGGCACTGTCGCGCTCCGACGAAGCCTATTCCAATGAGACGGGCGTCAATCTCGATGAGGAGCTGACGCTGCTCCTCGATATCGAGCAGTCCTACAAGGCGGCGACCAAGATTCTGAACGCCGTAGACGAAATGTTGAAGTCATTGCTGGATATTGCGAGTTAAGCCATGAAGAGCTCATTTATTTCAAGTTCGGCCATTCAGAACGCGATGCGGTTGACGATCCGTCAGGCGCAGAATCAGATGACGAAGGCGACGATGGAAGCGACGACCGGAGTCTACGCGGATATCGGTGTTTCGCTGGGCGGCAATGCGGCCAGAAGTGTGGATTTCACCCGCGAGACCGACAGAATAGACTCGATCAAATCAAGCAATTCGCTCGTCAGCGCGCGCATGGAATCCTCGCAGCTCGGTCTTTCCAAGATGAAGGATGTCGGCGACGGCCTCGTGTCGAAGCTGACGGCGCTGCAGGGCAGCCACGATCCGGGCAGCATCACGGTCGCCATTCAGTCGGCGACCAGCGCACTTTCGACCATGATGGATACGGCCAACACCATGGTGAACGGCGAATATCTGTTCTCCGGCATCAACACCGACGTCCAGCCGCTCACCGACAAGACGACCGCCACGAGTACGGCAATCGTTACGGCTTTGAACACTTATGCAGCCGGTCTTGTCCCGCCGAAAGCGGTCAGCGATCTCACCGGCGATGAAATGCAGACCTTCATCACCTCGACGGTCGAGCCGATGTTCAGCGAGGCGAACTGGACCAACACGACGACCGGCTGGTCGCAGGCATCGAGCCAGAACATGACGAGCCGCATCAGCAACTCGGAAGTGATCGAATCCTCTACCAATGCCAATTCCGAAGGCATGCGTTATTTGGCGCTCGCCTCGGTCGTGACCACCGCGCTGCTGAGCCAGAACCTCAGCACCGATGCAATGACGACGGTGTCCAAGCAGGCCATCAGCTACACAGCGAAGGCCACAAGTGGCCTCGTGACGCAGGCAAGCCAGCTTGGCCTCTCGCAGGAGCGCGTCAAGAAGTCCAACGACGCTCTCGATGCCCAGTCGAACATCATCAAGAACAAGCTGGTCGATCTCCAGGGCGTCGATCCCTACGAAGCCTCGACCCTCGTCAAGACTTTGGAAACGCAGCTTGAAACCGCTTACACGATCGTCTCGAAAATCCAGCAGTTGAGTCTCGTAAACTACCTTTGATGATCAAAGGCGCGCACAGAAGGATGCATGAATGTATCAGTTCTCATATGCCGAAGTCATGCAGGACTCGGTGGCCGACGCGAAAGAGCGGGAATGGCAGGTTCTTGACCGGTCCATAGAGCTGCTGTCGTTGGCGCGCGACAAGGAAAAATACGGTCGGGAAGCCATCGAAGCCCTGTTTTATACGCGCCGGGTGTGGATCAGCTTTATCGAGGATTTGAAACATCCGGAAAACCAGCTGGATATCCAGCTCAGGGCCAACCTCATCTCGATTGCGATCTGGATATTGAAGGAATGCGACAGGATCAGAAAACGTCTGTCGAATAACTACCAGGGCATCATCGACGTTACCACCATCATCAGGGATGGACTTAAATGAAAAGTACACTTCGAATTTCTCTGAAAGCCGGAGAAAGAATCTTCATCAACGGCGCCGTCCTGCGTGTCGACCGCAAGGTCGCGCTGGAATTCCTGAACGATGTGACGTTCCTTCTCGAGAATCACGTCCTCCAGCCGGAAGGCGCAACGACACCCCTGCGCCAGCTCTATTTCATCGCGCAGATGATCCTCATCAATCCCGAGGGCAAGGACCACTCGACGGCGATGTTCCGCAAGTCGATCACCATGCTGCTCACCTGCTTCAAGAACGAAGAGATCCTCGCTGAGCTGAAGCGGATCGACGCGCTTGTGTCGACCGGCCGCGCCTTCGACGCCTTGAAGGCGATCCGCGGTCTCTACGCGATCGAAGACAATATCCTCAACAATCACGAACTGCCGCCGACGATGGTCGAGCAGATTCGCAGGGAGATCGCACCATGGCGGTAGACGCAACGTCAAGCGTGACGAGTTCGACCTCGACGAGCTCGAGCTCGACCCAGAGCAAGGCGACGCTGAACTACGACAATTTCCTTCAGCTGCTCATCGCGCAGATGAAGAACCAGGATCCGACCGATCCGATGGATGCAAGCGAGCAGGTCGCTCAGCTTGCGACCTTCTCACAGGTCGAGCAGACGATCCAGACCAACACCAAGCTGGATACGCTTCTGGCAAGCTCGAGCCTGACCCAGGCCAGCAGCTATGTCGGCAAATATATGGAAAGCGCCGACGGCACTGTCAAAGGCGTGATCGATTCCGTCAAAGTTTATTCCGACGGCATCATTGCGACGACCACGGATGGCGATAAGATACTCGTGCAGGCGGGAATCACTGTTGCCGACGAGGCGCCGAGCAGCAGCTCCTGACGCAAAGGGGCGTCAGCGCGCCCGACAAACCAGATCAATCGCAGCCCTGTCATAGCGGGGCTGCTTCGAGGCGATATGAGGTTGCCTTCAGATGAATGAAGCTGATGCATTGGATCTGTTCCAGGCCGCAATCTGGACGGTCCTGATTGCCTCCGGTCCGGCGGTTCTCGCCGCGATGGTGGTGGGTCTCGTCATTGCCTTGATCCAGGCGCTGACCCAGGTGCAGGAAGCGACACTGACCTTCGTGCCGAAGATTGTCGCGGTGCTCGTCGTGGTCGGAATCACTGCCCCCTTCATCGGCTCGCAGATCTCCATTTTCACCAATCTCGTCTTCTCGCGCATCCAGTCCGGCTTCTGAACAATTCGAGCAAAACTGTGCAGCGGTTCTACGCCTCCATAAAAAGCTGAACCGCTCTGAGCCACCTTCGCGCAAGCTTCGCCATTTAATTCTCGATCCGAATTGGGCGGACCCATCTCCGCCTCCTCTCATGAAGAGACGGAATCGTCATGGCGCAACCACCTGCACTCCCCCTTCCGAAAGTCGCCCCGAGCTTGCGCGATATCGGTTTTGCCCTCGGCATCATCGGCATCATCTGCATTCTCTTCCTGCCGATCCCGCCGTTCCTGATCGATATGGGCCTGGCCTTCTCGATCGCTTTCTCGGTGCTGATCCTGATGGTCGCGCTGTGGATCCAGAAGCCGCTCGATTTCTCGTCTTTTCCGACCATTCTGCTGATCGCGACGATGACACGGTTGGCGCTCAACATCGCGACGACCCGCGTCATCCTGTCCCACGGCAATGAAGGACACGATGCGGCCGGCGGCGTCATTGCCGGTTTCGCCAGTCTCGTCATGTCCGGCGACTTCGTCATCGGTCTGATCGTCTTCCTGATCCTCATCACCATCAACTTCATCGTCATCACCAAGGGTGCCACGCGCATCGCCGAAGTCGGCGCGCGTTTCACCCTGGACGCCATCCCCGGCAAGCAAATGTCGATCGATGCCGATCTCTCGGCCGGCATCATCGACGAAAAGGAAGCCCAGCGCCGGCGCAAGGAGCTCGAAGAGGAGAGCTCCTTCTTCGGGGCGATGGACGGTGCATCGAAATTCGTGCGCGGCGATGCCGTCGCCGGTCTCATCATCACCGCGATCAACGTCTTCGGCGGCATCATCATCGGCTATTTCCGCCACGGCATGCCGATCGGCGAAGCGGCCGACGTCTTCGTCAAGCTCTCCGTCGGCGACGGCCTCGTCTCGCAGATGCCGGCCCTCATCGTTTCGCTCGCGGCCGGCCTTCTCGTGTCGCGCGGCGGCACGACCGGCTCCACCGACCAGGCGGTCGTCAACCAGCTGAGCGGCTATCCCCGCGCGCTCTCCGTTTCGGCGGTGCTGATGTTCGTTCTCGCCCTGATGCCGGGCCTGCCCTTTGTCCCCTTCGTGATCCTTGGCAGCCTTCTCGCCTTCGGCGCCTGGTTCATTCCGCGGCAGGTCGAGGCTGAAAACAAGCTTCGCCGCGAACAGGAGGAAAAGAAGGTCGTCCAGAGCAAGGAGCTGGAGAAGGATTCGGTCAAGTCGGTGCTCCGCACCTCCGAAATCGAGCTCGCGCTCGGCAAGATGGTGTCGACGCGCCTGCTCGGCGCTCACCAGGAGCTGGCGTTCCGCGTCGGCAAGATGCGCAAGAAGTTCGCCACCCAATACGGTTTCGTCGTGCCGGAAATCAAGGTCACGGACGACATCGCCATCGCCGAGAAATCCTATCAGATCCGCATCCACGGCACGACGGTCGCATCCAATCTGCTGCGTGTCGGCGAAGTCCTGGTCGTCACCGGCGCCGGCCGCAAGCCCAGCATTCCGGGTGATGAAATCCGCGAACCCGCTTTCGGCATGCCGGCCGTCTCGATCCTCGAAAACTTCGCCGACGATCTGAAACGCGAAGGCTTCCAGCCGATCGACAATGTTTCCGTCGTGCTCACGCACATGAGCGAGGTCATCCGCAACAACCTGCCGCAGCTTCTGTCTTACAAGGACGTCAAGGTGCTGATCGACCGCCTCGACCCGGAATACAAGAAGCTCGCCGATGAGATCTGCTCGTCGCACATGTCCTATTCCGGCCTGCAGGCGGTGCTCAAGCTCCTGCTTGCCGAGCGAGTGTCGATCCGCAACCTGCATCTCATTCTCGAAGCGGTGGCCGAGCTCGCCCCGCATGTCAGGAAGACCGAGCAGATCGTCGAGCATGTCCGCATCCGCATGGCCCAGCAGCTCTGCGGCGATCTCGCCGATAATGGCGTCTTGCGTGTGCTGCGCCTCGGCAGCAAATGGGATCTCGCCTTCCACCAGGCGCTGAAGCGCGATGCCAAGGGCGAGGTGATCGAATTCGACATCGATCCGCGCAGCCTGGAGGAGTTCAGCGAGCAGGCCAGCAAAGTTATCCGTGAGTTCATGGATCGCGGCCTGCCATTCGCCCTTGTCACGTCGCCGGAAACACGCTCCTATGTGCGCATGATCATCGAACGGCTGTTCGCCACGCTCCCGGTCCTGTCGCATGTCGAATTGGCCAAGGGCATCGAGATAAAGATTTTGGGCTCGATTTCATGATAACAGACCCGCAAGGGACGGTTCTTGCGCTGTTTCTGGTTTTCTGCCGGATCGGCGGCTGTGTGCTGGTTCTTCCGGGTTTTTCCTCGGCGCGCGTGCCTGAGCAACTGCGCGTCTTCATTGCCCTCGCGCTGTCGATCGCCGTCATGCCGCTGCTCTGGGACACTGTTTATCCCGCCGTCCACACGGGATCCGCGACCTATATCGGCCTGATCTTCAGCGAATCACTGATCGGCGTGATGTACGGCATGCTGGCCAGACTCTATACGCTCGGCATGCAATTCGCCGCGACGATCCTCGCCATGATGGTCGGTTATACCCAACCGGGTTCGGCCGATGTCATCGAAGACACGCCCGAGACCAGCCTTTCCGCCTTCATCACCTTTGCCGGCATCATGATTCTCTTCATCATGGATTTCCATCACATCGTCTTCCGCGCCCTGATCGATTCCTACACGACCATGCCTTTCGGCGGCCTGGTGCAGATGCGCGCGACGTTGATCTCCTTCACCGACACGCTCGAGCAGACGACCTACATCATGCTGCGGCTGTCGAGCCCCTTTCTGATCTACGGCATGATCTTCAACGTCTCGATCGGCTTCATCAACAAGCTGGCGCCGCAGATCCCGGTCTATTTCATTTCCACGCCCTATCTGCTGATGGGCGGGCTCTTCCTGCTTTACATCTCGATTGCGGCGCTGATCAGCCAGTTCGGCCAGGCTTTCAGTTCAATCTACATCGGGCGATGAGGCCGTCATGATCGAGAAGAGCCGTTCCCAGAAGCTCAAGCGCCTCCTGTCGGTGCAGCGGCATATCGAAAGGATGGCGGAAAACGATCTGGCCGAAACCAGCCGTCAACGCATCGAGGTCAATGCGGCGATGGACGACGTCATCGTCGCGCTTGGCTCGATGGATCCCGTCCACCACGCTTTCTCGCAGAATTATGCCGATCGATTCGGCAGGCTCACCATCAAGGATCAGCAGCTGACGGGCATGCAGCAGATCCACGAGATGCGGCTGTCGCGCGAGCGCGCCAAGGCCGATCGGCTGGAAGAAGGTATGAAAGAGGCCTTGGACGCTGAGCGCCGCGAGGCCGACGACAATGCTGTTTACGATGTGATCGATCAGCAATTCGCAACGCCAGCCTCCAGCAAGCTTCAAAAACCATAATCGTTGCGATCTTAATTCAGAGGATTGTAACGTGGCTATTTCGCCCCCCAGTGATCTGGTCCTGGACGTGGTCAAAGCTGCCGACCCCATGGAGGTTCAGGCAGCCCAGGAAAAATTGAAGGCAAATCGTGCGGCCTTTGCCGCGACGAGTCTCGCCGAGAACGGCAAGGGCTTCTCCAATACGGTCGACGTTCTCGATCATATCGGCCAGAAGAGCGGCCTCTCCAACATCCAGAACCGCACCAAGACCGAGGAGGTTCCGGAAAGCTACCGGAAGTTCGAGGCCATGGTGCTGCAGAACTTCGTCAAGTCGATGCTGCCGAGCGAGAGTGAAGACGTTTACGGCAAGGGCGCGACCGGCGATATCTGGAAGGGTATGATGGCCGAGCAGCTCGGCAACACCATGGCCAAGGGCGACGGCATCGGCATCGCCAAGCAGATGTACAGCGAGCAGCTGCGCCGCCAGGAAGGCAAGATCGTCAACGCTTCGACCGATGATCGCGACCGCAACACCGCGCTCAGCATGATCGATGATTTCCAGCGCAGGACCTTCGGCACGCCGACCGCCGACTCCAAGACCGATAGAACAGGATGATTTTAGGCCTGTTGGCCTGAAATCTGAACCCTGTTCTCAATTATTAGTTAGAGCATGATGTCGTCCGAAAACCGCGCACACTTTTCGGCATCAGGCTCTCAGCGACACATAACCGAGGGCACAATGGAAATAGTTTCGAACGAATACAGGATCAAATCCGTTCTCGGACGCCTCGAGATGATCATCGACAATGAGAACACCCGAATCGGCAACGATCCGCAGTTCGACCTCAAGGTCTCCAACGCCCACAAGAGCCGTTGCCTCTACGAGCTATCGATGCTTTTCCGCGATACCGATCCGGCCGAGCTTGCCGCTGCCCATCTCGATCAGCTGCACGGCCTGAAAAAGAAGCTGGTTCTGAACGCCCGGCGTGTCGAGGCGCATCTCGAAGCGGTTCGTGCCGTGGCCGACCTCCTGAAGAATGCGGTTCAGGACGCCGACGCCGACGGCACCTATTCCCAGGAACAATTCGCCGCGCGTGGAAACTGATGGTCAAGCTCGTCCTCACCGGTATCTGGGTTTGCGCCATCACCTTGGCCTCGGTCTATTTTTCGGTGTACCTGGCGACGGCGCCGGCACCCGCGGCAACGGATTCCAAGCAGAGCGCGCTCGAGCTGGTGAAGGGCGAAACGATTACTGTGCCGGTCATCGGCGACGGTGCGATCACCGGTTATTTTCTCGGCCGCATTTCCTTCATGATGAACAAGGACATGCTGAAGGGCGTGACCTTGCCGCTCACCGAGATGACGACCGACGAACTTTTCAGCCTGCTTGTCGGCAACAAGATGGTCGATCTTGCTCACATCAAATCTTTTGACCCAAAAGCCTTTCGCGAGGAGATCAGGAAGGGCATGAACGAGCGCCTCGGCGGCGAGTATGTCGCCGACGTGATGCTGGAGCAGCTCGATTATCTCTCCAAGGAAGAGGTCAAGGAAAATTCGGCCGGTCAACCGAAGAAACTCGGCGCACCGGTCAAGATCATCGATGGCGCGCCAGCCGAGGGAGCACCGGCCCCGGCCGCCCATTGAAACAACCGATTATCGATGCAGTAACGGCGCCTTCGGGCGCCGTTTGTCGTTGGGCCGCCTTTGGTTAATAAACTACTTATACGAGCATCAAAATCCAAGGAATTTTCCTAAGGGTTGTTTGAAACCGTCCTGTTATATCAGGTGGCACAGCTTGGCATGCGCCGTTTCCGCGACCGGGGCGACGTCGTTCCATGCGTGACGCGACCGGTCCTTTCGAGACCTCCGGGGTGCGGAAATATGGGCTTGTTTTCCGGGATTTCGGGCGCATGACGCACCCTCGGCAGGAGGTAGGAATGAACTTGATTGCAAACTTCGCGGTGCTTGCGTCGCGGCGGACGATCTTCGATCTGCCGGTCTGCGATCTCGGCTGGGACGATGCCCTCGTTTTCATCAACGAGCTCGCCTCCATTCCCGTCGGTCAGACCGTCGTTTGCTTCGTCAACGCCCATAACATGCTGACGGCGCTGCGGGACGATGAATATTACCGCATCATGTCGCACAATCTGGTGCTGCCTGATGGCATCGGCCTCAACATCGCTTCGCAGATCTCCCATGGCGCGCCGTTTCCCGCCAATTTGAACGGCACGGATTTCGTCCCGGCCTTCCTCACCTTCATGGAGGCCCCGCGCCGCATCGGCCTTATCGGCGGCAAGCGCTCGGTCGTCGAGGCGGCGGCAGAAAATTTCCACAAGCACACGCCCTGGCATGAATTTGTCGTTATTTCCGACGGTTTTTTCGACAAGGTCGACTCCACGGATGTCATCGAGGAGATCGAGCGCCAGAAACTCGATATTCTGATCGTCGGCATGGGGACGCCGCTGCAGGAGAAATGGGTTCACGATAATATCCGTGCCGACCATGCGCGCCTGGTGCTGACGGTGGGCGCGCTCTTCGACTTCGTTTCCGGCGCCGTGCCGCGGGCACCGAAGACCGTGCGGATGATGCGTCTGGAATGGGCCTATCGCCTGATACAGGAGCCCGCGCGCCTCTGGCGGCGCTACATCGTCGGCATTCCGGTCTTCCTCTTTCATGTCCTGCGCTACCGCTTCCGCCGGCGCGAAAGAATTCTCAGCCATCCGGAAGAGTCCCGCAGCGTCGGGCAGCCGCCGGCCGATCGCAAGAAGGCGAGCTGAGCCTGCAGTGCCCGCGCGGTTGACGCGCAAGCAGCGCCGTCGAGGCAACGGACCGCAATTCTTGACAGCTGCGGTTAACCATTTCTTTGCCATGAAAATTTAGAGTGGCTTAATCATCTGCTTGCCTGCGGATGAGTGAACTCGGCCATCATGTGCATGAGATGTGGCGCAAATGTACGATAGCAGGGCCAGAAGCAGTTTTCTCGATCGCGCAGCCGCAAGGCCGCGCGCCGATGACGATCCCTATCGGCAGTCCCGATCGAACGGACCGGATATCGCCCCGCCCGAAGCCGACCTGCTGCGCGCCATCGGCCGTGTGCTGGAAGAGCAGCGCATGAAGGCGGTGCCCGAGGCGCCGCTCGTCGACCGCATCGAAACCATTCTCGGCAACCGTCTCCGGGCTGCCAATGATGTCGGTCATCGTCTTCCGCCGGAACCAGCGCGATATGAGGAGCCGGTGGCTCCCCCTGGGGAGCCGGCGATTTTTGTCGAACCGTTGGCCGCAATTCATCAGGAACCGGTCGAGCCCCGGCCGGCAGCACTGCAACGCCGCGTGGGCAAGGCCGGCTTTGCGGTAACGGTTGCTGCCGCAACGATCCTGGGCGCCGGTCTGCCGATGCTGATGCCGGCTGCGCCCGCCCTCTACCGCGCCGAAACGACCCTTGCCGTGAAAACGGATACGGCAAGCCGCGCTGCTTTCACGCAGGCTGCGGCGAAGGGACTGCTGTCGGCACGCGCGGTTGCGTCGATGGTCACCACCCTGAAGCTCGATCGCGATCCCGAATTCGTCGGCACGGGCGCCAATGCGTTCGCCGTTGTGCTCGATCTTCTCTCCGCAAGCGGTGCTGCCGCCGATCCGGCCTCGCGCGCCGAGGCGGCGCTGAAACATGCGGTCGAGATTGTGCCCGATGCCGCCGCCGGCACAATCCGGGTGCGGGTGACAACCGGCGACGGCGCCAAATCCACGCGCATCGCCGCAAGGCTTGCCGAAGCAGCGGGCGGAGACGCACGAGGCGGCAACGCCGAAACCGACGCGGTTTTGCGCAAGGCCTATGACGAGGCTCAGGCGGAGCTTGCCGCCTTCACGGCAAAGAGCGGCGAAGGCAACGTCAAGGTGGCGATCGATCTTCGCCGCCAGATCGACCGGCTCGATGCCGATCTGAAAGAGGCCGAGGAGAGCATCCTTGCCGCCAAGGCGAAGGCCGACCAGCTCAAGGCCGCAAAACTTGCCGATGTGCTCGATGGTTCGCTCTCCTCCGATATGATTTCGCCGGCGTTGCAGGACTGGCGCGACAAATATGCCGTCGCCAGGACGGCGCTTGCCCAGCTTTCCGCCGAACTCGGGCCCCGCCATCCGCGCCTGCTGCAGCAACAGGCCGAAACCGATGGCCTCAAGGCGAATATGGTCAAGGAGCTTGCCCGGCTCGCCCAGCTCGCCAATGCCGCCGCCAAGGCTGCGGTCGATGCGCGCAAGGGCCTGAACGACCGCCGCAACACGCTGATCGCCCAGAGCCGGGATACCGGCGTCGATCTGTCGCGGCTGATCGAGCTGCGCGAGAAGGCGAATGCTGCGCGCTCGCGGCTGGAAGAGGCGGCGTCCGCATCGGCGACAGCCGACGACGGTCATATGACCATGCTGAAGCCGCCGCTGGCATCGGCGATATCGGCAACGGACGGTCTGACCGGCCGCGCGCTGGCCGGCGCCGCCACAGGCCTGGCGATCGGTCTTTCCTTGGCTTTCCTGCTGTCCTTGCGCAAATCCGTCGCGGCTCCGGCAAGCGATTTGCCGGCGTCTCCGCCCGTTGCTTCTCCGCCGCCATCGCCCGTGCCGGCCCCGGCGGCGGTCGACGAGATCGAGCTGCTGCGCTCCGAAATCTCGGGCCTGCGCGACCGGCTTCGTGTTCACGTGATGGAAACGCGGCAACCGCGGCGCTGAACGAACATTTCCTTGCAAATTTGATATTGCCTTGCCGCTTTCCGACAGGATAGGGCGTTAGCGGGCATTTGACGCTCGTCAACTATTCATAGATTGACGCGAAACAGGGCGGAGAGACGCGTGACGACAGTAATCGACGGCAAGAACGTAGCTGCATCGGTAATTCAGACGGTCAAGAGTGCGACGGCAGCGCTGGAAAAGAGCAGCGGCGTCACCACCGGCCTTGCCGTCATCATCGTCGGCGACGATCCGGCAAGCCACGCCTATGTCGGCTCCAAGAGCCGCATGGCCAAGGAATGCGGTTTCAAATCCGTGCAGCACACGCTGCCGGCCGAGACGACGCAGGAGGAACTGGCAGGCCTCGTCGCCACCCTCAACGCCGATCCGTCGATCCACGGCATCCTGGTGCAATTACCCTTGCCGAAGCCGCTCGACAGCGAACCGATCATCCAGTCGATCCTGCCGGAAAAGGATGTCGACGGCCTCAGCGTCGTCAATGCCGGCAAGCTTGCCACCGGCGACCTGAAGACCGGTCTGGTCTCCTGCACGCCGGCCGGCGCCATGGTCTTCGTCCGCCGCACTCATGGCGAGGATCTCTCCGGGCTCAATGCTGTCGTCATCGGCCGTTCCAACCTGTTCGGCAAGCCGATGGCGCAATTGCTGCTCAATGCCAATGCGACGGTGACGATGGCTCACTCCAGAACCAAGAACCTCGCCGAAGTCTGCCGCAATGCCGATATTCTGGTCGCTGCCGTCGGCCGGCCGGAAATGGTCAAGGCCGATTGGGTGAAGCCAGGGGCGACGGTCATCGACGTCGGCATCAACCGCGTGCCGGCTCCTGAGAAGGGCGAGGGCAAGACCCGGCTCGTCGGCGACGTAGCCTTCCGCGAAGTCTCCGAGGTCGCCAGCACCATTACCCCGGTTCCGGGCGGCGTCGGGCCGATGACCATCGCCATGCTGATGGCCAACACCGTCATCGCCGCTCATCGCGCTGCAGGGCAGACGCCGCCGCAGTTCTGATTATGCTTGCTGCGGGGCAGGGCCGGTCGAGGCCCTGACGATCAGCTCGGTTTTCCAGAGCTCCTGGTCGGGGAAGGGGCCGGCCTGTTTCACCGTGCCGATCAGCCGCTGGGCGATGCGCACACCCGCCGCCCGCAGCGAGGAGCGTGTCGTCGTCAGCGGCACCGAGAAGTTTTCCGGCTTCAGGAGCGGCAGCACGTCGTCATGGGCGATCAGCGAAATATCCTCGCCGAGCCGCAATCCGGCCTGGTTGACGGCGCGGATCGCCCCGAGCGCCATCACCGTGCTGGAGCAGAGGATCGCCGTCGGCCGTTCTGGCAGTTGCAGGAACCGTTCCATCGCCAGCAGGCCCTGTTCGTCCGTCATCAGCGCGTGGCTTATGCAATCCTCCTCGAGCGTGAGGCCGCGTTCGGCAAGGGCTGAGATGACGCCGTTCCTTCTGCGGATGGCGAAATCGAGATGCATCGGCCCGTTCATCAAGGCAAAACGCGTATGGCCGAGCTGCAGCAAGAGCCGCGTCGCGTCGTAGAAGGCCCCTTCATTATCGATGTCGAGATAGGGATAATCCGGCTCCGCGCCGAAGGAGCGGCCGTGCACGACATAGGGCATGGAAAGCGATTTCAGCATGGCGAGCCGCGGGTCGTGACCGCGCATATAGGCGATGAACAGCGCGTCGACGTTGCCGCTGATCGCAAGCCGCCGGAGCGCCGCCACCTCGTCATCCGGATCGGACGGCATGATGACGAAATGGAAATCGTGACGCACGGCCTCCTCGCCGAGCCCGGCCAGAAATTCGCCGAAATGCACGTCGGATTGATGGCCAGGCGCCGTCGGCATGACGAGGCCGATCGAGCCTGCCTTGCCGGTGGCAAGCCGCTGGGCAGCCTTGTTCGGCCGGTACCCGGTTTCCTTGACGGCCTGAAGCACGCGCTCCCGGGTGGCTTCGTTGACCTCGGGATAACCGTTGAGCGCCCGGCTTACCGTCGTCTGCGAAAGCCCAAGCAATTCCGATAGCTGTTTGAGATTCACCTGCTATGCTTCCTCCCGGCCCGCCCGTCGGCCGCTTTAAAAGGCCTCCCGCCTCCAAATGGCGTCCAAAGCGCTTTTAATTATGTATCATCTCGCGCGCTTGACTCAAGAAAAATCGCTCCATATTTCCGCGGTAGGCGCTGCTGCGCCGCGATATTCCCCGGATGATAGGGGATTTTCGTGAAATGACTTGACTCCGTTCCACCGAAAGTGAAATGAGTTGGGTGTCAAAGCGCTTTGAAATTTCTTTTACATGGGAATTCGGCGCGGTCGGGATTGTGATGGGAGGTTGATCACATGAAAAAGTCATTTTTGATGGGCGTTGCCGTTGCGGCGCTGTTTGCCGGTGCTGCGTCCGCGGCCGATCTGAAGTTTGCCCCGGGACAGGATTCCAAGTTCAACTGGAAGAGCTATGACGAATTCAAGGCCGCGCACGCCGATCTGAAGGGGCAGCCGCTGACGATCTTCGGGCCGTGGCGCGGCGAGGACGAGGCGTTCTTCAGGAGCGTTCTCGCCTATTTCACCGAAGCGACCGGCGTCGATGCGAAATACTCTTCTTCGGAAAATTACGAACAGCAGATCGTCATCGACACGCAGGCAGGCTCGCCGCCGAACATTGCCGTTCTGCCGCAGCCGGGCCTTCTGGCCGATCTCGCCGGCAAGGGCTTCCTGACGCCGCTTGGCGACGACAATTCCAAGTGGATCAAGGACAATTACGGTGCCGGCGACAGCTGGGTCGGTTACGGCACCTACAAGGGCAAGGACGGCAAGGAAGCCTTCTATGCCTTCCCTTATAAGGCCGACGTCAAGTCGCTCGTCTGGTACGTTCCGGAGAACTTCGAGGAAGCCGGCTACAAGATCCCGACGACAATGGAAGAGCTGCATGCCCTGACCGACCAGATCGTCAAGGACGGCGGCGTTCCCTGGTGCATCGGTCTCGGGTCCGGCGGCGCCACCGGCTGGCCGGCGACCGACTGGGTCGAGGACATCATGCTGCGCATGCAGCCCCCGGAAGCCTACGACAAGTGGACGACCAACGAGCTGAAGTTCACAGATCCGGCCGTCGTTGCCGCGATCGACGAGTTCGGCAAGTTTGCCAAGAACGAGAAATATGTCGATGGCGGTGTCGCCGCGGTGGCCTCAACCGACTTCCGCGACAGCCCGAAGGGCCTCTTCGCCGTTCCGCCGAAGTGCTACATGCACCATCAGGCCTCGTTCATCCCGTCCTTCTTCCCTGAAGGCACGAAGCTCGGCCAGGATGCCGACTTCTTCTACATGCCGACCTACGCCTCGCATGCCGACCTCGGCAAGCCGGTTCTCGGCGCCGGCACGCTCGTCTCGATCACCAAGGATTCGAAGGCGGCCCGTGCCTTCATCGACTTCCTGAAGACCCCGATCGCGCACGAGGTCTGGATGGCGCAGTCGAGCTTCCTGACGCCGTATAAGGGCGTCAGCACCGATGCCTATGCCAATCCGCAGATGAAGAAGGAAGGCGAGATCCTGACCTCCGCCACCACCTTCCGCTTTGACGGTTCCGACCTGATGCCGGGCAAGATCGGCGCCGGCGCCTTCTGGACGGGCATGGTCGATTTCGTCGGCGGCAAGTCTGCCGAAGAGGCTGCCGGCGAAATCCAGAGCGCCTGGGACGGCATCAAGTAATCGTTCAGATATGTCGCCGGCTTGCCGGCGACATGGCTTGCGTGACTGGCCGGGCTCGCAAAGAGCCCGGCCATCGCGGGATATATTGTGATTGGGCAATGCAAACATATTGACGATGACCGGCCTTGACCCGTCAGAATGAAAACCGGCCGGAATAAGATCAGGGGAAGCAGGGGAGGGACGGAATGCTGTTGCAGATAGTGTCCGCTTTGGGCGTCGTGGTCGCCGCCGTTGTCGCGTGCTCGGCCTATTTCTATTTTTCGAACAAGATCCTGGATTTCGCTCTGCCGGTGAAGGACGGCGACATCCGCGCGGCCTCGCGCAACCTCAATCGCCGTGCGCTCATCCGGCCATGGCTGTTTCTCGGCCCGGCGCTCTTCCTGCTTTTCGTCTATCTCGTCTACCCCGTCGTCGCCACCTTCATTCTCTCCTTCTACGACCGCACCGGCCAGCAATTCGTCGGCGTGGCCAACTACAAATGGGCGATCGGCGACCGCGAATTCCGCCAGTCGATCTTTAACAACATCCTCTGGCTCGCCGTCGTGCCGGCCGCCTGCACCTTCTTCGGCCTGGTCATCGCGGTGATGACCGACCGCATCTGGTGGGGCAATATCGCCAAGAGCATCGTCTTCATGCCGATGGCGATTTCCTTCGTCGGCGCCTCGGTCATCTGGAAATTCATCTATGAATATCGCGGCGGCAACGACGTCCAGATCGGCCTGTTGAACGCCATCGTCCAACTCTTCGGCGGCACGCCCGAAGTCTGGATCTCGGTTCCCTTCTGGAACAATTTCTTCCTGATGGTCATCCTGATCTGGATCCAGACCGGTTTCGCCATGGTCATCCTGTCGGCAGCGCTGCGCGGCATCCCGGAAGAGACGATCGAGGCCGCCGTCATCGACGGCGCCAATGGCTGGCAGATCTTCTGGCGCATCATGGTGCCGCAGGTCTGGGGCACCATCGCCGTCGTCTGGACGACGATCACCATCCTCGTCCTCAAGGTCTTCGACATCGTGCTGACCATGACCAACGGCCAGTGGCAGACGATG
Organism: Rhizobium sp. CBN3; assembly: GCF_030518245.1. NCBI lineage: Bacteria > Pseudomonadati > Pseudomonadota > Alphaproteobacteria > Hyphomicrobiales > Rhizobiaceae > Rhizobium > Rhizobium sp. CBN3. The sequence goes on from NZ_JAULSE010000012.1 coordinate 174,350, forward strand.
GTGCTCGCAAACCTGATGTTCAACTGGCTGTTCCGCGGCGGCGGCGATTCCGGCCGAAGTGCCGTCATCGCCATCATCATCATGCTCGCCGTCACGCCGATCATGATCTGGAACGTGCGCCGCGCCAACCGCGAACTGAAGGGCCATTGAGATGACCGCTGTCGGAAGCTACTTCAAGATCGGCCCTGCCCGTCTCTTCGTTCACCTTGCCGTTCTGCTGATCGTCATCATCTGGCTGATCCCGACGCTCGGCATCTTCGTCAGCGCGCTGCGCGACAAGGACCAGATCGTCGTCTCCGGCTGGTGGACGGCCTTTGCCGGCTCGACCCAGACCATCGCCGTCCGCCTGGGCACGCCGGACCAGCAGCGGCAGGAAGGCGCGACTTACGTCATCTCAGGCAATGTGCTGGAAGGGCAGACCGGCCGCTCGGTAAAAGCCTTCGGCAACCGCGTGCAGCAGCCGGCTGCTTTCGAAGCCGGCGAGACCGCCGATCTCGGCGATGGCGAGAGCCTGCAGATCAACAGCGACGGCAGCTATCGCTACATGAAGAACACGGCCTTTTCGCCGGATGAGCGGCCGCGGCGCATCTATGTCTCCGTCTCTGCACCGCCGGAATTCACGATGCAGAACTACAATACGGTTCTGACCGGCGAAGGCATCGGCCAGTCCTTCATCAATTCGCTGACGGTGACGATCCCGGCAACGATCATCCCGATCCTGATTGCCGCTTTTGCCGCCTATGCTCTGAGCTGGATGGAGTTTCCCGGCCGCGGGCTGCTGATTGCACTCGTCGTCGGCCTCATCGTCGTGCCGCTGCAGATGTCGCTCATCCCGCTGCTTCGCCTCTACAACGAGATCGGCAATATGCTCGGCCAGCCGTCGAAGACCTATCCCGGTATCTGGTTCGCGCACACCGCCTTCGGCATGCCGCTCGCCATCTTTCTCCTGCGGGCCTATATTGCCGGCCTGCCGAAGGAGATCATCGAATCCGCCCGCGTCGACGGCGCAAGCGACTTCGAGATCTTCGTTCGCATCGTTTTGCCCTTGTCCTTCCCGGCACTCGCCTCCTTCGCCATTTTCCAGTTCCTGTGGGTATGGAACGACCTGCTCGTCGCCATGGTCTTCCTCGGCACCGACCAGGATCATCTCGTGCTGACCGGCAGGCTGAACGCGCTGCTCGGCTCGCGCGGCGGCAATTGGGAGATTTTGACGGCGTCGGCCTTCGTGACTATCGTCGTGCCGCTGCTCGTCTTCTTCGGACTGCAGCGTTATCTGGTGCGTGGTCTGCTGGCGGGCTCGGTCAAGGGCGGCTGACAATCCCCCGAAATGTGACGAACAGGATATCTCATGAACGTGGCTTCCCAATCGATCTTGACCGCCGACAAGGACTGGTGGCGCGGCGCGGTGATCTATCAGATCTATCCGCGCTCCTACCAGGATTCGAACGGCGACGGCATCGGCGACCTCAAGGGCATCACCGCCCGCCTGCCGCATGTGGCAAGCCTCGGCGTCGACGCGATCTGGATCTCGCCCTTCTTCACGTCGCCGATGCGCGATTTCGGTTATGACGTTTCCGATTACGAGAATGTCGATTCGATCTTCGGCACGTTGGTGGATTTCGACACGATGATATCAGAGGCCCACCGCCTCGGCATCCGTGTGATGATCGACCTCGTCATCTCGCACAGCTCGGACCAGCACCCCTGGTTTGTGCAGAGCCGTTCCAGCAAGACCAATGCCAAGGCTGATTGGTATGTCTGGGCCGACGCCAAACCGGATGGCTCGCCGCCGAACAACTGGCTCTCGATCTTCGGCGGATCCGCATGGGCGTGGGATCCAACGCGCATGCAATATTACCTGCACAATTTCCTGACCTCGCAGCCGGATATGAACCTGCATAACCCGGAAGTGCAGGACCGCCTGCTCGATGTCGTGCGCTTCTGGCTCAACCGCGGCGTCGACGGCTTCCGCCTCGACACCATCAATTTCTATTTCCACGACCCGCTCTTGCGCGACAATCCGGCGCTCGCACCCGAACGCCGCAACGCGTCGACGGCGCCGGCGGTCAATCCCTATAATTTTCAGGAGCATATCTACGACAAGAACCGGCCGGAGAACCTTGCGTTCCTGAAGCGCTTCCGCGCCGTGCTCGAAGAGTTCCCGGCCATCGCCGCCGTCGGCGAGGTGGGCGATAGCCAGCGCGGCCTCGAAATCGTCGGCGAGTATACCTCCGGCAATGACAAGATGCATATGTGTTATGCCTTCGAATTCCTTGCCCCCGATCCGCTGACCCCGGAGCGCGTCGAGGAGGTGATGGAGGATTTCGAAGCCGCCGCCCCCGATGGCTGGGCCTGCTGGGCCTTTTCCAATCACGACGTCATGCGTCACGTCAGCCGCTGGGGCGGGCTGGTCGCCGATCACGACGCTTTCGCCAAGCTCTATGCTTCGCTGCTGATGACGTTGCGCGGTTCCGTCTGCCTCTATCAGGGCGAGGAACTTGCTTTGACGGAAGCCGATCTCGCCTATCAGGATCTCCAAGATCCGTACGGCATTCAGTTCTGGCCGGAGTTCAAGGGCCGTGATGGCTGCCGCACGCCGATGGTCTGGGACAGCCACGTCGCCCAGGGCGGCTTCTCCACGGTCAAGCCCTGGCTGCCGGTGCCGGTCGAACATATTCTGCGCGCGGTCAACGTCCAGCAGGGCGACGAGACTTCGGTGCTGGAGCACTATCGCCGCTTCATTGCCTTCCGCAAGCTGCATCCGGCCTTTGCCAAGGGTGAGATCGAATTCGAGGAGACAGAGGGCGATAGCCTGGTCTTCACCCGCGAATACGCCGATGAGAAGCTGCTCTGCATTTTCAACATGAGTGCGGCCGAAACCAGCGTCACTCTGCCTGCCGGAGAATGGCAGGCGTTGACGGGACACGGCTTTACCAGCAACAACTATGGCGACAAGATCGATATTCCGGCCTGGGGGGCGTACTTCGCCCGTCTCGCCTAAGGATCAGGAGGGGAGTGACAAATGACTGGACTGACACTGAAGGACATCCGCAAATCCTACGGTTCCGTGGATGTTCTCCATGGTATCGACCTCGATATCAAGCAGGGCGAATTCATCGTCTTCGTCGGTCCGTCCGGCTGCGGCAAGTCCACGCTTCTGCGCATGATCGCCGGCCTCGAGGCGATTACCGGCGGCGAGATGTATATTGACGGCCATCTCGTCAATGACGTGCCGCCCTCCAAGCGCGGCATCGCCATGGTCTTCCAGTCCTATGCTCTTTATCCGCACATGACCGTCTTCGACAACATGGCCTTCGGCATGAAGATCGCCGGCGAAAGCAAGCAGGAGATCGACCGCCGTGTGCGCGCGGCGGCCGAGAGCCTGCAGCTGACCCAATATCTCGACCGCCTGCCGAAGGCGCTGTCGGGCGGCCAGCGACAGCGCGTGGCGATCGGCCGCGCCATCTGCCGCGATCCCAAGGTCTTCCTGTTCGACGAGCCGCTGTCCAACCTCGATGCAGCGCTGCGCGTCGCCACGCGTATCGAAATTGCCCGGCTGAACGAGCAGATGGCCGATACTACGATGATCTACGTCACCCACGACCAGGTCGAGGCGATGACGCTCGCCGACCGCATTGTCGTCCTGTCGGCCGGCAATATCGAGCAGGTCGGCGCGCCGCTGGAGCTCTACGAACGCCCAGCCAACCTCTTCGTCGCGAAATTCATCGGCTCGCCTGCGATGAACATCATTCCCGCGACGATCGCCGGGACCGGCAGCCAGACGGCCGTGACGCTGACCGGCGGCATGTCGGTGACATTGGATGTGGCGACCGATGCCTCCGAGAAGGGCAAGCAGGCAAGCTTCGGCGTTCGTCCCGAGGATCTGAGGATTGCCGACGGCGCCGACTATGTTTTCGAAGGCGAGGTCTCCATCGTCGAAGCGCTCGGCGAAGTGACGCTGCTTTATATCGAGGGGCTGGTTCCGGGCGAACCGATCGTCGTCAAGCTGCCCGGCATCTACGATGTGCATAAGGGCCAGAGGATGCGATTTGCCGCCGACAGGCAGAAGCTGCATCTCTTTGATGCGAGCGGCCACACCTATCGGAAATGAGGCAGCCTTTTTTGGGGGATAATACCAGAAATTGTGTGGAGGCAGCCGAATTCTCACTTTCTGTTAAAGATCGGCTGCTACCTTTTCCTCGTCGATTTATGAGGGGGATAAGCAGGTGGCCGCTTCCAATCCGTCACAGCCAAGATCTCATTTCCTGAGCAAGGAAGAATCCTTCATGTATGACCGCGAGGCGCGGTTCAAAATGGAGGACACAATGAATGCCGCGCGCATCGAATATACGGAAAAGGGCGTCATGCACGCGGCTTCGCGCCGCTGCGATATTGTCCGTATCTCGATGAGCAGCGCTACTCTCGCAATCCTGACCCAGTTCAGCCTGCCGAAGCAGTTCTATCTGGATATTCCCGATGCCCGCATCACCAAGGTCGGCTGCCTGCTGATGAAGGTCAACGCCAACAATACGATCGAGGTTCGCTTCCTGCGCCTGCTGACGCAGAAGGAGCTGAATAAGATCTTCGTCTACAGCACGCACCCCGCGCACAAGGATTACGTCCTCGATATCCGCGCCTGACGGGCAGTTTCGGACCGGTCATAGAAAAACCCGCGGGACGCTTCAGGCGCCCCGCGGGTTTTTGCTTATCCGCACCTGATCATGCTCAGTGGAAGAGCACGCTCGCGCCCTGATCGGAAGCGCCGACGGCACGCCGGAACGGCGCGAAGAGTTCACGGCCCATGCCGAATTCATTGTCGGAGAGATCGATGCTCACCGGCTCGCGCTCGGCAATGTCGGCTGCGTCGACCAGCACTTCGAGCGTGCCCTTGATCGCGTCGAGGCGAATGATGTCGCCGTCCCGGATGCGGGCGATCGGGCCGCCATCGACTGCTTCCGGCGTGACATGGATCGCCGCCGGCACCTTGCCGGATGCGCCGGACATGCGCCCGTCGGTCAGGAGCGCCACGCGGAAGCCACGGTCCTGCAGCACGCCGAGCGGCGGTGTCAGCTTGTGCAGCTCCGGCATGCCGTTCGCCTTCGGACCCTGGAAGCGCACGACGGCGACGAAATCGCGGTTGAGCTTGCCTTCTTTGAAGGCGTCCTGCAGTTCCTGCTGGCTGTGAAAGACGATCGCCGGCGCCTCGATGATATGGCGCTCCGCCTTGACGGCCGAGATCTTGATGACCGCCTTGCCGAGATTGCCGCGTAGCATCTTCAGCCCGCCATTCGCCTGAAACGGCGTCTCGATGCTGGAAAGCACCTTCGGATCGTGGCTCTTATCCGGCGACGGTTCGCGCAGCACCGAGCAGTTCTCGCCGAGCCGGGCATCGACCGTATAGGCTTCAAGGCCCTGGCCGAAGACGGTTCTGACGTCGTCATGCACCAGCCCATGCTTCAGCAGTTCCTTGATGAGGAAGCCCATGCCGCCGGCCGCCTGGAAATGGTTCACGTCGGCAAGACCGTTCGGATAGACGCGGGCAAGCAGCGGCACGATTTCCGAGAGTTCGGCGATGTCCTGCCAGGTGAGTTGGATCCCGGCTGCCCGCGCCATGGCGACGAGGTGCAGCGTGTGGTTGGTCGAGCCGCCGGTCGCATGCAGGCCGACGACGCCGTTGACGATCGAACGTTCATCGATCATCTCCCCGGCCGGCGTGAATTCGTTGCCGAGCGCGGTGATCGCTAAGGCTCGCTTGGCGGCTTCGCGCGTCAGCGCTTCGCGCAGCGGTGTGCCGGGATTGATGAAGGAGGAGCCCGGCATGTGGAAGCCCATGATCTCCATCAGCATCTGGTTGGAGTTGGCGGTGCCGTAGAAGGTGCAGGTGCCGGGGCCGTGATAAGACTTCGATTCCGCCTCCAGAAGTTCGGCGCGACCTACCTTGCCCTCGGCGAAGAGCTGGCGCACGCGCGACTTCTCGTCGTTCGGCAGGCCCGTCGTCATCGGCCCCGCCGGAACGAAGATCGACGGCAGATGCCCGAAGGAAAGCGCGGCGATGACGAGGCCCGGCACGATCTTGTCGCAGACGCCGAGGAAGAGGGCGGCATCGAACATATTGTGCGACAGGCCGACGCCCGCGGCCATGGCGATCAGATCACGCGAGAACAGCGACAGCTCCATGCCCGGCTGTCCCTGGGTGACGCCGTCGCACATGGCGGGCACGCCGCCGGCCACCTGGGCGACACCGCCTGCCTCGGCCGCCGCCTCACGGATGATACCAGGATAGGTCTCGAACGGCTGGTGGGCCGAGAGCATGTCGTTATAGGCGGTGATGATGCCGAGATTGGGGATACGGTCGCCGGCGAGCGCGTCCTTTTCGGCGGGGGAACAGATCGCGAAGCCGTGGGCGAGGTTGGCGCAGCCGAGCACCGAACGCTGCACGCCCTCGGAAGCGGCGGCGCGCAGGCGTTCCAGGTAGCGCTCGCGGGTCGGTTTCGAGCGTTCGACGATGCGATCGGTGATCGCAGAAATGCGTGCGTGAGCGGACATGGAGAATCCCTGCCTTGTTCGTTGTATCTCTATCCCTTTCGGCGGCTCCGGCCTGAAATCCGGATCCGGGTCTTCTGATCCGGGTCTGGGGCCGATCAGGGAGCCCAGTAGATCTCGACCGGGGAAGTGGCCCGGCGCAGAACGGCGCGGATCGGCATTTCTGCCTCGTCACCGCTGCCTTCCGCCTTGGCGAGAACGTCTTTTTTGCCTTCGCCCTCGATATGGAGAACCAGGAGTGCGGCATCCTGAAGACTGGAGAAGGTGAAGGTCAGGCGCGGTTCGCCGGCTCCTTCCGCTTCCATCGGGATGACGCCGCGCGGCGTCGATGCGTCGAGCGCCTGGGCAAGATTGCTGCCGCCCGGAAAGAACGAGGCCGTGTGGCCGTCGCCGCCCATACCGAGGATGACGACATCGAAGGGGATGCCGATTTCGGCGCTCTTTTCCGTCGCAAGCCTTGCCGCCCCCGCGACGGAGGATGCCGGCTGGTAAAGCGGCACGAAACGCGCCGCCTTCGCCTTGTCCTGCAAGAGATTGGCATCGACCAGCAGATGGTTCGAGCGGGCATTATCCGCCGGAACGAAACGTTCGTCCACCAGCGTGATCGTTACCTTGTCCCAGGCAATGTCGCGCGTCGAAAGCGCCTGGAAGAAGGCCTTCGGCGTCGAACCGCCGGAAACGGCGATGGACGCCGCACCGCGAGCGGCGATTGCCGCCGAAAGCGTATCGGCGACCGTGTCGGCGAGGCTGCCAGCGAGGTCTGCGGCACTGGCGAAGGAATGCAGGGTCGATGCCATCGATGTCGTCCTAGATGTCGTCATGCCAGGTGCGGCCGTCGCGCTCGATCAGCGCGATGGCCTGGCTCGGGCCCCAGGTGCCGGCCGTATAGCCCTGCACCTGTTGGCCGGTCGTTTCCCAACCTTTCAGGATCGGGTCCACCCATTTCCATGCGGCTTCGACTTCGTCGCGGCGCATGAACAGGGTCTGGTTGGAGCGGATCACGTCCATCAGCAGACGCTCGTAGGCGTCTGGATTGCGGACGTTGAAGGCCTGGGCGAAGCTCATGTCGAGCGAGACGTTGCGCAGCCGCATGCCGCCCGGACCCGGATCCTTGATCATCAGCGACTGCTTGACGCCCTCATCCGGCTGCAGCCGGATGATCAGCTGGTTGGCGACGATGCGTCCGGCCGCCTGATCGAAGATCGCGTGCGGGATCGGCTTGAAGGTGATGACGATCTCGGACATGCGTCCGGTCAGCCGCTTGCCGGTTCTGATATAGAAGGGAACGCCCGCCCAGCGCCAGTTATTGATCTCGGCCTTGATGGCGACGAAAGTCTCGGTGTTCGAGACGCCGCCTTCCAGCTCTTCGAGATAACCCTTGACCGGGCCGCTGCCCGAAGCGCCGGCGCGATACTGGCCGCGCACCGTCGCCTGCTCGACATTGGAGGCATCGAGCGGCTTCAGGGCGCGCAGCACCTTCAGCTTCTCGTCGCGAACGGCTTCCGAATCCATCGACGAGGGTACTTCCATCGCCGTCAGGCAGAGCAGCTGCAGAATGTGGTTCTGTACCATGTCGCGCAGCGCGCCGGCCGTATCGTAATAGCCGGCGCGGCCTTCCAGGCCGACCGATTCCGCCACGGTGATCTGCACATGATCGATATAGTTGGCGTTCCACAGCGGCTCGTAAAGCGCATTGGCAAAACGCAGCGCCATCAGGTTCTGCACCGTCTCCTTGCCGAGATAGTGGTCGATGCGAAAGATCTGCTCTTCCTTGAAGGCGCGGCCGATCGTGTCGTTGAGCTGCAGCGCCGAGGCGAGGTCGCGGCCGATCGGCTTTTCGACGACGATGCGGGTCGACCTGGTGATCAGCTTGTGATCGTGGATCTTCTGCGAAATGTCGCCGAAGATGCCGGGTGCTACCGCCAGATAGAAGGCGCGCACCCGGTCCTTGCTTTCGTCGAGCAGTTTCTTCAGCTGATCCCAGCCCGTGTCCGTGCGGGCGTCGACCGAAACGTAGTAAAGGCGGGCACAGAACTTCTCGACTTCTGCGTCGTCGTATTCGCCTTTCTTCAGGTGCTCCGTCAGCGCATCCTTGGCGAACTTGCGATATTCCTCATGCGAAAGCGGGCTGCGCGAGGCGCCGATGATACGGGTCGGTTCCGAGAACTGACCCTCGATCTGACGATGATAGAGCGCGGGCAGAAGCTTGCGTTCGGCAAGGTCGCCGCTGCCGCCGAAGACGACGTAATCAAAAGGCTCAACGGGAATGATCTGGCTGCTCATGAGCTTGTCTCTCAATCAGGCTGGTTGGTGGCCCTTTTAATCTAATCGATTTAAAAAAGCCAGTGTGCAGTGCAATGAATCTGTCAGGCACCGGTTTTAGAGCGAATTGCCGGAAGAGGAAATCCGCAATCGGACTAAAACTTGTCGCGAAGCGCAAACCACGACAAGGCGAGGAAAAGCAACGGCGCCCGCATCCAGGCTCCGCCGGGAAAGGCGGGAATATCGAGTGATTTGAACAGGTCGAGATCGCCGGATTTTCCAAGCACCGTTTCCGCATAGAGCTTGCCACAGTAGTTTGACAGCATGACGCCATGGCCGGAATAACCGCCGATCGAGGTGACGCCGGGCATCACCTCCCGCACGAAAAGCTGGCGAGGCATGGTGATGCCGACGCTGCCGCCCCAGGCATGGGTGATCTCGATGTTCTTCAGGCCGGGATAGATTTCGGCGATCTGCCGACGGATATGCTGCGATATGTCCCGCGGATTGTCCGCGGTATAGGCCTCGCGCCCACCGAACAGCAGACGGCCTTCGAATTTGCGGAAGTAGCGCACGACGAAGCGCGAATCGGCGACGGCCTCGCCCCCCGGCAGCACATCGGGATAGGCGTCGAGCGGAACGGTGGCGCCGATGAAGGAGCGGATCGGCATGACATGACTTGCCGTCACCGGCTCAAGATTGCCGATATGGCCGTTGCAGGCGATCAGCGCCCGCTCGGCGGTGATCGTGCCCTTTTCGGTTTCGATCGTCACTTTGCCGCCGCTCTGGCGGATCGCCTTTGCCGGGGTCATCTCGAAGATATCAGCGCCGGCATTGGCGGCCACCTGCGCCAGTCCGATGAGCAGCTTCAGCGGATGAATATGGCCGGTGCCGACATCACGAACGCCGCAGTGGAAACGCTTCGAGCCGAGCCGCTCCTGCGTTTCCTTGACGTCCATGAAGCTCAAATGCGGATAGCCGTAACGCTCAGCGGCGATGTCGGCATTCTCGCGATAGTCACGTTCGTAGCGTGCCTTGTGCGCGACGTTGAGCTGCCCGGGCACATAATCGATCTCGATCTGATGTTCCTGGGCGAAATCGAGAAGATGGCGCTTGGCCGCCTCGGCGACATCGAAGAGCGCCTTCGAGCGTTGATAGCCGATCTTTTCCTCAAGCTCTTCCGGCCACCATCGCTGGCCGGTGCCGAGCTGGCCGCCATTGCGCCCGGACGCTCCGTCGCCGAAGCGCCAGGCCTCGATCAGCACCACCGAAACGCCTGATTTGGCGAGGTTGTAGGCGGCCTGCAGGCCGGTATAGCCGCCGCCGACAATGGCGACGTCGCATGTCCTCGAGCCGTCGAGAGCGGCGTAGGTGGGCCGCTCCCCGACGCTTGCCTGATACCAGGATAGCCCGGGCGCAATCGGGCTTTGCCACATCTCTTGCGACGCCATGATCCCTCACACGTTGAGCAGAAGAAACTCCCGCTCCCAGGGACTGATCACCTGCATGAAGGTCTCGAACTCGCCGCGCTTGACGCCGGCATAAAGGCCGATGAACTGCTTGCCGAACACCTCTTCGAAGGCGGCCTCGTCCTCCATCAGCGCCACGGCTTCCAGGAGGCCGCGCGGCAGGTCGATCGAGCCTTCATTGGCCGAATCCTCGGTCGGCGCCGTCGGCTCGATCTGCCTCATGATGCCGAGCAGGCCGGCGGCGAGCGAGGCGGCGAGCGCCAGATAGGGATTGGCATCCGAGCTCGGCAGCCGATTTTCCACCCGTCGCGCCTGCGGATCGGAAACCGGAACGCGGAAGGCGGTCGTCCGGTTGTCGTAGCCCCAGGCGTTGTTGACCGGGCAGGACATGTCGGGCTGCAGGCGGCGGTAGGAATTCACATAGGGCGCCAGCATCGCCATCGCGCTCGGCACGAATTTCTGCATCCCGCCGATGAAATGGAAGAATTCCTTCGACGCCGATCCGTCCGCATTGGAGAAGACGTTCCTGCCCGTCTCGACATTGACCACCGACTGGTGGATATGCATCGCCGACCCTGGTTGGCCCTGCATCGGCTTGGCCATGAAGGTCGCGTAGATGTCGTGCTTCAGCGCCGCTTCGCGGATCGTGCGCTTGAACAGGAACACCTGGTCGGCAAGCTCGATCGGATTGCCGTGGCGCAGGTTGATCTCGAGTTGCGCCGGTCCCTCTTCGTGGATCAGCGTATCGATCTCCAGCCCCTGCTTCTCCGAGAAATGATAGATGTCGTCGATCAGTTCGTCGAATTCGTTGATGCCGGCGATCGAATAGCCCTGGCCGCCGAGGATCGAGCGGCCGGAGCGGCCTTTCGGCGGATGCAGCGGATAGTCGGGGTCGTCATTCTTGGCGACGAGGTAGAACTCGATCTCCGGCGCCACGATCGGTTTCCAGCCGCGATCATGATAGAGGCTCATGATCCGCTTCAAGACGTTGCGTGGCGTATAGGGCACTTCGCCCCCGTCCGAATCGACGATGTCACAGATCACCTGCGCCGTCGGGTCGGTTTCCCAGGGCACGACCGACAGCGTCGAAAGATCCGGCATCAGCTTCAGGTCGCTGTCGCGCGGCTCGTAACGGAAGCTCTCCGTCTCCTCCGGATACTCGCCCGAAATCGTATGCCGGTAGATCGCCGAAGGCAGGGCCAGCGAGGTGTTGGAGGTGAATTTGGAACTCGGCATCATCTTGCCGCGCGGAACGCCGGCAAGGTCCGGCGTGATGCATTCGATGTCTTCGATGCCCCTGGCCCTCAGCCACTGCGCTGCTTCCTTCCAGTTCGCAACGCCGCGCAGGGATCCGGGGTCCGGAGGTGTTTTGGTCGAGGCGGGTACGTTTCTGGCAGGCTTCAGCGTCGTCTTTTTTGGGGACATGACACACCGGTTTGGTTGATCGTGACGCCATCATAGCCGGAGTTTGCCAATTGGCGAGGGGTTGAGAACGTTGACTTTCGCCCCTTGATGGAAAAGAAGACGCCGGTTGGATCGGGGAAAAGAGTTTGCAGCACAAGAGCGACGTCATCGTCATCGGCGCCGGAGCCGCCGGCATGATGGCGGCCATTCGCGCGGGCAAACGCGGCCGCTCGGTCGTGGTCATCGACCACGCGAAGGCGCCTGGCGAAAAGATCCGCATATCGGGCGGCGGCCGCTGTAATTTCACCAATATCCATGCCGAACCGAAGAATTTCCTTTCCGCCAATCCGCATTTCTGCAAGTCGGCGCTTGCCCGTTTCACGCCCGCCGATTTCATCGCCATGGTCGACCGGCACGGCATTGCCTGGCATGAAAAGGCGCTCGGCCAGCTTTTCTGCGACGACAGTGCCAAGGACATCATCCGCATGCTGCTGGACGAGATGCGCGCGGTCGGCGCGGGCCTGCATCTCGGCACCGAAATATCGGGTGTCGACAGGAGGGAGGCTGGCTTCCGCGTCTCCACGGGCGAAGGCGTCTTCGAGGCATCCTCTCTCATTGTGGCGACCGGCGGCAAATCGATCCCGAAGATGGGCGCCACCGGCTTTGCCTATCGCCTCGCCGAGCAGTTCGGCCTGGCCGTGCTTGAAACCCGCCCAGGTCTCGTGCCGCTGACGCTGGATCCCGGCCTGCTCGAGACCGTCGCCCCGCTCGCTGGCATTTCCGCCCCGGCCGAAATCCGCCATGGTAAGACCGCTTTCCGCGAAGCGCTGCTGTTTACCCATCGGGGTTTAAGCGGTCCCGCCATCCTGCAGATCTCGTCTTACTGGCGGGAGGGAGATGAAATCGTCGTTGCGGTCGAACCGGATGTCGAGATATCAGCGCATTTGAAGACGGCAAAGCAGCTGAATGGCCGCCAGTCGGCCCAGACAGCTCTCGGCGATATCCTGCCGAAGCGGCTGGCCCAGTTTCTCGTCGAGCGGGAAAGGATCGCCGGCAATATGGCCGATCTGCCCGACAAGGCGCTGCAGCGGCTGGCCGCCAGCGCCCAGAACTGGATCGTCAAACCGTCCGGCTCGGAAGGCTACCGCACCGCCGAAGTGACGCTCGGCGGCATCGACACGGCGGCGCTCGATTCCCGCAGCATGGAAACAAAGACCGTTCCCGGCCTTTATTTCGTCGGTGAATGCGTCGACGTCACCGGCTGGCTCGGCGGCTATAATTTCCAATGGGCATGGGCCTCCGGTTTTGCCGCCGGCGAATACGCATAGAAACATCCGGCATAACGATTCAAGACTTCTTAAGAGAGGTGCGCCATCCTGTCTCAATTGCCGGCTCTGAAAGCTTTCCCCAAATTAAGCTTTACCGGCAGGCCTTTTTGTTGGACTGTTGTGTCACAAGAGTGAGGTTTCGAGCATGAACAGAAACGCACGACGCGCCCGCGCCATCGCAATCGCCCAGGCAAAACCCGACGCCGGCACGGCCACCCTGCGATACCTGATGCTCGCAGCCGGCGCGACCGCCGCCAGCCTGGCGCTGCTGCTCGCCCACCTCATCTGATCCTGCCCGCCCGTCTGAAAGCAAACTTGCCCGCTCCCGATCGCGGCACTGCGGCCGCGCGGCGTATAATTTGCAATTATTCCACCATCTTGGCTTAAGTCACCATTACCGCTTATCTGAAAATTAATATCTAATCTGACACAATCGCCGTGATTATTTGGGCGTTTCCAAGTCTGCTTGGAACATGAACCGGCAATGACTGCCGCCTGGCCTCCAGGTTCCCCGATGGAAATAGAATAATTCGATGTGCACTCGGCTGGCGCCCCTTATGGCTGCCCGCGGGAGGAGTAGTGTATGAAAGGCCCGGAACGCCATGTTGATTGACAAGATTCTTTCCCGTTTCAGGATCAAGACCAAGGTTTTGATCTTCGTTCTGCCCTTTGTCGTCACCATTTCGGCGGTGGGCTTGACCGGCCTTTACGCCTCCGGGCTTCTCCAGGGCCGCATGGAAATATCCAACAGCGTGCTGCAGTCGCTGAGCGGGTTCAAGGATCTCTACGGTTCGATGGACGATTTCCTGCGCGTCACCAGCCCGCAGGCGCGCGACAAGCTGCTGTCGGATCTGAAGACCCAGCAGGGCGTGCTCGACCAGACGCTGGACCAGGTTGGAGAAGAGGCCGCCGGCCGCGACAGCCTTGCCGAGGCATCGCGCCGCACCAAGGATATTTCGGGCGTCGTCGACAAGCTCTGGACGCTGCACGAGCAGGAGCAGAAGCTGCACGAGCAGATCGACGCGGCGCAGAAGAGCCTGATCAGCACCCGCTTCACGGTCTCCTATCAGGCCGATGAACTGCAGACTGCGCTTCAGCGCGACGAAGGTGCCGCCACCATTACCCTGCGCACGGCCGACCGTCTGCTGAAGGGCGGCGATTTCCTCGGCGGCGTCGCCAGCGGTTACAGCAAGCCGCAGACGCCTGAGGAAAAGATCGCCTACATCAAGGAACAGCTGCCGGAGATCATGAAATCCCAGCGGCTGATCGCCATTTCGGTTCCGACCAACCAGAAGAACGTCATCGACTCGCTGGCTGCGACCATCGACAGCATCAAGCAGATCGCCGAGATGCCCAGTCCGACGGAGGAAAACATCACCGAGCTCGGTCGTCTCGTGTCGCGCTTCCGCCAGACCTCGACCTATACGCAGCTGACCGCGACGCAGAAGATGCGTGAGGCGACACAGCGCTTCGCCGAACTCGAAGGCCGCATCGCCCAGACCAATTCGGTCCTTCAGGATACGCGGCGTCTCGAAAATTCCGTCTATGCGCTGCAGATCGTCCTTTCCGATTTCCTCGCCAATTCAAGCAAGGAAAATCTCGTCCGTCTGCAGCAGCAGACCGGCACGCTCGGCAAGGACATGGAGGTGCTGACCACCAGCGCCAAGGGCATGGGCTTTGCCGAAGGCATATCGGACGCGATCAAGCCGGCGCTCGACGCCATTGCCGGCGGCGGTTCGAAGATTGTCGATACGATCGGCGAGCGCGTGACGGCCTATGCCGCGGCGCGACAGGAACTCGACGAGATCTGGAAGAAGCTCACCGATTTCGCCGAACTGCAGAAGCAGACGGCCGGCACCGAGCGCACCCAGGCAAACAGCATCTCCGTCATGACCACCGGCCTCGGCATCCTTCTGTCGATCCTCGGCGGCATCGCCCTGGTGCTGACGCTGCAGCGGCCGATCAGTCAGATCACCGGCGCCATGCGCCGCATCGCTGAAGGCGCGCTGGATACCAGCATCTCTGGCGAGCAGCGCTACGACGAAATCGGCGACATGGCCCGGGCACTCGGCATCTTCAAGGAAAATGCCATCTCGAAGATCCGCATCGAGGAACAGAGCGACGAGGAGCGCGCTGCCGCCGAACACGAGCGCCAGCGCAACGATGCCGAAAAGCGCGAGATGGACCGCCAGATCGAATTCGCGGTCAACGCGCTTGCGGCCGGCCTCGAGCGCATGTCGCAGGGCGATATCTCGACGACGATCGAAACGCCCTTCATCGGCCGTCTCGAACAGCTGCGTCAGGATTTCAACGGTTCGATGCTGCGCCTGCAGGCGACGATGAGCCAGATCCGCGACAACGTCGAGTTGATCCAGGGCAACGGCAATCAGATGGCCCGGTCGGCCGAGGATCTCTCTAAGCGCACGGAACAGCAGGCCGCCTCGCTCGAAGAGACCGCGGCTGCCGTCGATCAGATCACCGTCACGGTCCGCTCGTCGGCCGAACGCGCCAAGGATGCCGACCAGATCGTCCGCCAGGCCAAGCGCAGCGCCGACGATTCCGCCGTCGTCGTCAGCAATGCGATCGACGCCATGGGCCGCATCGAGGAAGCCTCGCGTCAGATCGAGCAGATCATCGGCGTCATCGACGAGATTGCCTTCCAGACCAATTTGCTGGCGCTCAACGCCGGCATCGAAGCGGCGCGCGCCGGCGAGGCCGGCAAGGGCTTTGCGGTCGTCGCCATGGAAGTCCGCGAACTTGCCCAGCGCTCCGCCGCCGCCGCGCAGGAGATCAAGGGTCTGATCAACAAGTCGACCAACGAGGTCAGCTCCGGCTCGCAATTCGTCCAGGAAACCGGCACGGTGCTTGCGAAGATCAGCGCCCAGATCGTCACGATCAGCCAGCATGTCGAGATGATCGCCCGCGCCAGCCACGACCAGTCCAACGCGCTGCAGAGCGTCAACTCGACGGTCAATCAGATGGACCAGATGACGCAGAAGAACGCCGCCATGGTCGAGGAGACGACCGCTGCCAGCCGCGAACTGGCCGACGAGGCCGACGCGCTGCGCCACCTCATCCAGCAGTTCAAGATCCACGGCGAGGCGGCCGAAGCCCAGGTCCACCGCGCCGCTTGATCA
This sequence comes from Rhizobium sp. CBN3, assembly GCF_030518245.1. Lineage (NCBI taxonomy): Bacteria > Pseudomonadati > Pseudomonadota > Alphaproteobacteria > Hyphomicrobiales > Rhizobiaceae > Rhizobium > Rhizobium sp. CBN3. The sequence continues at coordinate 190,493 of NZ_JAULSE010000012.1, forward strand.
GACACGGTCTATCCATTCGAACGGCCCCGGGTACCCGGGGCCGTTTGTATTTCCCTCGAGCCCCGATCGGCCGCATTGGCCGGCTCGAGGACTTAGAGACGCTCGCGTCAGGCCGGTTCGAAATACCGGCGAAACCGGGGGGTGAATATCTCGGCCACCCCAGATTTACGGAAAATTTTCCTTAACGCTTTTCCTCTAATTTAGCCTCGTTGCCGCCGGGGGTTTCGATGCTGCGCCTTTTCTCTACATCTATCATCCGCCAGATCGTTGCGATCACGCTGTTTCTGCTGGCGATCAGCACGGCCGCCATCGTCGGCGTGACCTATTACAATCTGAGCCGCCATGTGATGGACGGGGCCGTCTCCGACGCCAGAGACGCGACCCGCGCGATGGCCGTCCTCTACGGCGCTGCCGATCCGGCGGCAAAGATCGAGCTGAAGGACAATCAGCTTGGAGCCGTCACGGAAGACGCCATTCCGGCCCTTGCCGACCATTCGCTGGTCGACCGCACGGCGCAATCCATCGCCGGCGTTGCGACGATCTTCCAGAAGCAGGGCGGCGACTATGTCCGCATCTCGACCAATCTCAAGAAGGAAAACGGTGAGCGTGCGGTCGGCACCAAGCTCGCAGCCGATCATCCCGCCCAGCCGGTTCTCGCCAAGGGCGAGGCCTATTATGGTCCGGCGCAACTTTTCGGCCGCAACTTCATGACAGGTTATTTCCCGATCAAGAGCGCATCGAACGCCAATGTCGGCCTTCTCTTCATCGGCATCCCGATGGAAGTCTATTACGAACGCCTGAATGAGTTGCAGATGCTGGTTCTCGGCGTCGGCTTCATTGTCATGCTGCTCGTCGGTGTTCTCGCCTATTATACGATCCGCCTGTCGGTGCGACCTCTGCAGGCGCTGACCGCGAGCATTCACTCGATCTCCTCGGGTAATCTCGAGGGAGATATTCCATGCGCCGAGAAGCAGAATGAGTTCGGTGAAATCGGCCGGGCCCTAGCGCTCTTCCGCGACAGCGCCCGCGCCAGGCGCGATCTGGAAGCGCAGGCGGCCGAACAGCGTGCCTTGAGTGACGCCGAACGCGCCCGCAACGACGCCGACAAACGCTCGCTCGACAGCCAGATCGATTTTGCCGTCAGCCAGCTTGCAGCCGGCCTCGGGCGCCTGTCCCAGGGTGATGTCTCGCAAACGATCGGCACGCCCTTTATCGGCCGGTTGGAGCAATTGCGCGTCGATTTCAACGCATCGCTGCTGCGGCTCCAGGATACGCTCTCCGGCATCCGCGACAGCGCCTCGACGATCCAGCGCAACAGCGGCGCCGTTTCGGCCTCGGCCAGCGAGCTTTCGAAGCGCACCGAGGCGCAGGCGGCGAGCCTGGAGGAGACCGCCGCCGCGGTTGAGGAGATTACCGTGACGGTTCGCTCCTCCGCCGAGCGTGCCCGCGAAGCCAACAGCGTCGTCGCCGCGACCAAGAAGACGGCCGACAATTCCGGCACCGTGGTCGGCGATGCCGTCGCCGCTATGGAGCGTATTGAAGGAGCCTCGCAGCGTATCGAGCAGATTATCGAGGTGATCGACGACATAGCCTTCCAGACCAATCTTCTGGCGCTGAATGCCGGCATCGAGGCGGCGCGGGCCGGCGAGGCCGGCAAGGGCTTTGCCGTCGTCGCCCAGGAGGTCCGCGAGCTCGCCCAGCGCTCGGCCGATGCGGCGCGCGAGATCAAGTCGCTGATCGAGACGTCGAGCCGTGAGGTGACGGCGGGCTCCGAGTTGGTCCAGAAGACCGGCAGCGTTCTTGCCTCGATCAGCCAGGAGATCATCGCGATCAGCGGTCATGTCGAGACCATCGCCACCGCGAGCCGCGATCAGTCAGCCGCGCTGCAGGAGGTCAACGGCTCCGTCAACGCCATGGATCAGATGACCCAGAAGAACGCGTCGATGGTTGCCGAGACCACGCAGGCAAGCCGCCTGCTTGCCGGCGAGGCCGATACGCTGATGGCGCTGATCGAACGCTTCCGCATCGGCGCCGAGTCCGCCGCCGCTCACCGCGGCGCAAGGAAAGTCGCCTGAGGAACCCGGCCGCGACTGCCGCAAGACTGCGCCGCAGCTTTGCGGCGCCTTCCTTTTGACACTGCGCGCTTGAGCATGAGGTCGAGCGAGGTCAGCCAGGCGGCGAAGCGAATGGTGCCGCTGTCTCCGAACTCGTCATAGAATCGATCCTCATCCGCCTTGCTGTTGCTCGGCGGGCGATGGTGGCGAAATCCATGCACGCCTGCGATGGTGATCATGTCGATCATGGGATGTCCTTTCCTACTCAAAGACATCTCTTGATTTAAGCATCGAATTTCTCTTCATAAACAGAGAAATCCACGCTATGTTTTTCACTGATGAAAAACGCGAATTGGGATTCCTATCAGCTTTTCCTGCAGGTGGCCCGCCTTGGCGGCCTGACGGGGGCGAGTTCCGCAAGCGGTCTTAGCCCCGCGACCATCGGCCGGCGCATGCTCGATCTCGAACAGGAGGTCGGCCGCACCCTGTTTTCCCGCAGCCAGACAGGTTATCGGCTGACGCGGGATGGCCAGGCGCTGCTCGATCACCTTCAAGAGATGGAAGCCGCCGCCCGCAAGGTCGAAGCCTGGCGGCAATTGGGTGAGGGCGGCACGACCGTCAGGATCACCGCCGGCACCTGGGTCGCCTGGCTGTTGACGGAGAATTTCGCCGCAATCCGCATGCCGGGCGATGCCTTCGCCATTTCGCTTACCATCGGCGAGGCGCGGGCAAGCCTTGCCTATCGCGAGAGCGATATCGGCATTCGCGCCTTCGAGCCGGAGGAGGGCAATCTTGCCGCCCGCCAGCTCGGGGAGGTGGCCTATGCGGTCTATAGCAGGCGCAACGCCACCGAGCCGGACGAGCGCTGGATAGCGGTCGGCGAGGAGGAGGCGATCTCGGCCTATCTGCGCTGGCCGCATAGTCACGCTGCGGCCGGAATCATCGCCACCGTCAACCGTCCGCGTTCGCTGCCGGATCTGGTGCGCGCCGGCGCCGGCAAGACAGTGCTTCCTTGTTTCGTCGGCGATCTCCATCCCGATTTGCAGCGCCAGGGCGGCGAATTGCCGGAACTACGCCACCGCCAATGGATCGTCATGAATGCCGAGGACCGCCATCGCCCGGAGATCCGGACAGTCGCCGACCGTATGACCAAGCTCATCCGCAGCTATGCCGATCTCTTCGCCGGCAAGCGCCCGAGCCGTGGCTGAGGCCGACGGCGGAAGACTGAGAGGCGCCCGCGCGCATTCTTTCGCGGCGCGGACGCTGTGATCGAGCGCAATCCGAGCGACGTGCCCGGGCTGCCGCCTATTTCGTCAGTGCCGGTTGGTGACGACGACCGGGATCAACAGGTCGCCCCAGTTGCCGTCGCCGCCGTGGTGACGGGCCGAGCGCACCAGTTCGACCGAAACGCCGGCCTCGACGGCCTTCATGACGGATTGGTTCAGCCGATGCAGGTCGTTGGCGAGCATTCGGATCGTCGTCTGCTGATCCTCGCTCATGCTCGATGCCTGCTCTTCGGCCCGTTCGCGAACGCGTGCGATGGATGCCATGATCTTATCCTCCTTTTGGTTATTCCGCAGCCGGCTTGAACTGCGCATGTTCGGTTGAATCGTGCATCGCCGTGGTCGAAGACCGGCCGCCGGTGATGGCGAGCGACACGGCGTCGAAATAGCCGGTGCCGACCTCGCGTTGATGCTTGGTGGCGGTATAGCCGTTCGCCTCTGCGGCGAATTCGGCCTGCTGCAGCTCGGAATAGGCCGACATCTGCCGCTGCTTGTAGCCGCTCGCCAGCTCGTACATGCCATAGTTCAGCTGGTGGAAGCCGGCGAGCGTGATGAACTGGAACTTGTAGCCCATCGCGCCGAGCTCGCGCTGGAACTTGGCGATCGTCGCCTCGTCGAGGTTCTTCTTCCAGTTGAACGATGGCGAGCAATTATAGGCAAGCAGCTTGCCCGGATGGACCCTGTGCACACCCTCGGCAAAACGGCGCGCCTGCTCCAGATCCGGCTTCGAGGTCTCGCACCAGATCAGGTCGCAATGCGGCGCATAGGCGACGGCACGAGCGATGCAGGGCTCGATGCCGTTTCTGACCTGATAGAAGCCTTCGACTGTGCGCCCGGCATCATAGTCGACGAAGGGCTGGTCGCGCTCATCGATGTCAGACGTCAGCAGTTTTGCTGCTTCCGCATCGGTGCGGGCGATGACCAGGGTCGCCACGCCCATGACGTCGGCAGCAAGCCGGGCGGCGTCGAGATTGCGGATATGGGCGGCCGTCGGGATCAGCACCTTGCCGCCGAGATGGCCGCATTTCTTCTCCGAAGCGAGTTGGTCCTCGAAATGGACGCCTGCCGCACCCGCCTCGATATAGGCCTTCATGATCTCGAAGGCGTTGAGCGGCCCACCGAAACCGGCTTCCGCATCGGCAACGATCGGTGCAAACCAGGTCTCGACGGAAAGGCCGTTGCCCTCTGCGGTCTCGATCTGATCGGCGCGCTGCAGCGTGCGATTGATGCGCTTGGCGAGTTCCGGCCCGGCATTGGCGGGATAAAGCGACTGGTCGGGATACATCGACGATGCGGTATTGGCGTCGGCCGCCACCTGCCAGCCGGAGAGATAGATCGCCTTCAGCCCGGCGCGCACCATCTGCATCGCCTGGTTGCCGGAGAGAGCGCCGAGCGCATTGACGAAGTCTTCCTGATGAATGAGCTGCCACAAGCGATCCGCCCCCATTTCGGCGAGCGTATGGCTGAGCGCCACCGAGCCTCTCAGCCGCTCCACGTCAGCGGCGGAATAGGGCCGTTCGATACCGTCGAAGCGGCCTGCTGGTGCATTTCGGACAAGCTTGTAAAAATCGGTCATGCGGCTCTCCTCACTGAAAATCGTCATTGGGTGGATGAATGACAAGATTGACAATTTGCGCCGGTATGGCGAGGAAAACCTTTGATTTTAGGACCGAAAAGAGGTTAAGATGATGAGGATTGACAGAGGGGCGCTGTGAATTTGTAAAATTTTGTAAATTAAACGCCCTTGGTCTTTGTCAAAGGTGTGACATGGCGGAACGGAAGATCTTCGCAGGCCCTAAACTGCGGCGCATCCGCAATGCGCTGGCGCTGACGCAGACCGCCATGGCCGAGGCGCTGGAGATTTCGCCTTCCTACCTGAACCTCATCGAGCGCAACCAGCGGCCGTTGACGGTGCAACTGCTTCTGAAGCTTGCGGCCGTCTACCGGATCGATCTGGAGGAGTTGCGGGGACAGACCGGCGGCAGCCTCGGGCAGCTGAAGGAGGTCTTCGCCGACCCGCTGCTTTCAGGTGAATTGCCCGGCGACCAGGAATTGGTGGAGGTGGCCGAAGCGGCGCCGAATGCCGCGAGCGGCATGATCAAGCTCTATCGCGCTTACCGGGAACAGGCCGCTCGCCTGTCCGATCTGACGGCGCTGATGGCGGCCGAAGGGCATGCGCCCGTTGCCGCCGGCCGGCTGCCGCTGGACGAACTGCGCGAGACGCTGGAGCGCCGATCGGGTTATTTCGGACGGATCGAGACCGCGGCGGAAGCCTTTGCTGCGACGATGCCCGGCGGCCTCGATCTTGCGGCGGGGCTGAAAGACTGGCTGCGCGCCGAACGCGGCATTGCGGTGCGCGTCTTGCCCGTGCACGTCATGCCGGATCTGCGCCGCCGTTTCGATCGTCATTCGATGCGGCTTTTCATTTCGGAACGGCTGTCGCCGGCCGATCGTGCGCACGAAATCTCAGTCGAGGTCGCGAACCTTGCCTTGCTGCCGGCCATCGATGCCGAGCTCGACGATCTCCAGCTTTCTTCCGCCGAGGCGCGCCGCATCGCCCGCTTCGAGCTTGCCCGCATTGCGGCCCTGGCGCTGGCAATGCCCTACGAGGCCTTCCTGTCGGCGGCCAAGGCGACGCGCTACGACATTGATATTCTTCGCGCGCGTTTCGGCGTCTCCTTCGGGCATGCGGCAATGCGTCTGACGATGCTGCAGCGACCCGGGGCGGCAGCCATCCCCTTCTTCCTGGTCGAGATCGATGCGGCCGGCCACCGGCTGCGGCGAGCCGGCGCCCAGGGCTTTCCGCAGGCCCGTTTCGGCGGCGGCTGTCCGAAGCTCAATATCCACGCCGCCTTCCTGCAGCCGGGCCAGATTCTCGCCGAGACGGTGGTCATGCCGGATGGCGCATCCTTCCTGACCGTCGCGCGCACCCTGGAGGGGCCGAGCGTCGAGTTCGGCGAAAGGATCAGACGCACCGCGATTCTGGTCGGCTGCGATGCCGCCCTTGCAGACGGCGTGGTCTACGGGCAGGCGGCGGCGCTCGATCCGGTTGCGATCGGCCCGGCCTGTCGTCTTTGCGAGCGGCGCGGCTGCCTTTCCCGCGCCGAGCCGCCGGTAACGCGGCCGCTCGGGCTCGACGAGATGGTGGCGGGTCTCAGCGCCTTCGACTTCCAGTGATTGTGAAATGATTGAAGGCGCAGTTTTTGCGCTTGTGGGCTTAGAAATTCCTTCTTAGTCTGCGGACAAAACCAGAGGGAAAAGATGTTCGCGGGATGCGGGCTCTTCGAACAAACAGGAGAAATCATGAGGTCAACCATCGCAACCGTGACGGCCGCAGCCATTGCCGCGCTTCTCGCCGCCGCGCCGGCCGTTGCGCAGGAACGCGTCGTTAACGTCTACAACTGGTCGGATTATATCGACGACAGCATCCTTGCCGATTTCACCAAGGAAACCGGCATCAAGGTCGTCTACGACACTTTCGATTCCAATGAGACCGTCGAAACCAAGCTGCTTGCCGGCGGCACCGGTTATGACGTCGTCGTTCCCACGGCCGACTTCCTGCAGCGTCAGATCCAGGCGGGCGTCTTCCAGAAACTCGACAAATCCAGGCTGCCGAACCTTTCCAACATGTGGGATGTGATCCAGGAGCGCACCGCTGCCTACGATCCGGGCAACCAATACGCTGTCGACTACATGTGGGGTACCGACGGGATCGGCTATAACGTCAAGAAGGTCGCAGAAATCCTCGGGCCTGATGCCAAGCCAGGTCTCGAAGTGATCTTCGACCCGAAGGTGGCCGAGAAGTTCAAGGATTGCGGCATCTACGTGCTCGACACGCCGAAGGACGTGATGACCACGGCGCTGCGTTATCTCGGCCTCGATCCGAACTCGACCAAGCCCGAAGATTTCAAGAAGGTCGAGGAATTGCTGACGGCGGTGCGCCCCTATATCCGCAAGTTCCACTCCTCCGAATATATCAACGCCCTTGCCAATGGCGATATCTGCATCGCCTTCGGCTATTCCGGCGACATGCTGCAGGCCCGCGACCGCGCGGCCGAGGCCAAGAACGGCGTCGAGGTCAACTATTCGATCCCCGTGCAGGGCGCCCAGATGTGGTTCGACATGATGGCAATCCCGGCCGATGCCAAGCATGTGGCCGAGGCGCACGAATTCCTGAACTACCTGATGAAGCCCGAGGTCATCGCCAAGGCGAGCGACCACACCTTCTATGCCAACGGCAACAAGGCCTCGCAGCAGTTCGTCAGCAAGGAAGTGCTGGAAGATCCGGCCGTCTATCCGACCGACGAGGTGATGAAGAACCTGTTCACGGTCAAGCCGTGGGATCCGAAGACCCAACGCACGGCGACGCGGATCTGGACGAAGGTCGTGACCGGCCAGTAGGTTGGTGCCAGGCCCGGACGGAAACGTCCGGGCCTTTCAATTACCGGCCCGGGGTGGAGGCCGGCTGAAAACTTATTCTCGGGGAATATGATGAAATCTTTGGGCAATATCCGCCGCGCCTTCGCACCCTGGACCGATCCTTCTGCAAAACCTTTCATAGCCTTCAAGAACATCACCAAGCGTTTCGGCAATTTCACCGCTGTCGATGATCTGTCACTGAACATTTATCATCGCGAGTTCTTTGCTCTGCTCGGCGCCTCCGGCTGCGGCAAGTCGACGCTTCTACGCATGCTCGCCGGCTTCGAGCAGCCGAGCTCGGGCGAAATCATCCTCGATGGCACCGACCTCGCCGGCACGCCGCCCTACAAGCGGCCGGTCAATATGATGTTCCAGTCCTACGCGCTTTTTCCGCATATGACCGTCGAGAAGAATATCGCCTTCGGCCTCAAGCAGGACGGCATGCCGAAGGACGAAATGGTCGAGCGTGTGACGCAGATGCTGAAGCTCGTAAAGCTCGAGCAGTTTGCCTCACGCAAACCGAACCAGCTCTCCGGCGGCCAGCGCCAGCGCGTCGCGCTCGCCCGCTCGCTCGCCAAACGCCCGAAAGTGCTGCTGCTCGATGAACCGCTCGGCGCGCTCGACAAGAAGCTGCGCGAGGAAACCCAGTTCGAACTGATGGACCTGCAGCAGACGCTCGGCCTCACCTTCGTTGTGGTCACCCATGATCAGGAAGAGGCCATGACCATGGCCGACCGCATCGCGGTCATGAGCCACGGCCAGGTCGTGCAGGTGGCAACGCCGGGCGAAATCTACGAGGCGCCGAATTGCCGCTTCGTCGCGGACTTCATCGGCGACGTGAATATCTTCGACGGCAAGGTGACGACGTCAGGAAGCGGGGCGGTCGAGATATCAGTCGAAAGCGGCCTGACGATCCGGACTGGCGCCACGGAGGCGCCGGCGACCGGCACCACGGTCGGTTTTGCTATCCGCCCGGAAAAGATTCGCGTGACGCGCACGGCCCCCGCGAACGCCTCGGTCAATGCCGCCAAGGGCGAGATCTGGGATATCGCCTATCTCGGCGACATGACCGTCTTCCACATTAAGCTGCCGGGCGGCAAATTCGTCAGAGCCTCTTCCCTCAACGCGCAGCGTTCCGTCGAAGACCCTTTCACCTATGATCAGGAGGTCTGGGTCTCCTTCGATGAGAATGGCGGCGTGCTGCTGAAGGATTGAGATCATGGAAACGCTGGCATCGCGCCTTTACAACCGCCTCGTCATCATCATCCCCTATGCCTGGCTGCTGCTCTTCTTTCTGGCGCCGTTCTTCATCGTCTTTCGCATTTCCCTGTCGACGACGGCGATCGCCATTCCGCCCTATGATCCGGTCTTCTCCTTTGCCGATGGCTGGAGTGGTTTCTGGAGCAAGGTCGCGACTTTCTCCTTCGACAATTATAGCTACCTCATAGACGACCCGCTCTACTTCAACGCTTATCTCTCGAGCGTCATCATTGCGGCGGTCTCGACCTTCCTGATGCTGCTGATCGCCTATCCGATCGCCTATGGCATGGCGCAGGCCCCGCGGCGCATCCGCCCGACGCTTTTGATGCTCGTCATCCTGCCGTTCTGGACGAGCTTCCTGATCCGCGTCTACGCCTGGATCGCCATCCTGAAACCCGAAGGGCTGCTGAACCAGCTTCTCCTGTCGCTGCATGTGATCGACAGCCCGTTGATCATTCTTAATACCACCACCGCCGTCTACATCGGCATCATCTATTCCTATCTGCCCTTCATGGTGCTGCCGCTCTATTCGGCGCTCGAAAAGATGGACGGCACGCTGATCGAGGCAGCGCAGGATCTCGGCTGCACGCCGATCCGGGCCTTCTGGCGCGTCACCTTCCCGCTGTCGATCCCCGGCGTGATTGCCGGCTGCATGCTGGTCTTCATCCCTGCCGTTGGCGAGTTCGTCATTCCGGATCTTCTCGGCGGTTCGCAGACGCTGATGATCGGCAAGACGCTCTGGAACGAATTCAACGCCAACAGAGACTGGCCGGTCTCCTCGGCGGTCGCAACCATCCTGCTGATGATCCTGGTGATCCCGATCGTCTTCTTCCAGAATGCGCAGGCCAAGGCCGAAGAGCGGGGGAAATAAGCCATGCTGAGATGGACCCGTTTCAATGTCATCTCCGTCGTGCTCGGCTTTGCCTTCCTTTATCTGCCGATCGTGCTGCTGGTGGTCTTTTCCTTCAACGAATCGAAACTCGTGACCGTCTGGGGCGGCTTCTCCACCAAATGGTATGTGTCGCTGCTCTCGAACCAGGCCCTGCTCGATGCCGCCTGGGTGACGATCCGTGTCGGTCTGCTGTCGGCCACCTTCGCGACCATCCTCGGCACGATGGCGGCGCTGACGCTGGTGCGCTATACCCGCTTCCGCGGCCGCATGCTTTTTTCCGGCATGGTCTATGCGCCGCTCGTCATGCCCGAAGTCATCACCGGTCTGTCGCTGCTGCTGCTCTTTGTGGCGATAGGCTTCGACCGAGGCTTCTGGACGATCACGCTGGCGCATACGACGCTGACCATGTGCTTCGTCGCCGTCGTCGTGCAATCACGGCTCTTGAGTTTCGATCAGTCGATCGAGGAAGCCGCCCAGGATCTGGGGGCGCCGCCGGTGCGGACCTTCTTCGAGATCACGCTGCCGATCATCTCGCCCGCGGTGTTTTCGGGTTGGATCTTGGCTTTCACGCTGTCGCTCGACGACCTCGTGATTGCAAGCTTTACCTCCGGCCCCGGCGCAACCACGCTGCCGATGAAGATCTATAGCCAGGTGCGCCTTGGGGTGACGCCCGAGATCAACGCGATCTGCACGATCCTGATCGCCATCGTCGCGGTCGGTGTTATCTGTGCATCCGTGATCACCAAGCGGCGAGAAGTGCAGCGCGAGCGCGACGAGCGGGCGGCTGCCGCCGGCGCCTGAGCGGCATGCCCTATTGGACGCAGGGCTCTTTATTGGGCGTGGGGCGTGCCGCCAAAAAGCGGAACCGGCGAGATCACCGGGTTCGGCCAAGAGCCGCCGACGAAGAACGGCAGAAGCGGCAGCTCTGCCGCCTTGGCCGGATCGGTCGCCTCCAGCGAACCGGAAAGCGCCAGCCCGTTCGACTGATAGGTAATCACGCCGGAAAGCGCCAGCGTCTGCGTCGGCCCGACGACATGGGCGTCATGGATTTCGGCAGAGCCGTTGGCGAAATCGGCTTGAAGGTCCAATTGGTTGAAGGCGAAGGCGCCGCCAGCTGCGGCACTCAGCGGAAAGAACGGCTTTTCGGCGGCCTGCGTCCTGAGCGCGCCGGTGTCGACGCCGGGAATCGTGCCTTCCCTCGTCCAGAAATGCAGTTTGCCGGTGACGTCGGCAAGACCGGCCGTCCAGATCGCCTTCGACGACTGCAGGTCGAGATCGAGCGATCCCGTCGCAAGCGGCAGCGGCCCTTTGAGCTGCAGACGCTCGGCAAGGCCGGCGAAGTCGGCATCGCGGATCGACAGCTGCAGTTTGCCGCCGCCGTCGAAGTCACGCCGCGTCGCCTCCAGATGCGCCGTCATTTCGCCGCCTTCGAAGCCGCTGTCGCCGATATCGAATTTCGCCTCGCCGCCGGTGACGATCATGCTGGCGCCGACATCGGAAAGCTCGAAGCGGCCCATCTCGGCGCGCCGCGCCGAAAGCCTGACGTCGACATCGAGCAACTGCAGCGGTTCGCCGATGCCGGTGGAGATTTCCTCCGCCTCGCCGGCCGCCAGTCTCAGCGCGAAAGCGTCGAGGAACGGCTTCAGGTTCATCTGGTCGAAGGCGAGCGTTCCGCCGATTTTCGGCCGTCTGCCGGCCCTAGTCGAAAGGTCCATCACGCCGGTAGCGCTCGCCTCGTTCAGCGACAGGCTGAGATCGTTGAAACGCAGCCCGCTGCCCGACGACATGATGTCGGATTCCAGCGAGGCGCTCTTCAGCGTGCCGACGCCAGGGAGCGATCTGCCCGACCATGTCAGAAACGCCGGCACATCGGGAATGCTGACGGCGATATTGCCGGAAAGCGACGAAAGGCTGGTGATGCTGGCGATCCCCTGAAAACGGGCCGTCAGCAGGTTTGACGTCAGCGATGTCCGCGTCTCGGCGCTCTTGCCGGCAAAGGCAAGCAGCGGCTGGCGCGAGGCGAAATCCACCTTCAGATCCACGCCGTTGATACGCGCGATCACGACAGCCGAGATCGCGCCCGAGAGCCGTGGCCAGCCGATGTCGGCCGTGACGCTGTCGAAATTGTAAGTCTTGGCGCTCTTGACGTCGGTGACGGCAAGCGTGCCGTCCTCGACGGTCACCGCACCGATCTCGGCATCGAGAGCGGGGTCGAGCACCTCAGCCCCGTTTTCGTAGCGCACACCGCTGATCGCGCGCGCAAGCTGGCCGGCGTAACTCCAGTCGATCAGGCCGTTCTCGTCACGCGTCAGCGCCAGGTTGGGCCGCAGCAGACGGAATTCGTGGAAACTCGTCCGGCCTCTCAGCGCATCGATGAGGCTGAAATCGGCCGACAGGCTTTCAATGCTGCCAAGCAGCTTGTCGCCGCTTTCGCGCGGCTGGCGGATGGTGACCTGGTTCAGCGTGATGCGCGGCGTCGGCCAGAATTCGAGAACCGGAGTGCCCTTGATCTCGGCATGGTAGCCCGTCCATTTCGACAGCGCATCCTCGATGCCGGAGCGCACGAAACCCGTCGTGATGAGATAGGGCGCCGCGACCCTGAGGGCCACGAACAGTGCAAGCGCAATGAGCAGAAGCAGTGTCGACATGCGGGCAAAGGCCGGAAGCCAGCGCGAAACGGGCCCGATCTTCCTGCGCCACCTGCGATGTCTAGACGTAGCCATGATTTCCGCCGATTACCGGTTAAGCGCTGATTTCGCCCGATATATGAAATATCCGGCCTATGCAAATCCAATGCATGTCGCCCGGAAGCGTGCAGCGGTTCCGGGACAGTGACATCATAAAACGAAGAGCCGAACCGCGTCGCATGAATCCGGTTTATGCCAGCAGTTTAGGTTTGGGATCGGACCGTTGCGCACTTTATAATGCAATGCAGCATGATATAAAGACGGCATTGGGGAGGAGGAATGAATGCAGGACAATAAGCCACTTTGGGTGCCCTCGGCCGAGGCGGTCGCAAAAAGCCCGATCCATGCCTTCATCGAGCGCTGCGACGCCGAGTTCGGGCTTTCGCTTTCGGGTTTCGACGATCTGCATGCATGGTCGGTCGCCGAGCGGGAGAAATTCTGGTCGACGGTTTGGGATTTCTGCGGCGTGAAGGGAGAGCGCGGCGCAGAGGTGCTCGTCGACGGCGACAGCATGCTCGGCGCCCGCTTCTTTCCCGACACGACGCTGAATTTTGCCGAAAACCTGCTGCCCGGCCGCGGCGAGGCCGACGCCATCATCTTCCGCGGCGAGGACAAGGCCGAAGACCGTTGGTCGTGGGATCGGCTGCGCGCGCTGGTCTCGAGGCTGCAGCAGGCCTTCAGGGCAGGCGGCATCGGCAAGGGCGACCGCATCGCCGCCATGATGCCAAACATGCCGGAGACCGTCGCCGCCATGCTCGCCGCTGCCTCGATCGGCGCCATTTGGTCATCCTGCTCTCCCGATTTCGGCGAGCAGGGCGTGCTCGATCGCTTCGGCCAGATCGGCCCCCGGCTTTTCATCGCCTGCGACGCCTATTGGTATTCCGGCAAGCTGCAGGATGTCGGCCCCAAGGTTGCCGCGGTGGCGAAAAGCCTCGCTGTCCCCACGATCGTCGTCCACTATGCCGGCGATGCCGAGGCGGTGGCGAACAAAACACCCGGGGCTTCGACGCTGGAAGCCTTCATTGCGCCCTATGAGGCCAAGGAGATCGCCTTTACGCCGCTTGCCTTCGGCCATCCGCTCTACATCCTCTTTTCCTCGGGCACGACCGGTGTGCCCAAATGCATCGTGCATTCGGCCGGCGGCACGCTGCTGCAGCATCTCAAGGAGCACCGGCTGCATTGCGGCCTGCAGGCGGGCGAGAAGCTCTTCTACTTCACCACCTGCGGCTGGATGATGTGGAACTGGCTGGTCAGCGGGCTCGCCAGCGGCGCCACGCTCTGCCTGTTCGACGGCTCGCCCTTTGCACCTGACGGCAATGTGTTGTTCGACTATGCCGAGGCGGAAAAATTCGCGATTTTCGGCACCTCGGCAAAATATATCGATGCGGTGCGCAAGGGCGGGCTGACGCCGCGCAAAAGCCACGATCTCTCCAGCCTCCGGCTGATGACCTCCACCGGTTCGCCGCTGTCACCCGAGGGTTTCACCTTCGTCTATGAGGGTATCAAGGAGGACGTTCAACTCGCCTCGATCTCCGGCGGCACCGATATCGTTTCCTGTTTCGTGCTCGGCAATCCGCTGCAGCCGGTCTGGCGCGGCGAGATCCAGGGTCCTGGTCTCGGTCTTGCGGTCGACGTCTGGGACGACGACGGCAAGCCGGTGCGCGGCGAGAAGGGCGAACTCGTCTGCACCAAGGCCTTCCCCTCCATGCCTGTCATGTTCTGGAACGATCCTGACGGCGCCAAATATCGCGCCGCCTATTTCGACCGATTCGACAATGTCTGGTGCCACGGCGATTTTGCCGAATGGACCGAGCATGGCGGTCTCGTCATCCATGGCCGTTCGGATGCGACGCTCAACCCCGGCGGTGTGCGCATCGGCACGGCCGAGATCTACAATCAGGTGGAACAGATGGACGAGGTGGCCGAGGCGCTGTGCATCGGCCAGGAGTGGGATGACGATGTGCGTGTCATCCTCTTCGTCCGCCTTGCGCCTGGTGTGACGCTGACCGAGGATCTCATCAAGGCGATCAAGACGCGTATTCGCACCGGCGCCTCGCCGCGCCACGTGCCGGCAAAGATCATCGCGGTAGCCGATATACCCCGCACCAAATCCGGCAAGATCGTCGAGCTTGCGGTGCGCGAGGTCGTGCACGGCAGGCCGGTGAAAAACCAGGAGGCGCTCGCCAATCCCGAAGCGCTGCGGCTCTTCGCTGATTTGAGCGAACTGAGGGACTGATAAGCAATCGTAAACCACAAGCTTTCACCATTCAGCAATCCCTTGTCCTCGAAACCTTTCGTTAAGAAACCTTTGTCAAAGGTGAAACAACTTGGGGGCCGCACATGAACGAGGCGGCCTGAAGCCTCCGGGCTTACGAAACATGACGTTGATCGACTGAGCTCTTGTTGAACAGCACCCATTTGAAGGCAGCCTCTGGCTGCCTTTTTTTTGCTGCCGCGCAGCGTTCTGGTGGCTCCGCCCCGTCGATAGAGATCAACCAGCAAGCACGCGCTGCGACGGGAAGGTGATCTCGACGAGCGTGCCTTCGTTCGGCGCCGAATTGATCGAGAATGTCGCCCGGTTGGCATCCACCATCGCCTTGGTCAGCGGCAGGCCGAGCCCAGTGCCGTCGCCGCGATGGCGTGACTGTGTCGAGGAGACCTGGCGGAACGGCTTCATCGCATGGTCGAGTTCGGCGCGCGTCATGCCGATGCCGGTATCGCGGACCCTCAACACCACGCTGCCATTCGCCTCGTAGGAGGTGGAAACGACGATCTGTCCGCCCGACGGGGTAAAGCGGATGGCGTTCGACAGGATGTTGAGCGCGATCTGCTTGATCGAGCGCAGATCCGCTACGACCTCGGGCACCGAATGCGACAGCGCCGTGCGGATGATGACGCGCTGGCCGTTTGCCTGCGGCTGGACGAGGGCGACGGCCTCCGAGACCGCCTCGTTGAGGCCAACGGCGGCGAAGTCGAGATCCATCTCGCCCGCCTCGATCTTCGAAATGTCGAGGAGATCGTTGACGATATCGAGGACATGCCGGCCGGAGCGGCCGATATCGTTGGCATATTCGATGTAACGGGGATGGCCGATCGGACCGAAGCGTTCGCCGGCCATCATGTCGGAAAAGCCGATGATGGCGTTGAGCGGGGTGCGGATTTCATGGCTGACGCGCGCGAGGAAATCGGTCTTGTGGGCGTTGGCGGTTTCGGCCGCGCCCTTGGCGTTGCGCAGCTCATCCTCGGTGCGTTTCCACTGGGTGATATCGCGGATGACGGCACAATAGCCGTTCGAGGAAGTGAGCCGGCCCATCGTCATGAACAGCGGCACGAAGCCGCCGCCGGCTTCGCGGCCGATCACTTCGCGCCCGTCGTTCAGCACGCTTGCCACGCCGTGGCCAGCAAGGCCGTTCAGATAGTCGAGGACGGCTTTCTGGCTCTCATGGGCAAACAGCATGACGAAGGGTTTGCCGCGCGTCTCCTGCTCGTCGTAATTGAACAGCGCGCTCGCCGACCGGTTCATCGAACGGATATCGCCCTCGATGCCGATGACGACGACGCCGTCGGTCGCCGTTTCCAAGATCGAGCGCAATTCCTCGACCTCGACCTGAAGCTTGGCGACCTTCTCGACCATCCGCTCCGGACGCGCTTCGGCCCGATTGCCGTCGCCGCGGCCATCTTCCTTGCCTTCCACCGGCATCAACGCCAGCATCAGAGCATTGGTATCTTGCCAGCGCACCGATTGCAGCCGCGCAGTCACCGGCGTCAGCGTGTCGTCGGCCTTGACGAGCATCATGGTGCCGGAACCGGCTGCCTTTTCCTCAAGTTCGCGGCGCTGCAGCAGGGCTTCGATACCGCCGACCTCACGCAGCGCGTCGAGCGAGTGGTAGCCCGTCAGCCGCATGAATTCGGGATTTGCATGGATCAGCGCATCGCCGACATGGATAAGCACCGCGACGGGCAATTGGTCGACCGTACCGGCCGAAAGCCCGTCAACCATCTTCACGCGCGGCGGGATGAAACTTGTGAGAACCTCGATCTGGCTGACCGTCTCCTCAAGCCCTTCCGTCGCCTCGTCCTCGGCGATGGCGTCGGGTTCTTCAGCGGCGTCTTCGCGCAGCGGGTCGACCGCGTTCTCGAAGATTGCCTCCTGCGGCGCCGTCTGCTCGACCGAAGCGGCGTCGGCCGTATCGGCGGCGGGCGTTTCGCCGGTGATGGCTTCCGCTCTTTCTTCGAAGGATGCTGATTCCGTAGCAGTAGTGCCCGTCGGCGGGGCGTCGGGCTCTTCCCTGCGGGCACCGAAGGCTTCCAGGCGCTTGGCGATTTCGCGGAAGTTCGCCTGTTCGGCGGCCGTCAATGCGGCGCCTGTGCTGTGAAGCTGCACGACCTTGTCGGTGGAACGGCGATTGGGCGTTTCCACGATGCGAAGCGCCGGGGGTTCGTCTGCGGCATCGGCCGCCGGCGCTTCACCGGTGCTCTCCTGGATCTCTTCGGCGGCGCTCTCCCGGGCGGGCGGCGCGAAGCCGGCCTCTTCTCCGGTCGCTTCGAAAGGCGTCTCTTCGGTCTGCGGGTGGTCCTCGATCGCGTCCACCGCGATCGTTTCCGCCGGGGCCGCTTCGGGCGCGGCGTCGATGTCGTGTGCCGGTTCGGTGACAGCGTCGGCCGCGGGACCGAGGCCTGCCGCATCATGGCCGACGCCGTTCGGGCCGAGCGTCAGGCCGAGCGCCAGCGGATCCTCCTGCGCATCGGAAAGCCTGACGACGCCGAAGCCGCGGAACCCGTCGAAGTCGCGGTTGCGGGTATAGGTCGGCAGTGCGGCGAGATCGACCGGAACGACCAGGCTGGTGCCTTCGACAGGCCAGAGGATCGTCTTGCCGGACCACGTGTCGCGGCGCGCAAGGGCCTCGGAAATCCTGCCGTCGGGATCGAGATTGAAGAGAGCGGCGATATCGCTGAAGGCGGCTCCGGTGATGGCCGATGCATGCGGACCGACGGCCTCGGCAAATTCGTGGCTGACTTCGTTGAACCGGCCTTCCGCATCGATCTTCCAGACGAAGCGGGTGGCGCGGCTGTTCGGCCTGAAGACAAAACCGGGCTCGGGCGCAAGCGACGGGGCAGGGGGCGCATCAATAGCTGCGGTGGTTGCGATGGCTGGCTCTTTGCGGACGGCTTCCGGCGCTTCATCGACCGGCATTTGGCCGGCTTCAGCGGGTGTCTCCGCCATCACGGTCGCTTCCGCTGTCTCGTCGGCGGAATTGCTTGCGTCGTCGACGGGGGGCGCCGGGGGCTGGTCGACCTCATCCATGCGGCTCTCGGTCGCGCCGTCATCGTTCTCCGGGGCTTCGTCTGCGGCCGGATTCTCGTCGGCAACCGCCGCCTCTGCTGTTGTGGCAATTGCCTCGGCCGGATGTTCCCGGTCGTCGGCGATCTCCTCCAGCGTCTCCTCGACCTCTTCGATCCCCGAGACCGCATCGACGATCGCGCCGAAGCCGGTCGCCGCAGCCGCCCCTTGCGGAGGAAGTTCGGATGACGACGTGCCCTCTTCCCCCGCCGGCGCGTCAGCCGCCTGCGGCGGTGCATCGACTGCGTCGAGCACGGGCGCGTCGGTCGGATCGAGATGACCGATCGCGGTTTCCACGGCAAAAAGCAAATTGAGCGCCGGCTCGTCGCTGAGCCTGCCGACCGCGGCCGGAAGATAGCCCCTGCCGGTGGCGACCGGGCGCTTTACCAGGCGGTCGGGGTGCGCGCCGGCAAGGTTGATCAAGGCCTTTGCGGTCTCGCCTGATATGGCGAGCGAGGCAAAGCCCGGCGAGGCCGCGATGACCTCGCCATTGGCGCCGATTACGGCCATATGCGTGTCGGGATCATCGAGTCCCTGCAGCATCTGGGCCGCCGCAGCGCCCGCCGTCAGCGGCCTTGCTGACACCGGCACGGAAAACAGAATGGCTTTCTCGCCCGATGAAAGCCGGATCAGTTCGGCCGCCGCCTGCACCTGCACGCGCTGAAAGCCCTTGGCGACGCGGATCATCAGGCTGCGGCTGTCGCCGACATCGGCGAGCTGACGCGCCGCCGTTTCCAGCTGCCGAAAGGTGATGTCGGTGCGATCGGCTCCCTGGTCGAGCAGGTCGTAGACCGCCGAATGGCCGAAAAGCTCCGCACCTGCGCCGTTTGCCCAGAGCAGTCGGGCAAGATCGGCCGAAAACAGCACCATTGCCTCGCCGCGTGAAAAGCGTTCCCGCACCCGCGCATGCACGGCGATATCGATGAACGGGTATTGGACTGCGGGCATGATCAAACCTTGTCGCTGTCGGCCTTCTAAATTAACGGCTTATTAATAACTGCAGGTCGCATGCCGGTCCAGAACAGCGGGGTGCTTTCAGCCGAAAGGGTTAACGACTTGTGCGTCGCACAATTTATGTTGCAATGCACAATTATATGTTCTATATAGACGTCATTCGATGATCACAGGCAGCAACTGCCTTAGCCCAAAGGAATGCGACCCATGGCTACCATAAAGACCGATGACGTTTTTTCAATCGCTTCTTTCGATCCCTCCAAGCTGGCTGAATCCTTCCGCGAATTCGCTGAAAAGGGCGCCCAGCAGTCGAAAGACGCCTATGCCAAGCTGAAGACCGCTGGCGAAGAAGCCGGCAAGACGCTCGAAGCCACCGTCCAGACGGCCCAGGCCGGCACCGTCGAGATCGGCCTGAAGGCGATCGACGTACTGCGCGTCAACGCCGAAACCTCGCTCTCGCACATGGAAGCACTGCTCGGCGTCAAGTCCGTCGCCGAATTCGTCGAGCTGCAGACCTCGTTCCTGCGCAAGCAGGCCGAACTCGCCGTCGATCAGGCGAAGTCGATGCAGGAAACCACCAAGCAGGTTGCCGAAAAGCTCGCAAAGCCCTCCAAGGAAGCCGCCGAAAAGGCCATTGCATCCTTCAAGGTCGCCTGATCGGGTTTGACCTGCCGGAAACAAAAGGCTGGACCTCGCGTCCAGCCTTTTTGTATATTGACGAGGAATGGGGCTTGAATTCATCGTCAAGTCCTCGTATGTGACCCCCGTCGCGTCAAACGTGATTTATGCGGTTGTAGCTCAGTTGGTTAGAGCGCAGGTTTGTGGCACCTGAGGTCGGAGGTTCGAGACCCCCCAACCGTACCATCTCCCCCACGTTAGCTCCCTATCAGACAGATCGTTCTGGCTGCCTTATTTCGACCGAAACGTCCAGACGTTTGACTGTATCTGTAAATGATCCTGGCCGAGGCTGATTGTCTTGCGAAGAGCGCGGACTTTCACCCATCGAACGGCAGACGAGGCGTGCCTTCTGACAAGCAGCATCCCGTGGCTTTGAGGGTTGCCCTGAAGAAACCTACGCTTCCGACAGCGAGTTTGCTGCTTATTTGCCACACAAGCTCGAACATTTGAGAAGCACAACCCGTCCGTATGGTGCCATACCGCGGGGTGAGCTACATGTGCGGCATACAATAGCAGCGAGCTCCGCAATTGCGACATCCGCCACTCGATAGGGAACGATCCGCTCACGCAAGTAAAATTGCGAAAGATCGGAACCGCGAAGCCGACCCGCGGCAAGACAGGCGGAGACAACGTTCGGGGGTGCCGAAAAATCCGGACCTCGTTTTCCCGATGAGTCTGGAGACTTACTAAATTTCAGCAGATGACCGTAACTTCAATTTAAGTGCCGTCATGCGAGCAATTGCGAAGGTTCGGACGGCAGAGCGCAGGATCCTGGAATATGTCTTCTTGCCTTTGTTAGAGGTTGCGGAAAAAGCGCTTCATAAGCGCTGGTCGCCAAGATCACAAACCTTCTTGAACAGAAATAAAGCTTTTAGTTGAATTTCCTCCCCAAATGAAGCAGAGGAAATCGGCGTTAGGCGCGGCCGAAATGGAATAGGCAAACGGGGATTTTATGACGGACCTCATTACTTCGACGAAGAGCGTCATTTCGACTGGGGATCAGAAAGTTGACGGGCTCTTCAGCGGCACTGCCTGGGACGGAACGATAACCTATGCGTTTCCCACGACCTCGTCGTCGTATGCCGATGATGGCTTCGATATATACTATGAAAAATACTATTCCTTCACTCCAATATCATCGCAGCAGAAGTCTCTCGCCTTGTTCTTTATGGAGCAGTCCTACGGGAGTGCGGCAAATGACGGCTTTTCCGTCGAGGGGTTCACGAACGCCAACTTCGAGGCCGGAAGCGCGGGTACAGCAACCGTGCGGTTCGCTCAAACCTCGGACCCCTATCTGGATACGGCAGGGGCCTATTTACCAGCTGTTGACGGGCGGGGTGGGGATATCTGGTTCGGGACGGGATATGCTGGCACCGAAGATGATTATCGCTTCCCCAGGTTCGGCAACTATGCGGGCCAAACCTTGGCGCACGAGCTGGGTCACGCTCTCGGACTGAAACATGCTCACCAAGGGGTAACGGTCGTTCCGAGTGCCTACGACTCGCTTGAATACACGATCATGACCTACCACACATTTATTGGAGATAATGAGAGCGGGGCCAAGTACGAGCATGATGGCGCGCCACAAACCTTCATGATGCTCGACATCGCCGCCCTGCAGGAAATGTATGGTGCCGACTACACCACGAATAGCGGCGATACAGTCTATAAGTGGAACCCGAACCAGGGCATCACCTATGTCAACGGCGTCGCAGCCATCACGCCCGCTGCCAACCGCATCTTCGCTACGATCTGGGATGGCGGCGGTATCGATACTTATGATTTGAGCGCTTATACCACCGCCCTCAAGATCGACTTGCGAGCAGGCGGGTACTCGGTTTTTTCTCAAGGACAGTTGTCCTACCTGGGTGGAGGTCCGAATAACGGCTATGCCCGCGGCAACATTTTCAACGCCCTTCTTCATGAAGGCAATACGGCGTCGTTGATTGAGAACGTTAAGGCCGGCTCCGGCAATGATTCGATCACAGGCAACGAGGCGGACAATACCCTCTGGGGCAACGCCGGCAATGACACCCTTAACGGCCTTTCCGGCAACGACACATTGATCGGCGGAACGGGCAACGACACCTATATTGTTGATGTCCTAGCCGACGTGGTCACCGAAGGGCTGAATGAAGGGACCGATCTGATCAAGACGGCACTTTCTTCTTATGCCTTGACCAATATTGCCAATGTCGAAAACCTGACCTTCATCGGCACCGGCGCTTTTACCGGCACTGGAAGCGGCCTCGCCAACACGATCACCGGCGGCTCCGGCAACGACACGCTGGATGGCGGCGCCGGCAACGACACGCTGATCGGCGGTGCCGGCAACGACCTCTATGTGGTCGACGCTAGTCTCGATTTGGTGATTGAGAGCGCGAACAAGGGCACGGACACAGTCCAGACGGCGATTTCAAGCTATACCCTCAGCAACAACGTCGAGAATCTGACCTATACGGGATCCGCCAGCTTCACCGGCACCGGCAACGCGCTCGCCAACACGATCACCGGCGGCGCTGGCAACGACACGTTGAATGGTGGGGTCGGTGCGGACACCTTGATCGGCGGTGCGGGCGACGACACCTATATCGTCGACAATGCTTTCGACGTGGTCACCGAAGGGGCCAATGCAGGGACCGACACGGTTCGCACGACCTTGGCAAGCTATACGCTTGGGACCGATGTTGAGAACCTCACCTATATCGGCACGGGAACTTTTATCGGGACAGGCAATAGCTTCACCAACACGATCAATGGCGGGGCAGGTGCCGACATCCTGGACGGGAAGGCCGGTGCGGACAGCTTGATCGGCGGAGCGGGCAACGACACCTATATTGTCGATAACCTTGGCGACGTGGTCACCGAAGGGCTGAATGCAGGCACCGATCTGATCAAGACGGCGCTTTCAAGCTATACGCTCGGCACCAATGTCGAGAACCTGCAATATACCGGATCCGCCAGCTTCATCGGCACCGGCAATACGCTCGTCAACACGATCACCGGCGGCGCCGGCAACGACACGCTTGACGGCGGAATCGGCAACGACACGCTGAACGGCGGCGCCGGCAACGACATTTATGTGGTC